>NZ_JBSXOB010000060.1:0-7857 GCF_056857915.1 Marinobacter sp. B-12 | reverse complement strand
GACGATGGACAAATAGCGGTTCATCCGAGCGGTGACTATGTGGTTGCTTCTGCGGGTTCGAGGTTGTTGAGCTATGGTCGGGACTCTGAGACGGGCAAGCTGACGAAGCTGTCGGAACTGTTTGCAGAAGGCACCGCGCATGCGATGACGTTCAGTGCAAGCGGTGATGATTTGTATCTCGTTGGAAATGAGAAAACCTCTTTCCCCGCTCAGCAGCTGCTACACCACTATAAATTCAGCGACATTGGTGAGATTACCTTCGTATCTTCACTTGAGTTGCAGGTTGCAGACAACGGTACTGAAATGGAGGCGGGGGTTGCCTATGCGGGTACCTCCTTGTCTGAGAGCGCAGTTGCTCTGTCTCCGCAAGGCCAGCATCTTTACGTGGGCGTCCGTGGTCGTGGCATCCTGATTTTTGATCGAGACACTTCAACGGGCGATTTGAGCTTCCGCAGTCATTACCTCAATGAAGGCACCTCTTTTGGCGCGGCCAATGGGCTTGTGATCAGTGAGGACGGTGCATGGGTATATGCACAGGGCCGCGAAGAGCTTTGGGTGCTTGCCCGTGACGAATCGGATGGCACGTTAGCGACTCACCGTGAGATTGCGGATGCCTCGTCATCAAATCCGGAGCCGATTGTGGTCGCGGGTCTCGAAGCGACATCTGCTCTCTACATGACAGGGGATGGCTATCTTGGTAATAGCTTGATAGAGACGAGTCCTGATCAGCCAGAGCGCACCGGCAATATAAATATCCGCTATGGTTGGCTGTTTTCAAACCCCGGGGCGGGTCTGGCCTATACCTACAGTGGTTCAAGGGTCTCAGCGTATTACCGCGACGATGATGCCCTTAAATTGCTTGACCAAGCATCGGGTGCCGATGAAATCGGGGCTCGTAACTGGGATGCGGTGGCTGCCAGTCCCGATGGTCGCCACCTGTATGCAAAGTCTGACGGTGACCGCACGCTGGTTGTCATGACCGCCGGGTTTAAGGGCCTGGGACACCTCGACTCTGATGGCGACTCCATTCCAGATAAAGACGATGCATTCCCTTTTAACCCCGATGAATGGGCTGACGCCGATGGTGACGGCTACGGAGACAACGGCGATGTATTCCCCGAGGACAGCAGCGAATGGGCGGATCTCGATGGTGATGGCATTGGCAATAATAGCGACACGGATATCGATGGTGATGGCTGTCTGAATCAAGACGACGCTTTCGAAGAAGACCCTCTGGAGTGCCTTGATACAGACGGTGATGGAGTTGGCAACAGTCAGGATCAGGATGATGACGGTGATCGCCTTCCGGACGAGTGGGAATTAGCGAACGGTCTGAACCCATTGGATGCTTCCGATGCAACAACGGATCTGGATGGCGATGGGTTGAGTAACGAAGATGAACACCACATCCATCACACCAAGGCCAATGAGCTGGATAGTGACGGGGATGGCATGGACGACGGTTGGGAAGTCGAATATCAGCTAAACCCGAATGATACCGCAGATGGGCAGATGGACCCTGATGGCGACGGCTATTCCAATACCGAGGAGTACCTTGCAGAGACAGATCCAGGTGATCCGCGTTGGTATCCGGGGGCACCGGGACTGGCAAAGTGGAAGGCACAAACCAGTGATGCGATCAGAACGAGAGCGGCAGTAGATCTCAATGGTACTTCTTATATCGGTTCCGATGACGGCCACTTGTACGCCTACGATTCGGAAGGCAATCAACTTTGGTCACTTGATACCGGCGCGCCCCTGCGGTCATCTCCGGTACTGCTCCAAAGTGGCGAGTTGGTGATAGGAACATCCGCAGGCGAGTTGCTCAAAATCGACCCGCTATCGCCTTATGAGCCAGTCGTTCTGAGCTCTGCCAACGACTCAATTCGTACCACGCCGGAAGTGTCAGAACTGGGCATCATCTATTTCGGTTCAGACGACGGGCATGTATACGCCATCAACGCCGAGACTGGCGAAGAACTGTGGAAATACGGCACGGGTGCTCCGGTTAGATCATCTCCGAGAGTGGGGGCTGATGGTGTTATTTACGTAGGCTCCGATAGCGGTGAAGTCCACGCTATACACGGCGAGTCCGGTGCTCCGGTCAACTAATAAATTAAATGAAATTCAGCAAGGACGTTCGCAGTCAAGGGTTTCGTATGAGCAATTTTACGTTTGTTTCCGGCATTATTGGTATAGTGCTGACATGCAGTGTTCTGCCGGTATGGGCATCGAACTGGAGTGATACTTCTCACGAAATCTACTATATCGATCACCGCGGGGATGGATCCGCGGACGATATTCTCGTTGAAGCCAGGAAACAGACAGTTGGAATTCCGTATGGAATTGATGTTGAGTTCGAGAGTGATGAGATTAGTTATGTATTAGAGCGCAATGAAGACGGTACATATACGCTGCAGGAACTTCCCCCCGGATATAAGTTTGACGGAGAAATAAACAGCGCCGATTCAGATTTAGAGATCCTGGCGGACGATATAAACAATGATGGGTTCGTTGATCACCGCATTCAGTCAAAGAGCTCTGGAGATGTCGATGTTTCCGTAACTGCTTCCGATAGTGGGAGCAATATTGAACTGAAATATGAAAAAGGCGGAGATCCTATTTCTCCCCAAAAAGCGTCGTATCCTGTTCAAAGTTTTCCAGAAGACCCGACGGTTGTTGGTACGACGGAAGGCTCATTCGATGTCAGCGCACAGGGTGCCGCAACCTACCGACTTGGAGTAGACGTCCCCAAGGGTTTAAATGACCACGGGCCCCGCCTGTCAGTGAATTACAATGACAAAGGTGGAAATGGCATTCTTGGGCAGGGATGGGGGTTGTCCGGCATATCTACCGTCAATCGCTGCTCAAAAACACCTGCCCACGGAGAGGAAGTCTTTGGCGGAGTAACGTTGACAGACGATGATCGTCTTTGTGTCGGTGGGCAGCGGTTGATGCTGGAAGAAGGGGAAGATTACTGGGCTGCGGATGCTACCTACCGGACTGAGGTAGATACTCGTGTACGCTATAAAAGATCCGGAGATGATATTGTTGCAACTCATAACGATGGAACACGGCGTTTATACAAACCTTTGAGGGAAGAGCTATGGGCGATATCCAAGGAAACAGACCGTTTCGATCACGAAATAAAATACGAATACGATCCTAAGAGTGTCAGCGCACAAGCGATTTACCCCTCTCTCATAACCTATGGAGAAAGTGAAGTCCGCTTTAAGTATCAGCGAGGGCGTAATGATAAGTTAGTTCGTTACTTTGCTGGACACCCCCGTGATCTCGACATGTTCCTAAAAAGAATCAATGTATACATGTCTGGTAAGAAAGTTCGGGATTATAATTTTCATTATAAATCATCAGGCCTAATCGGCTTATTGACATTGAACAATATCCAGCTTTGCAGTGCAGATGCGCAGTCTGGAAAAAGTAAATGTGGCCTTCCCCTTGACCTGGAGTATCAGCCGGAACCATCAGTTGCAGACTGGCTACCGTTCCCCGTTAAGGACTCCTTCGACCCGAGGGAGACGGTATCTCTCAGAGTTATGGATTGGAATCGCGATGGATTTGATGATTTGATCCGTTCAGGGAAGGGAGGAACTGTTGAAATTCGATACGGTGGCCCAGCCGGTAGCTCACCAACTTATGAAACACTTGAGACGGGCGGTGACGACAGGTATATGGTCACGCCATTTATTACCAATGATGGCGAGCAAGGGATCATTTATTTAAACGGGGAGTTGATTCAGGAGGAATACAATTTAACAACCAAGGAAGGCTATTACGAAAGAATCGATGATGGAGGTTGGAAAGACCTTGGGGTTCGGTGTGATGTAAACACGAGTAATGGAAACTACTCAGTTATTTACCATGGGCTTCCGGATAACAATCCAGATCAGTATGGAAGAACCTGGCAGGATGTTAAATGCAAAGAAACAGATTGGAGTCCCATTGATTCAACGGCCACTGGGTATGCAATAGCCTATTATCCACCTTACGATAAATACCATCCTCCGGAATATGATGTTGTCCCTTATGACTTCATGTCATTTAAGTATTCTTGGAAGCGGCAAAGCTATAATCCTGAAACTCAGTCAATGAGCACCCCATCATCGATTAGTCGAGGTGATGTCAGGCTTTGTATTGCGCAGGAAGATGCGGCAGAGTTCAATCCTCAGACTGATCTCTACAAGCCGATGATTGGCGACTTCGATGCTGACGGTGAGGTAGATATATTCGTTGCATCTCCATCCTGTGATAATCCGGATGTTCAGGATATGGAGTGGTCCAAAGTCATTGGAAGTTACTCTTTCAACTCTGATTTTAATCTCAAAATGTTGAACTACCAGGCAGTCAACTTTGACCAAGAGCCTGGTTCGGAAATTATTGAGAAAAAAGATGGCGTTTTTAAAATACACAATGATAGTTCCATATTTGATCTAAGAACCGAGAGCAATAATCTGGTGACTGCGGATAACTCTGTTGCCGTTGACGTTAACGGAGATGGATTAACAGACGTTGTGTCTTTTGGAAGCCACTCAGGTGAAGTGATTACTAATCTGGATAGGCTGTCCATTGTTATCAATAAGGGAGGCGAATTTTCCAACCCCCGACAATTAACATTCACTGATGTGTCCGGGTTTAATGGCGAACCCTTATCGCAGATTTTAGATTTGCCAGTAACTGAAAGCGAACCGTTGGAGGACCGGGTTCGGGTTATGGATCACGATAAGAACGGAGTGCCTGACCTATTGATTATCAATGGCCCCTCTCCAGAGATTTCTCAATATGGAAACAGTCTCATTCTTTTGCGGGGCTTCCCTGACGATGAAGGAAAGATCGTATATGAGGTTGATAACCTAGGTATAACTCAGGCGAATGCCGAAGATCTGAATAACAAAGTACTGGTTTTCGATGCGGATGGAGATGGTAGCTCGGATATACTTGTGGCGGACGGCGATGGCTACAAGTTATATGGTCGTGAGATATCTTCCGAAAACAAACTTACGGGTTTTGTAACGGCTTATCCAAACGGAGATAACAGCCGAATCACCGTGAAGTATGAACGGCTCAATAATGAAAATGTTCACGACTATTCCTATATTTCAGGAAATGAGAAGAGAACATTCGCCTCACCTATGAGCGTCGTTCATTCGGTCACCGTTCCAACTCCAAGCGGCGAGCCAGGAAGTGTTCAGTACCAGTACAAGAATGCTCAACGTGACCTGAATGGGCGTGGCTTTCTGGGTTTTGAAAGTCTGACAAAGACATCGGCTTATGAGAACAGAGAAGAAAAAGTCTACTTCTGGGGAGCGGAGTTGCCCGGTGTGTCCTCGTACGGTTATGAAAGGCAATTCCCTGAATTCCCTTACGTTGGACGTGTCCTCGCAAAAACGGTTAAGAATACCAGTAATGACCGAACGATTAGTAAGTCCCTGAACCTGTGGTCCGCCTACGAGACGGGGATTGATGGTGTAATTCAGCCCTATATGAGCAAACGCTTTAACAGTGAGTTCGATCTGGAAGGAAACCCAATAGGTAGCGAAAGAGTTGTCGTGGAGTTGGATAATTTCGGTAACCGACGCTTTAAAGTCATGGATATGGGGGCCGGCGATGGGGATCCGTTCAACTGTATCGAGAACTCGGACGACTGTGGCATTGACGTCATAGAATTTTCAGAAACTGTTGAGACCCGATACAGTGCGGCGCACCCAACCTTCCTGAACGAAAAGAAGGTCATTCACCAGTCGCCCACCCTTTCTTTGGAAGGACGAGAGGTATCAGGCGAAAAAGAACTGGTTTCAATTACAAAGTACGAGCCCGCTGATGGTTGGCCATATGTGGTAGGGGATCGAACGGAGTCGTCCGGAGTTGACGCTGCTGACGGCGTGAAGGAAACGTTCAATTACCAGCCTACAGCCAGTGGTGCCGCGAGACTTGCAAGCATCACAGTGGAGAGTCCTTCCTACGTGCCACCGGAAAACCGGATTGAAGCGAGAACCGATCAATTCCCCGAGTATGACTATGGCGTTTTTCCATCGTCAATAATAAATGCTGAAGGGCACTCAACCACGTTGAGCGTTGATTATCGCCATGGCAAACCGACCGAGACGACGGACGCGAACTCGTTAAGAGTCAGACAACAATACGACCCATTGGGCCGCGTGAAGAGAGTGGATAATCCAGATGGTTCTGGGTGGGTTCGTGACTATGAGTTTTGCGAAGGCCAGAGTTGTCAGAACTATTCTGCACGTGCTGCCTATATGATTCGCCAGCGCAACCACGATGGGTCGAACAGTGAAGTTTATTATGACCAATTCGGTAACGAAGTAGCCGAGGTTGAGTCAGGCTTCGATGGCCAGTGGATAGTGAAGCAAACAGTTTTTGATCAAAGGGGTCGCAAAAAGAAGGATTCGTATCCGCACTTTGCAGGCGAATCAGCGCCGTTCAGGCAATATAGATATGAAGATTCCCAAGATCTGCAGACTGTGACCTTTCCGGATGGCTCTACCGAGACGCGTTACCGCAAAGGGACTGGCAGCGGTCAACTTGTCGAAGTGACGAAGAATCTGACAAAAGACGAAGACGATTCAGAAGTCCCGGACAGGACGACCAAGCGAACTGAAAGGCAGGACTTGCGTGGCAAAACCGTGAGCATTTCAGAATACAAGAACAGCTCCGATGCTATCGTCACTAGGCTAAGGTACGACGCTAAAGGACGCCTTATCCAAACTAGGAATATCTCGTCAGACGCCAATGAAGCCTCGATTATCGACGTAATCTATGACGATGCTGGTAACCGCAAGATCCTTGATGATCCCGATACTGGAAGAACCATCACTACCTACAATTCGGTTGGGGAAGTAGTAAAAGAGGCACAGCTCGGACTCATTGCGGACAATGGCAACAGCAAGACGTTTCTGTACGAGTATGATCGGCTCGGCAGAAAGCAAATGCGCACTCACCCTGAAACCGATTCAGTTGATCATTGGTACTACGATGTGAACCAAGATGGGCGAGACTGTGGTTTCGGTCGTCTTTGCGCCATGAGGAATGATGAGTTTTCCGAAGAGTACGCCTATGAGGCTGCAAGCGGCAATCTCAGTGCCACCACCACGACCATCACAACGGCTGCTTCCTCTGAGCCAAAGCGGTTTGTGTTCAGTTACGGCTATGACCAATTTGGTCGCGAGAGAGTGGTAGAGTACCCATCGGGTTTTACGATCCGTCGAAATTACCGAAACGGATATTTGTCCGAAATTCTGGACGTAACCAGCGGTTCGGAGCAGAGTATCGTTTGGTCCGCCACCGCCTACAATGTCTATGGTGATGCTAAGGAAGTATTGCTCGGTAATGGGCTTACTACCCGACGTGAATATGACGAACGGGGCCTTGTTCGTAGCATTCAGTCAGGCACTGGTACTGTACCCTCTGAGTTACTCCAGGCCAGTAAATACGGCTACGATTCTGGTGGAAATCTAACGTCACGACAGAACGAGTTAGAGGATGTTCACGAATCGTTCACTTATGATGGTCTCAATCGCCTGAAGACTGAAGAAGTCGGATCCAATATCTGGCAGTACAGCTACGATGACATTGGGAACCTGACTCAAAAGCGTGATACAGATGATTATCAGTATGGCAAATATGACCAAAGTGGAACCTGCGCAAATAGTGAAGCTGTTGAAACGCCGGGGCCCCATGTGTAACCATCCCCTAAAATCGGTGCATGCGTAATTAGAGTTCTCCGGCCTACAATGAGGCAAACGGAGAGCGACATGAAAAAGTCACGGTACAGCGAGTCCCAGATCGTCAAGATCCTGAAAGAGGTTGAAGGCGGCAGAC
>NZ_JBSXOB010000059.1:0-375739 GCF_056857915.1 Marinobacter sp. B-12 | reverse complement strand
GTGTTTGACCGTCTGTCTCTGGTAAGCTTGCTGGATACGATGGTTCGGCTTCAGAGCCAATCATGAACCGCCGTGGTACGGAACCGTATGCCCGGTGGTGTGAGAGGACGGGGGAGGTAACTCCCCCTCCTACTCGATGCCTCGTTGATGTAGATTTCGGGGGTTTCCCCGCGAACATCGAAGTAGAAACCGTAGGTGCCGGTCTCGGGCGGGGTAAAGCGGAAGTTTTCGAAGACAGCGGAACAATTCGCCTTTACCGGCTTGTTTAACTGCACATCTTTGTCTTCTTCCGACAGATAGCCGCAATTGGTACCCGACGTCCAGTTGGCATCACCAAACTTGAACTCATAGGGTTGCCCGTCAGCCTTGAGTTCCACTTCCGTGCGATAGAGCCCACTGTCCACTTTCTTGACCTTGTATTCCGGCAAGGCATCCCACCAGGCAAATTGCCCGCGTAGATACAGGGATTTGCTGTAGTCGCGTTCACCACCGGTGGTGGCGCAACCGGCTGTGATGGCTATAACCGAGGCCAAAGCCAGCGTTGTGAGTTTTCTGTTCATGATTGTCTCCTTTATGGTTGCTGGCCCCATGGATCTGTTCTTCCATGGGGCCGCCAGGGGCCGTTGTCAGCGGCCTTATCGATTGAATACAGCGACTGACAGGGCGGGTACCGTGAAGGTGCCGTTTGCTGTTGCAGCGGTCTGTTCCGGGGAGGTGTCCGTCATCACGGAGAAGGCCTCGTTAAGGCTGGTGTCCAGTGCCTGTTGGGTCCCTGTGCTGTTGATCACCACGACGATCTGATCCACGTCGCTGTCCAGATCGGTCAGGCCGTTGTTGGGGCCGTCGTCGAGACTGAAAGCAATCACGCCGGGTATCTGGCTGGGGCCGGTGTTGTGGAACGCCAGCCTTTCACTGACCTGTTCAGCGGTGCGTAGACGGAAGAGCTCGCTTTCGCTGCGAACCATCAACAGTTTCTCGATCTGCTCGCGGGTGTAGTCGATCTCGCTTGGGGTCGGGCCGGCCTGGAACTGGCCGGTGATCTCGGTGATCAGGTCCCAGTTTGCGCCGTCCTTGTCCTGACGGGGTAGACCACGATTCCAGGCGGTTTCCTGGTAGCCGAAGTCGACTTCATTGAACCAGTCACCAGAATCGTAACTGTCCCTTTCCATGGATTTGGAGCGCAGCAATTCCGAGCCCATATGGATGAAGGGAATGCCCTGGCTGAGGATGGGGACGGAAAGGCCCACCACCTGCATCTGGGCCCGTTGCTGAAGCGTGGCGGCGAAATCCGCTTTGTACTGGTTGTTGTCCCATAGCGTCTGATTGTCGTGTTTGGAGACGTAGTTGATAATTTCCTGGGGATCGCTGGTATACCCGGCATTCTGGCCGTTGTAGTCGATCTCCGCGCCGGTCCTGGTGGTGCCATCGGCGGTGACCAGCGAATAGTCGCTCAGGCTGCCGGCAATGCCAATACGGATCCAGTCGCTGATCTGCAGTAGTCGAGTTTTCTCAGCGTCACTGCCACTGTTTCGGTCGTTGGGAATGCTGAATAGACCATTGCTGAAGCCCTGGTTGGCGCGCAGTGCGTCGCCGCCATCGAAGGGGCCACCACCACGTACGGCGTCACGCAGGCGGTCGTTGAAGGAGCCGATGCCCGTTCCGGCCATGTTCGGCTGGATGGCGTTGACGCCACGAGCGTTATTGGCGACTTCACCGAAGTTCCAGCCCTCACCGTAGAAGTAGGTGTCTGGATCGACAGCGGTTACGGCGTCCAGCGCCTTTTCCATATTTGACAGCATGTGATGCCCCATCAGGTCGAAGCGGAATCCGGAGATGCCATATTCCGACGTCCAGGTGACCAGGGAGTCGATCATTAACTTTTCCATCATCCGGTGCTCGGACGCGGTGTTTTCACAGCAGGTTGATTGCTCAACAACACCGGTTTCGGGGTTCTGGCGGTGGTAGTAGCCGGGGACCAGCTTGTCGAGAACCGACTTGTCGGCAAGCCCGGAGGCGTTGGTGTGGTTGTAGACCACATCCAGGACCACGTTCAGGCCCAGATTGGTGGCGGACTGCACCATCTCGCGGAATTCCCGTATCCGGGTCACGCCGTTGGCATCGGAGGCATAGCTGCCCTCGGGAACGGTGTAGTGCACGGGGTCATAGCCCCAGTTGAAGCTGTCGAGGCCACGAAAAGTGCCATACAGCGCCTGGGCGTCGCCGGTTGCAGGGTCGAAGGATGCCAGGACCGTGCGGATAGTATCGCCACTGCCGCAGTGGTCCGCATAGTTCGCTGCGGCTTCGTCAGACAGGTCGCATAGTTTGCTGAAGTCGTCGTCGATATTGACCACCTCGGCCGGGTCTTCGTTGATCGTTGCGATATCGAAGGACGGCAGCAGGTGGAGATGGGTGATGCCGGCGTTCGCCAGACCTTCCAGATGGGTGACGCCATCGCTGGTGGATTCCGTAAAGGCGGTATACTTGCCCCGGTTGGCAACTGCAACGGTTTCGTCGGTGGCGCTGAAATCGCGAATATGGGTTTCATACACCACGACATCCTCGGGTGCCTGCGCTGTCGGTGGGGTCAGGCTGTTCCAGTTGGCCGGTTTCAGGTCACTGTCAGCCAGGTCGACGACCTGCGCATACACGCCATTTTCGGAAAGGCTCAGTGCATAGGGGTCCGATGTCATGGTGGTTTCGATGGCATCGGTACGGGGGTGGTAGACCGTCACTTCATACTGGTAGAACTTACGGTCGACATCGGCGGTGTTGCCAGTATGCCTCCAGACACCGTTGTCCCGGGTCATATCTACCGGATAGCCGCTCACCATGCTGCCGTCAGCATTGAACACGTGCAGGCGCATGCTCTGGGCCGTTGGGGCCCAAACCGCAAACCCGGTATCGGCGCCGCTAACGGTAGCGCCCAGAGTGCCGTCATAGGCATAAAGGTCGTCGAGCACACCCGGGATCTGAAGGCGGGTGGCGGATATCAGCTCATCTGCATTGTTGTAGGCGCCGGCAATCAGTTGGCCGCGTAAAGCGTCCATTTTGGTCTGACTGTCTGTGTTCACGCTATAGGCCGGCCAGCCCGCAAGATGGGGGAATGCTTCTTCCAGCTCTGGCGACAGGGTGGTTGCGCTCAGCTCAATAGCGGTGCCCCCGTTCAGAGTTTTATTGGCGTCATCGACAGTGATGCCTGCGCCAGCGTCATATCGAAGTTCGACTCGGGTTACCGTGGCGGTGTCGGCAAAAACAAGCGTATTGGCATTCAGCCAGTGTGCCTTGGCGCCGTCGATGGCCAGGCCCTCGGCTTCGATCGGGTCAGGGGAGAGCAACTGGCTGCCACTGACCGTGAAGATCCGATTGCCCAGGGCGCCAAAATGCCAGCGTTTATCATTATCACCCAGGTCTTTCTCATCACCCTTGTGCATGATGAAGTTCATGCAGTCGCCACCGTCGCGCATGGGAATAATGTAGTAGGCGCCGTAGGTGTCGTTCACGCCACTGGCGGTGCGTGGATCGCTCCACTCGGTGGGCACGCCTTCAGCCAGGCCATCGCAACCGGCTGCGGCGTCGTTCCAGAGATGGAGCCCCCAGCCGTCGTAGTCACCGGCGGGGCGTTTGTAATAGAGGATGGCTTCGTTGTCACCAGGTTCCAGCAGGGCGGTTGAGTCGTCGTTTCCACCGTTGTTGTCGGAATCGGGTGAAGAGCTGCTGCTATCGGAGTTACAGCCGACAAGGGCCAGGGAGAGTACCAGGGCCCAGCCGCCTGCGACCCGTTTATGGTCAGGCATAACGCGTATCCTTTTGCCATTGTTTTTGTTTGGGGTGTTGCCTGCGAACCGGCAGGACCTGTACGCAAGCGTCACACGGTCATAGTTGCGCGAAGCGATTCGGCACACATCCTTCGGCAGCGGACTTTTGCAGGCGTAGTCCGCGGGGCGTACGGGGAGTAGAAAATAAAGGGGGGTGCACAAAAAAGGCCGGCTTAAAAGCCGGCCCAAGGAGATCCAACGAGAGTGTGGGGGTTTAGAGCCTTACCACCAGGCTTCTATCTGGGCACCAATCTGGATGTCGCCATCGATGCCCTCACTGCGAGCGGCTTCCGCCTGATCGCCGAAGAACGCTGCTGCGTAGGCGCGGATCACCGGGCGTGCCCAGTAACCGGGGCCGGCGCTCCACTGCTGCGCAATAGCAACCTTCTGAAGATCGGTCTCTTCGTCGTTATAGGGCTGGTGCACGTCCTCGTAGCCAATTTCCAGAGCCGTGCTGGTCACGGAGTTCCAGTTGTAGATCGGGCGAGCAACAACGCTCAGGCGGGTGGGTTCTTCTTCATTGATCGGGCCGTAGGTTTCACCTTTGGAATACAGGGCGGAGTAACCAAGCTCCCACGGGCCACCGAGTTTGATCACGCCATGGTTCAGAACCCGCCAGCTCTTCTCAAGCGTACCGGGATAGTAGGGGCCATTGAGGCTTGAGTTGCCACCCTGGTTATTGAATGCTGCTTCGCCCAGTGAGTCGGTCGCATACTGCAGGACGAACTTGTTAAAGCCGCCCATAAAGCCCGTCGCAAGCTCAACGGTACCAAAGAAACCGTCTTCGTCCATGATGCCGGCCGCTTCCTGCTCATCGGTCAGGTCGGCCATGCCATAGATGCCCGCCAGTGTCAGCGTGCTTTCGCCAACCGGAAAGGCGTAGCGCAGATCCAGCTTGTTGTTCTGGACGATGGTGTCACTTTCCTGCTTGTCGAAGTTGATCCATGCAGCGGAGAACTGTCCAGCACCGGCCTGGATGTTTTCAACGCCGGCACCGTAGCCGGAGTTGTTGATGTAGAACAGGTCCAGCTGGTGCACGTCATGACGCTTGTAGAAGCGCTTGCCGGCCCAGAGCGTGGCGCCAGGCAGCGATTCAATGACGTTGGTCCCGGACACGTAGAGCTGACGCACCGCGACTTCGCCGCCACTGTAGGGGTTGCCGTTGTTGCGGGTGGTTTCCTGGCCGGCAAAATCGACGCCGTTGACGTCGTCGGCGCCATCAAATGCCTGGTAGTCGTTACCCTGGTTGATGGCTTCGTAGGAGACCATGGAGTCGAAGCGGAACGTTTTACCGTCCTGACTGAAGAGTTGGTCGCCAAAGGCCAGCTCTGCATAAGTGTCGCATTCGTCTGCAAGGCGTCCAACAAAGTGGCCGTTGGCACCGCTACCGAAACAGGTTTGTTCTCCTCCACTGCTGGTGTTGGTGGAAAGGCCTGAGCGGGCGTAGCCATGAAAATCAACGGCGATGGCGGGCGTAGCCATGATGGTAGCTGTGACCGCAACCGCAAGCGGGAGTTTGTTCGGGAAAAAGCGCTTATTGTTTTGCATCATCTGTGTCCTGTGCTTTTTGTCTTTTTTGAATGTCAGGGAAGCGGAATTTCCGACATCGTGTCGTGGACAGTCAGTTCCGGATCAGGCTTCCGGTTCCCTTGATTGCAGCTTCTGCCAATCAGACATTGGGAAACCGGATTTCATAGTCCTGTAACGGGAGGGGTGGTGCATCCTCCGCCCTGAAGAAAAAGGGGGGTGAGTTTTCAGGGGGAGGAGGGGCGTAGAAGGATGAGATGCTAAATCAGTGGCTTCGTTACCTTTTAAAAGCGGCGCGCTTAGGTTGTCGGGAAGCGGGTAGGTTTCAGGCTTTCCTTGATTTTTTTCAGGTGGCCCAGGAAATCCGCCCCGCGCTTGAGGGTGACGCCGGTCGCAAGGATATCGATCACTGTCAGGTGAATAATGCGGGATGACATTGGCATATAAACCTCGGTGTCCTCCGGCGCCGTTACCTCAATGACCACCGTGCAAACGTCTGCCAGTGGCGATCCAGGCATGGTGATCCCGATTACGGTAGCGCCGTTGGTGCGCGCATGCTGTGCAATTTCAACGGTTTCGCGGGTGCGGCCGGTGTAGGAAATAAGCACGATGACATCGCCCTTGGTGGCCCCAGCGGCTACCATGCGCTGCATCAGGGCGTCATCGTACGACATGACCGGGATATTAAAACGAAAGAACTTGTGCTGGGCGTCCATGGCAACCGGTGCGGAGCCGCCCATGCCGAAGAAGTTGATCTGCTTGGCCTGGATCAGATAGTCGATGGCCGATGCCAGTGCCTTGGGGTCAAGGGCCTGACGAGCCTTGTCGAGGCTGGCAATGGTGCTGAGCATGATTTTGTCGGAGAACTCTGCGACAGTGTCGTCGGGCTCCACGTTCTGACCGATATATGGTGTGCCAGTAGCGATGCTCTGGGCCAGGCGTATCTTAAAATCGGGAAAGCCGGTGGCTGAAAAGCCGCGACAGAAGCGGTTGACGGTTGGCTCACTGACGTCCGCCGCCCTGGCCAGAGCGGCAATGCTGTAACGGGTGGCGGCACTTGGGTCGCGAAGAATCGCCTCGGCAACCTTGCGCTCTGATTTATTGAGCGTGTCCAGTCTAAGCTGGATATCTTCGAGCAGGTTGTCATCGCGTTGCGCCTGGTTCGCAGCCATTTGGGATACTCCCTGAATCATCGGCGTTCTTGTGAAAATCCGCGCTGATTATAGCGTGTTTTTGGGAGGTTTGTGGTAGTAAAAGTGTCATCAATTCGAAAATTTCCTTGGAAAGTGTCATATTTGGTGTCATTATTTGCATAAAATTACTACATTGATGCCTCGAGTCGTGCGGTAGTGCGCTGCCGCATGAAAACAAAGAGAGAAGGAACCGATGGCTGATCCGATAAATACCCGCTGTGACCTGATGATGTTTGGTGCGCTTGGTGATCTGGCGCAACGCAAACTGTTTCCCGCGCTGTATCAGCTTGAGCGCGCCGGGCTGCTCCACAAGGGCAGCCGTATCCTGGCAATCGCGAGAAATAAGGCAGACAGCAACGAGGTTCGCAAGACGCTTCTTGGCAAGTTGAAAGAGCACGTCAAGAAAGGCGAATTTGATGCCGATGTGGCCGAGCAGTTTCTGCAGCGCGTGGATTACCAGTTCCTCGATTTTACCAACCCAGATGGCTACGGTGCCCTCAACGACTGGCGCAGCGCTGAACCCAGCAACCTGATTGTCTACATGGCCACACCACCAGCCATGTACGGCGAGATTTCGCGTAACCTCAGGGCAAACAACTGCTGTGATCACAACACCCGTGTGGTTGTCGAAAAGCCGATTGGTCACGATCTGGAGTCGTCCAAGGTCATCAACGATGAGTTGGGTGAAGTCTACAACGAAAACCAGTTGTTCCGTATCGACCATTATCTGGGTAAGGAAACGGTCCAGAACCTGATCGCGCTGCGGTTTGCCAACAACCTTTTTGCCTCCCAGTGGGATCAGAACCATATTTCCCACGTCGAGATCTCCGTGGCTGAGAGCGTAGGTATCGAAGGCCGATGGGGCTATTTCGACAAAGCCGGTCAGGTTCGCGACATGGTGCAGAACCACCTTCTTCAGCTCCTGTGCCTGATCGCCATGGATCCACCGTCAGACCTGTCCGCAGACAGCATCCGTAATGAGAAGGTGAAAGTGCTGAAGGCGATGCGCCGCATCACTTCGGACATGATGGATACCCATGTCGTTCGCGGGCAGTACACCGCTGGCACCAGTGGCGGAAAGCCCGTGCCCGGCTATCTCGAGGAAGAGGGCGCGGCGCGCGGCAGCAAGACCGAAACCTTCGTGGCCCTGAAAGCCGAGATCGATAACTGGCGCTGGTCCGGCGTGCCGTTCTACATCCGCACGGGCAAGCGCCTGCCGGAAAAGCTGTCGCAGATCATTATTCACTTCAAGCCAGCGCCACACTACATCTTTGATCCGGATCAGAAGCACCTGGCGAATAATAAACTCATCATCCGCTTGCAGCCGGATGAGGGTATGTCCCTGCAAATTCTCACCAAGGACCAGGGTCTGGATAAGGGCATGCGACTGCGCCAGGGGCCTTTGGAACTGACGTTCTCGGAAACCTTCGAAACCGACCGTATCCCGGACGCCTACGAGCGCTTGCTCTGGGAGGTCATGAAAGGCAATCAGTATCTGTTCGTCCGTCGCGACGAAGTGGAGCACGCCTGGCAATGGGTTGACCAGATCATGCGCAACTGGGACGACAGTGGCGTCCCGCCAAAACGTTACGCGGCAGGTACCTGGGGCCCGGTTGCCTCCATCGCCATGATTACCCGTGACGGAAGGAGCTGGTATGAAGATGCATGACCTTAACCTGCCGGAGTCGGTGGATGCGTATTTTTTTGATACCCCCAACGACACCGCAATTTCGTTGGCGAATGCGGTCGCGAAGCACCTCTCGGAGCGGCTGCTGATTGCACCCCGCGCCAGTCTGGTGGTGTCCGGTGGCTCAACCCCGCTGCCATTTTTCGAGGCCTTGCGGGAAAAACCGCTGGATTGGGCGCGTATTGACGTGTTGCTGGCGGACGAGCGCTGGGTGCCCGAAGACGACAACGACAGCAATACCCGCCTGGTGCGGGAAAACCTTTTGCAAGGCTCAGCGTCAGAAGCCCGGTACCTGTCCCTCAAACAGCCTGGCGACACGCCGGCCGAAGGTCTGGCAGCTGCGGAGGCTGCCCTCGAAAAGCTCCATCTGCCGCTGGATGTACTGATCCTGGGCATGGGAAACGACGGCCATACGGCGTCATTGTTTCCCGATGCGCCTGAGCTCGACCGGGCCCTGGATACGGACTCGGCGGAAGTCGTGGCTCCGATGACGCCGCCTTCTCAGTCCCAGAAACGAATTACGCTGACGCTGCGGGCCTTGAGTCGCGCGGGTTTCACGGCGATGCACCTGAAAGGGGATGACAAGCTGAAAACCTTGCAGGCTGCCTGCAGCGATATCGAAAATATCCGCGAAATGCCCATCCGCGCGTTCCTGAAACCGGGGTTGCAGGTTTATTGGAGCGCTTGAGGCTGTCTGCCCGAGATTTGTTATACCGGAGATATGTATGAACCAATTGTCTGATTTTCACCGCGAGCGCGTCCAGGCGGTCTTGAGCGCTTCCCCGCTTGTTCCGGTGATTACCATTAACCACCCGGACGAGGCGCTGCCATTGTGTCAGGCTTTGGTTGATGGTGGCATTCGAGTACTGGAAATCACCCTGCGTACCCCTCATGGCGTGAAGGCCATTGAGCAGGTGCGAAAAGCGATCCCGGACGCCTGGGTCGGGGCGGGCACGGTCACCAGCATTGCCCAGTACCGCCAGGTGGAAGCCGCCGGCGCCCAGTTCGTGATCACGCCTGGCGTCACCGAGGCGATTCTGGAGTTCGGTGTGACTTCGGAAGCGCCGTTGCTGCCGGGTATTTCAACGATTTCGGAGCTGATGGTTGGCTACAACCTGGGCTACCGAGAATTCAAGTTCTTCCCAGCCGAAGTCGCCGGCGGCATCCCCGCCCTGAAGGCCTTCTCCGGTCCCTTCCCGGACGTCACTTTCTGCCCAACCGGTGGTATTCGCCGCAACACTGCCAAGGACTATCTGGCCCTTAAGAACGTCTCGGCCGTTGGTGGTACCTGGTTGACGCCTGGTGAGGCTGTCGCTTCCGGTGACTGGGGGCAGATTTCTGAGATTGTTCGCGGGAGTCTTGGTGACCTCTAGCTTGTGAGTTACCCAAGAGCTGTAGCCTGAGAGGTTGGGGTATTCGCGGTTGGTGGTAGGGCCGTTCGGGAAACGCTACGAGCACATCCATGTGCTCGTAGCAGTTTTGGGAAGCCCCGCCCCGTAGTCTCCTGGCACCAAACCAGCAGGCTACAAACGACGACACCTCCCAATTACCGTCTAGCGAATGTCCGCACCAACACGAACAATCTTCATAGTGTTCGTACCACCCTGGGCATTCACATAATCACCCTTGGTGATAACAACCAGGTCGCCCTCCTTGACGGCCCCCATCCGAACCAGCTCAGCCACCGCGCGCGAGTTTGTCTGCTCGGGCGGAATCGTCGCCGAATCAAACGGCACCGTCTGCACGCCGCGGAACATCGTCACCCGATGCTGCGTAGAGTGGTTGCGAGAGAATGTGAAAATCGGAAGGCTCGACTTGATGCGTGACATCAGCAACGGCGTCGCACCGGTTTCCGACATGCAGATAATCGACGTCACACCGTCCAGATGGTTGGCCGCATACATAGCGGAAAGGGCAATCGCCTCGTCCACAAACTCCATGCTTTCATGGATACGGTGCTTGGACTGATGCATCGACGGATGCTTTTCCGCACCCATGCAAATTCGCACCATGGCCTCCACTGCTTCCGTGGGGTAGTCGCCGACCGCCGTTTCTGCAGACAGCATTACCGCGTCGGTGTAGTCCATCACCGCATTCGCCACATCGGAAACCTCCGCCCGCGTTGGCATCGGGTTCTCGATCATGGATTCCATCATCTGAGTGGCGGTAATCACCACGGTGTTCAGGGCGCGGGCACGGTTGATGATGTGCTTCTGAACGCCTACCAACTCGGCATCGCCAATCTCAACCGCGAGATCGCCCCTGGCCACCATAACCGCGTCCGACGCATCGATGACCGCATCCAGGGCGGCGTTATCGTGGGCCAGTTCCGCGCGTTCAATCTTGGCAACCAGGCGGGCTTCCGAGCCAGCTTCCTTCAATAGGCGGCGGGCAACGTGCATGTCTTCGGCGGTGCGTACAAACGACACCGCGACATAGTCGGCGCCCAGGCGGGCAGCGGTTTTGATGTCCTGCTTGTCTTTCTCGGTCAGGGCTTCGGCGGAGAGGCCGCCGCCACGCTTGTTCAGGCCCTTGTTGTTGGACAGGGGGCCGCCGATAAGAACGCGGGAGGAAATGCTGGTGCCGTCGACGGACTCCACTTCCATTTCGATCCGGCCGTCGTCCAGTACCAGAATGTCGCCTGGTTTGACGTCTTCAATCAGTTGCTCGTAATCAATACCGACGCGCTCATCATTGCCCGCTTCCTTGTCCATGCTGGCGTCCAGGATAAACTGCTGGCCGGCCTTGAGGGTCACCTTGTTTTCCGCGAAGCGCGCAATGCGAAGTTTCGGCCCCTGGAGGTCGGCGAGCAGGGCGACAAACCGGCCGTTGGCGGCGGCAGACTCTCGCACCCGCAGGGCGCGTTGGATGTGGTCTTCCGCACTGCCGTGGGAAAAATTCAATCTCGTAACATCAACACCCGCAGCAATGATGGCTGACAGTGATTCTGGTGAATCGGTGGCGGGGCCGAGAGTGGCGACGATCTTGGTGCGCCTTAGCATGGTTCCAGTTTCCTTTTGTATTTCAGTGAAGCTTTCCGGTTGTGCTGGGTGAAATGCCAGGTGAGCAGGGTTACTGGCTCGCCTTTCTCATCAGTGCAACAGCGTTGTCGAGCATTCGGTTGGAGAAGCCCCATTCATTGTCGTACCAGGCCATGACTTTTGCATGACGGCCCATGGCCCGTGTGTGATTAGCGTCGAAAATGCTGGACAGGGCGTTGTGGTTGAAGTCCACACTAACCAGTTTCTCTGCGTTGTAGCCAAGGACCGGATTGTTTTCCGCTGCAGCTTTCACGACCTCGTTGATTTCTTCCACGGTGGTGTCGCGGCTGGCAATGAAGCCGAAATCCACCAGGGAAACGTTAATAGTAGGAACCCGCACGGCCAGTCCGTCAAGTTTTCCGGACAGCTCCGGGATCACCTTGCCAATGGCGGCGGCTGCACCGGTTTTGGTGGGGATCATGGACTGGGTGGCCGATCGCGCGCGATACAGATCAGAGTGGTATACGTCGCTTAGTTTCTGGTCATTGGTGTAAGAATGAATCGTGGTCATCAGGCCGCTCTCAATGCCAATCTTCCTGTGCAGTGCTTCAACAACCGGTGCCAGGCAGTTGGTGGTGCAGGAGGCATTGGAAATGATGTTGTGTTCGGCGGTCAGCACATGGTCATTCACTCCATAGACAACCATCGCGTCGGCGTCAGAAGAGGGAGCGGAAATAATGACCTTGCGTGCGCCGGCCTTGAGGTGGCCCTCGGCCTTGTCGCGGGCGGTAAACAGACCTGTGCACTCGAAGACCACATCCACGTGGTAGTCTTTCCAGGGCAGTTCTTCCGGGTTGCGGATCGCGGTGATGGCGATGCGGTCACCGTTGACGGAGAGTGATTCGGCATCGTGGTTCACGATGCCGCTGAAGCGACCGTGCACACTATCGTATTTGAGTAGGTGGGCATTGGTTTCCGCGTCTCCCAGGTCGTTGATGGCAACTACCTGAAGCTGATTTCGGTAGTCGTTTTCGTAAAGTGCGCGGAGAACATTGCGGCCAATGCGACCAAAGCCGTTAATTGCGATGCGAATAGTCATATTCTGGCTCCAGATTTGATTGTTTATTGTTCGCTTCAGTGGCTAATGTAGTAAATATAACAACAAATAATGGAAAAATGAATGACTGGCGGGTGAAAGCGGCAAAAAAAGACAGTAAACTTACGGGAACAAAAAGTAATTAGATAACAAGTTGCAGGAGACCCACTATGCACCCGACCGTAGACGCGGTTACCAAGCGGATTATTGAGCGCAGTCGCGCCACCCGGCAGGATTATCTGGACAGAATGGGCGCGCTCAAAGCCCAGTCACCCCAGCGCAGCACATTGTCCTGCGGCAATCTGGCCCATGGTTTTGCCGCCTGTAATCAGTCCGATAAAGACACCCTCAAATTCATGAACAAGGCCAATGTGGCCATTGTCTCCGCTTATAACGACATGTTGTCGGCCCACCAGCCTTATCAGGACTTTCCGGACGTGATCCGCAAAGCTGCCAACGGAATGGGCTCAGTGGCGCAGTTTGCGGGTGGCACTCCGGCCATGTGTGATGGCGTAACCCAGGGCCAGCCGGGTATGGAACTGAGCCTGTTTTCGCGCGACACCATCGCCATGAGTACCTCGGTCGCCCTGAGTCATAATATGTTCGATGCCACCATGTTGCTTGGCATCTGCGACAAGATTGTTCCTGGTTTGCTGATAGGATCGCTAAGTTTCGGCTACCTGCCGACGATCCTGGTGCCGGCCGGACCCATGCCGTCGGGGCTGCCCAATAAAGAGAAGCAGCGCATTCGCCAGCTCTACGCCGAGGGCAAGATCGGCAAGGACGAGCTGCTGGAGGCAGAATCCCAGTCCTATCACAGCCCCGGTACCTGCACGTTCTATGGCACCGCCAACAGCAATCAGCTTCTGGTAGAGGTGATGGGGCTGCACCTGCCAGGGTCGGCCTTCGTGAATCCAGGTACGCCACTGCGTGAAGCGTTAACCCGCGAGGCGACCGAGCAGGTCATCCGGCTGTCCAAGCCCCACGGAGGCACGTTGGGCCTGGGCGATATGGTGGACGAAAAGAGTATCGTGAATGCGCTGGTGGCACTGCTGGTGACTGGTGGCTCCACCAATCACACCATTCACTGGATTGCCATCGCCCGAGCCGCCGGCATCATTATCGACTGGAACGACTACTCCGAGTTGTCGTCGGCGGTGCCTTCGATGACGCGTATTTATCCCAACGGCCAGGAAGACGTGAACGCCTTCCACGAAGCGGGCGGAACACCGTTCCTGATCCGAGAGCTGCTGAGTGCCGGTCTGCTTCACAATGACGTTGAGACCGTTGTGGGGCATGGGTTGGAACAGTACGCACGAATGCCGGAACTGGAGAATGACAAGTTGGTATGGAAGCCGGTGCCTGAGAAAAGCACCAAGCCGGATGTACTAAGCACGGCGGCGGAGCCCTTTGCGCCGGACGGCGGGTTGCGGGTTCTGGATGGCAATCTTGGCCGTGGTGTGATCAAGGTGTCTGCGGTGGCGGAAGAGCACCGGATTGTGAAGGCGCCGGCCGTTGTGTTCAATGACCAGAACGAACTCAAGGCGGCCTTTGATGCGGGTGACCTGAACCGGGATTGCGTTGTGGTGGTCCGCTTCCAGGGCCCGAAAGCCAATGGCATGCCCGAATTGCACAAGCTGACGCCGTACCTTGGTGTGCTTCAGGACCGTGGCTATAAGGTTGCACTGGTCACCGATGGCCGCATGTCCGGAGCGTCCGGTAAGGTGCCGGCTGCCATACACGTCTATCCGGAAGCGGCGAATGGCGGAGAGCTTTGCCGGGTCCGCAATGGCGATGTGATCAACCTGGACGCGGTAGCCGGATCCCTGGAAGTTGAGGTGTCGGCAGAGGAGTTTGCCAGCCGCGAGGCAGAAAAAGCGGACCTGAGCAGTTATCATCACGGCCTGGGCCGGGAGCTGTTTGGCTGGATGCGCAAAGCCGCCAGCAACCCGGAAGAAGGCGCCAGCTTTTTCTGGAATCACGACGCATGACCAAAGACAACTACTCGCTGGTAGGGGACATCGGGGGTACCAACGCCAGGTTTGCTCTCGTTCGCTCCGGTGACGTTACCCCTGAGGCGGTTGAAGTCCTTGCCTGCGGGGACTACGACAATCTTGATGCTGCCATCGTTGATTACCTTGCCCGCTCCGGCGTGGGGGAGGTACAGGATGTCTGTCTTGCGGTAGCGTCGCCGGTGCAGGGCACCCAGGTGCGGATGACCAACAACCACTGGCGTTTCGACAGCGAGGAGGTTCGCAAGCGGTTTGGTTGGGGCGCGTTCAAGGTGATCAATGATTTTACCGCCATGGCCCTCGGGGTTCCCCATGTCAGTGCCGATAAACTGGTCCACGTTTGCGGTGGCCCGGGCAACGCAGCGCGATCCCGGCTGGTTATCGGCCCCGGCACCGGCCTGGGAGTGTCAGGTTTGGTTCCGTTGCAGCACGGATGGGTGCCGCTGATGACCGAAGGCGGCCACGTGGACTTTGCCCCGACTGACGACACCGAGATGGCTATCCTGCGAATTCTGAAGGCCCGGTTTGGTCGCGTTTCCGTCGAACGTATCCTGTGTGGTCAGGGTTTGTTGAACCTTTACCAGGCCCACGCGGATATACAGGGTGTGGCCGCCGCCCTGGACGCGCCGGAGAAAATAACCGCCGCGGCGTTGGATCAGTCCGATCTGCTTGCGCGCCAGACGTTGCGGCACTTCTGCGAGATTCTTGGGCGTGTTGCTGGCAATGGGGTTCTGACTCTCGGCAGCACCGGGGGCGTTTACCTGTGTGGTGGCATTCTCCCCAGGTTTATCGATTTTTTCCTGGAGAGCCCGTTCCAGAAAGGTTTCGAAGACAAGGGGCGGATGCGGCCCCTGCTTGAATCAACACCGGTCTATGTGGTGATGGAAGGGTACACCGGCCTGCTCGGAGCCGCCGAAGCGCTGGCTAACCCGGAAGTTTAGGGGGAGGGCAATGACCCGTAGCTATTCCCGGATGCCGTTCGAAGAGTTGGTGGCCCACGTGCGCCGGTGTCGGATCTGCGAGGCGCACCTGCCTCTCGAGCCACGTCCGGTGGTTCAGGTGTCTCAATCCGCCCGGTTGCTGGTAGTGGGTCAGGCGCCAGGACGTCGCGTACATGACACCGGCCTGCCGTTCAACGATCCCAGCGGTGACCGCCTGCGTGAATGGATGGGAGTGGATCGTGACACCTTCTACGATGACCAGCAGTTGGCGATACTGCCGATGGGGTTCTGTTACCCGGGCACTGGGAAATCAGGGGACCTGCCGCCTCGTCCGGAGTGCGCGCCAGCATGGCGGGATCTTCTGCTCGAGCGCCTGGAGGGAGTGCAACTGACTCTGGTGATCGGCCAGTACGCTCACGCCTGGCATTTGCCCGGGCCCAAGGCTTCGGTGACCGAGCGCGTGAAGCGCTGGCGGGAGGTTTGGCCCGAGGTGGTTCCGCTACCACACCCCAGCCCCCGGAATAATCTCTGGTTACGTCGCAACCCCTGGTTTGAAGAAGAGGTTATTCCCAAACTGCGGCAACGTGTCCGCGATATCCTCAGGCAGTGAGTGCGTCAACGTTTCTGGTTACTCGGGCGGACAAAAAACGGTCCAACTCGCGGACATTCTCTTCAGTGGCATAAAGCCCCTGTTTGGTACGGCGCCAGAGAATGTCCTCCGACGTCATCGCCCATTCGTGCTTGATAAGGTATTCGACTTCGCGCTCATAGAGTGTGCCGGCAAACCGATATCCCAAATCCTGGATGGATTTTGCGTCGCCTATAAAGTCGTACGCCTTGGTGCCGTAAGTGCGCACGTAGCGGCTGTAGACAGCTTCAGGAAGCCATGGGTATTCGGCCGACAGGCTTGCCTCAAGAGTGTCGTGGTTTTCGAAATCACCACCGGGTAGAGTGCCTGTTTTCGTCCACGGGCCGCGGGCGTGAGGGAAAAACTGGCAGAGTTTGTCCGTCGCAGCTTCCGCAAGTTTGCGGTAGGTGGTGATCTTTCCACCGAAGACGGAGATGACCGGTGCCTTGCCCTTTTCCCGGCTCACTTCAAACGAATAGTCGCGGGAAGCCTTCTTGGCATCTCCTTCTTCGTCGTCCATTAATGGGCGAACGCCGGAATAGGACCACACCACATCGCTTTCCGTTAGTTGGCGTTTAAAGTGCGCGTTGACGATGTCCAGCAGATATTCCGTTTCTTCCGGTGATATTTTCGCTTTCTTTGGATCGCCTTCGTAATCCACATCGGTGGTACCTACCAGGGAAAACTCGTCCTCGTAGGGGATGACGAACACAATGCGTTCGTCTTCGTTCTGGAGAATGTAGGCCTCGGTTTCCCGATTGAGGCGAGGCACCACAATATGGCTGCCTTTGACCATGCGAATGATTCTTGGCGCTTTCATGGAGAGGCTTTCGCTGAACAGTCGGCTTACCCATGGGCCTGAGGCATTGACAATCACCTTGGCGGAGACGTGGTGGATGCTTTCGTCATTCATATCCTGAAGCGATACGTTCCACGAATCCGAACCGCGTTCGGCGTTGATGCATTTGGTTCTGGTCAGGATGGTGGCGCCGCACTCCTGGGCTTTCCTGGCGGTCAGTACCGCCAGGCGAGCATCATCCACCCAGCCATCCGAATACTCAAAGCCTTTGGTGATGTCCGACTTGAGCGGATCCTTCTCATCGAACTTGATTGAGCGCGACCCCGGAAGGATTTCTCGCTTGGCCAAATGGTCATAAAGGAACAGTCCGGTCCGGATCATCCAGGCGGGGCGAAGGTGAGGGCGGTGTGGCAATCGAAAGCGCATTGGCCACATGATGTGTGGCGAATTACGCAGCAGCGACTCCCGTTCTGCCAAGGCTTCACGTACCAGGCGGAACTCGTAGTGCTCAAGATATCGGAGTCCTCCATGAATCAGCTTGCTGCTGCTGGACGAGGTGGCTGAGGCGAGGTCATTCATTTCGCAAAGCAACACCTTCAGGCCGCGGCCTGCAGCGTCCATGGCGATACCTGTGCCGTTGACGCCACCGCCCACTACGACAACGTCAAATGTACTGTTCTCCTCGGTCATCTTGAGTCAACTCCTGACGCCAATGAAAGGGCGCTTCCGGGCTCTTTCCGATGTTCACGGAAACGTATATCTACATTATGCGAAAGCAGAATATATTCGTAAAGGAAAATATAGAAAAAAAACGAAAAGGATGAGCGGATGCGTAGTGAGTCAGGCTGTCAGGCTATGGCTGGGCGGTGGTTACGTCGATGGAGAGGGGTTAGACCAGGTGCAGTTCCACGTTGTTCTCACGTAGGAGCTGGCGGATTTCGACGGGAGGCGGTTCATCGGTAAACACATGATCGGCCTGGGCAATGCTGCCGAGGCGAACCATGGCGTTGCGGCCGAACTTGGAATGGTCTGCGGCCAGCAGTACCTGGCCGGAATTTTCGATGATGGACTGGGCAACCCGGACTTCCCGGTAGTCGAAGTCCAGCAAAGATCCGTCGCTGTGGATGCCGCTGATACCGATAATGCCGAAATCCATCTTGAACTGGTTGATGAAGTCCCGGGTGGCTTCACCCACGATGCCGCCGTCGCGGTTACGAACTTCGCCACCGGCAATAATGATGTGGAAGTCTTCCTTGGCGGAAAGAATGGATGCGACATGGAGGTTGTTGGTGACCACCTGCAGGCTGTTTTTCTTGAGCAGGGCTTTGGCGATGGTTTCCGTGGTGGTGCCGATGTTGATGAACATGGAGGAGTTGTCGGGGATCATGTCCACCAGCGCTTCAGCGATGCGTTCCTTGGCTTCCAGGTCCATGATTTTGCGAGCCTGGTAGGCCGTGTTCACCGTGCTGGAGTCGATGCCAGCGCCACCGTGATGCCGGCGCAGTTTCTTCTGGCTGGCCAGGTCGTTCAAATCCCGGCGGATGGTTTGCGGCGTTACCTTGAACTGGTCAACTAGTTGCTCGGTGGTCACGAAGCCGTTCTGTTGGATGAGCTCCATTATCAGGTCCTGTCGGCGTCGTTGTGCCATTCAACTTCCTCCGGTCCACGGTTTTTTCTGTAACGAACGAAATAGCGATTTCAAACCTGAACTCAGTTTAGAGTGTTTTGTGCCTTTGTGCAGCATTTTTAGGGGCTTGTGTAGGGATTGCGGCGTGCGGGTAAGTTTTCTCCCGCAAAAATAGTTGGCTTTTGTTTTCAAAAAAGTAAAAATACGAAAAAATAAGAACACTGCCGAGGCAAGACAACTATGACTCAGTACCTTCTCTCGATCGACCAGGGGACAACCAGTTCCCGTGCCATCCTTTTCACCCTCGATGGCAACATCCACGCGACGAGCCAGCAGGAGTTTCCTCAGCATTTTCCCGCGAGTGGCTGGGTCGAGCATGACCCGGAAGACATCTGGCATACCGTCCAGGAAACCTGCGATGACGTGATGGCCAAGGGGTGTGGTGACAACGATGAGGTTGTCGCTGTTGGAATAACGAACCAGCGTGAAACCACGGTGTTATGGGACCGTGCAACGGGCGAAGCCATCTACCCGGCGATCGTCTGGCAGGACAGGAGAACCGCGGACTGGTGTGGATCGCTCAAGAAACAAAGCCTTGAACCTTCAGTGAACAACAAGACAGGGCTATTGATTGATCCCTATTTTTCGGCGACGAAAATTCGCTGGGTGCTGGACAATGTGCCGGGCGCCCAGCAACGGGCGGAACGCGGAGAATTGGCGTTTGGCACCATCGACAGTTTTCTCCTTTGGCGGCTGACAGGCGGCAGGGAGCACAGGACCGATGCGACCAATGCCAGCCGCACCTTGCTGTTCAACATTCACGATCAGGAGTGGGACCCGGAGTTGCTCGACCTGTTCGGTATTCCTGCGTCGTTGTTGCCGCAGGTGATGGATTCGGCAGCGGACTTCGGCCAGATCGTCGGTAACGGTCGATTGAATGGTACGTCCGTCATGGGTATGGCGGGGGATCAGCAGGCGGCCCTGTTCGGCCAGACATGCTTCGAAACCGGGATGGCGAAAAGCACCTACGGCACCGGTTGTTTCCTGATGCTGAACACCGGCGACAAGGCGCTGACATCCGAACATCGCCTGCTCACGACGGTGGCTTATCGCCTCAACGGCAAACCTGCCTACGCTCTGGAAGGAAGCATTTTTATAGCCGGTGCCGCTATCCAGTGGCTGCGAGACGGACTGCAGCTGATCCGGGACGCCTGTGAGACCGAGCCTCTGGCGGAAGGCACACCGGTGGATCACGGTGTCTATCTGGTACCGGCGTTTACTGGCTTGGGCGCACCTTACTGGGACCCCAATGCCCGTGGGGCGATTTTCGGGCTGACCCGTGATACCGGGATCAAGGAAATCGTGACCGCTGGTCTGCAATCGGTTTGCTATCAGACCAAGGATCTGCAGAAGGCAATGGAGAAGGATGGCATCAGGCCCATTACCCTGCGTGTGGACGGTGGCATGGTGGCCAACAACTGGGTGCTGCAGTTTCTGGCGGATATCCTTGGGGCGCGGGTCGATCGGCCCGCACTGGTGGAGACCACCGCGCTGGGTGCCGCCTATCTCGCTGGTCTGCAGGCGGGCGTCTACAAAAGCCTGGAAGATCTGAGCAGTATGTGGCGATGCGACCGCAGTTTTGAGGCAACGATGACCAAATCCCAACGTGACAAACTCTACGACGGCTGGATCAAGGCCATACGCAAGCTGTGACTACCTTACACCCAGATCCCGAAGTCGCTTGTACAGGGTGTTGCGGCTGACAGCCAGTTCCCTGGCTGCACGGGATACGTTGCCCATGCACTGTCGGTAGACCACCAGTGTCTGATCCATGGTGTCATTCCGGGAGTTGTCATTGGCCTGGGGCGACTCTCTAAAGGGCGATGCATCGAATACCGGTTTGCGATCAGGCTTCGTTGGGCTCTCATAATCCGCCAGGAAATCCTCCGGCAGGTGCCAGAGTTGCACGTCGTCGCCGTCGGCTATGGCCACGGCTACGCGGACAATGTTCACCAACTGGCGGATATTGCCGGGCCAGGGGTGATTCTCAAGCGCCGCCATCACCTCGTTGTTCAAAGTGTCCGCTTGGCCACTGTCACGATGCTCCAGATAGATTCTGCGGATCAGCTCGCGCCGGTCCATTCGCTCCCTTAGTGGCGGAAGCTCCAGGCTGAGGCCATTGATGCGGTAGAAGAGATCCGCTCTGAACTCACCATTGTCGATGCGATCTGCGAGCGGGCGGTTGGTCGCAGACACCAGCAATATATCCACGGGAATGCGTTCCGTGGACCCCACCGGTGTCACTTCCCGTTCCTGCAGCACGCGCAATAGCCGGGACTGTGCGGCCAGGGGCATTTCGCCGATCTCGTCCAGAAACAGAATGCCCTTGTTTGCCTTGCGTATCAGGCCAAGAGAGCCCTGGGCACGGGCGCCGGTGAATGCGCCAGCCTCGTAGCCAAACAGTTCGGATTCGACAAGTTCCGGTGGGATCGCCGCACAGTTAACGGAGACCAGCGGCTGCGCGCTCCGTTGGCTGGTTCCATGCAAGGCTTTGACCATCACTTCCTTGCCGACGCCGGTTTCACCACAAATCAGGATCGGAACCCCTCTTTCCAGAACCTTCCTCGCCTGGTCGGCGCAGCGCCGAACCAGTGGGTCCCCATGTTCGATATCGTCGATGGAAACGCCAGCCAGGCCAGGCTCCGTGGGCTTGGCAAGGGGTATTGCGCGTGCGGGCTTCGTGGTGACCGTGTCGAGCGAGATCGGGCGCTTCAACAGTCCTGACAGCCGCACTCGTTTAGTGGTTGTGAGCTGTATGGGGGTGTTGTGGGAGTGATTCAGTACAAGGTTTCGGTTTTCAATAAACAGTGAACTCAGGTTGCGCCCAAACAAAGGCTCGCCGAGCAGTTGATCTGCCCGTTGATTGGAGGCAACTATTCGGCCGTTGTGGTCAAACGCGATCAGTCCCGACCAGGGGCTGTCGATGTTGTCCGCTGTGGTGTTGAGGGTGAGGATAAAGTGATCGCCCCCCAGTTGCCTGACGATCAAGCGGTTTTCAACCGATTGCGAGAGCAGACGCACCATGCCCAGGGTATGGGCCTGCGGAAGGTAGGCATCACTGAAGGCACTGAGAACGCCCACCAGGGTTCTGTCAGTATCGAATATCGGCGCAGCGGAACTGATGATGCTCCGGTTGAGTTTGAGAAAATGTTCGTTTCGCTGGACCTGGACAGGGGACCGGGTGGCGATGGATGTGCCGATGGCGTTGGTGCCTGCGTAGCGTTCGTGCCAGCTGGCGCCTGCACTGAACCATGGCCGCAGATGGCTTTCGGTTAGGCGTTTGTCGCCCCAGCCTTTCAGAACCTGGGCGTGGGAGTCGGCCAGCAGGATCAGGCAGCGGCTGTTTGACATGATGTTGTTGTAGTAGGGAAGGACTTCCGTCTCTGTCGTACTGAGTAACGCTTCATGGCTCTCTTCCAGCGTTTCCCGGGCACGGTCGTCGAGGTTCGCGGGTTCGGGCTCGTAGTCATGGTGAAGCCCGTAACCAATACAGCGGTTCCAGGAATCCGCGATGATGGATCGGTATTCCGCCCTCTCTTGTTGTCTTTTCACGCGAATCCTCCGCGTTCCTGAAGCTTCGTTTTGTTCTTGTGGTACCCGTCAGCGTGGTTCGATGCCGCGAATCTGTTCTCAAGGGTGTTCAATAATGTGCTCATAGGTTGTTCAGGTCAATGTTCAAATTGAACAAAAAGTTTGATAGCGAACATTTGTGTTTTCAGTAAAGAAACTTTGTATAATTTTAAAGGCAGTAAAAACAGATAGATAAGAATTTCGATGTGGTTTTCACCTATATTGGTATGCTCATTGCGTTTAGGTATTCGAAATCGAATTCTGGTTGGCCGCCGTCAGGTGGCCGTGGATAACGTGCCACAAGAACAACAAAGGAAAGCCTATGTCCTTAACACTGGAGAACCTCTCCCGTGTCGTGGATGGAGTCGATTACATCCGGGACGCGAATATCACGTTTGAGGCAGGTTCGTTCAACGTTCTGCTCGGGCGCACACTGGCCGGTAAAACCTCACTGATGCGGTTGATGGCCGGTCTGGACAAGCCCGACGAGGGCCGCCTCATCTACAACGGCAATGATGTGACGGGGCAAAGCGTTCAACAACGAAATGTGTCCATGATCTATCAGCAGTTCATCAATTACCCCAACCTGACAGTGTACGAAAACATCGCCTCGCCTTTGCGCCTGGCCAAGATGAAGGACAGCGAGATCGACCGTCGGGTGAAAGAAACCGCGAATATGTTGCAGATTGACCCCTTGCTCAAGCGGTATCCGCTGGAGCTTTCGGGTGGTCAGCAGCAGCGCACGGCAATGGCCAGGGCACTGGTCAAGGACGCGACCCTGATCCTGTTTGACGAACCGCTGGTGAACCTGGACTACAAACTGCGGGAAGAATTGCGTGCTGAGTTGCGGGAACTGTTTCGCGAACGCCAGTGCATTGCCGTATACGCCACCACCGAAGCCAACGAGGCGTTGGCATTGGGAGGCGTCACCACACTCCTGGACGAAGGGCGGATCGTTCAGACCGGCCCGGTAATGGACGTTTATCGTAACCCCGTGAACACCCTGGCGGCACAGCTGTTCAGTGAGCCGCCGATGAATATGATCAAGGGCCGGGTAACCGACACGGAAGTGACCTTCGACGAATACTCCCATCATGCGTTGACCCAGGAACTCGCACGGCTCGAACCCGGCGATTACTGGTTTGGTATCCGCCCGAGTCACATTGGACTGGTCCCCAACAACGAGGATGATCTCGAGATGTCCATGGAGGTCGAGCTCAGTGAAATCAGTGGCTCCGAAACCTTCATGCACGTGCGCAATCGCTACTTCGAGATGGTGATGCAGTTGATGGGCGTACACCAGTACCACACCGGTTCGCCCATCAAGATCTACCTGCCCATCAACAAACTGTTCGTATTCGATAAAGACGAAAGTCTGGTGCACACACCGGCACAGCTCACAGGAGGGTCGGTCTGATGGCTGAAATTCATTTGAAGTCCCTGGCTCACAGTTACAGCGACACCCCGGCCGGGCCTGACGACTACGCGATCCGGCAACTGGACCACGTCTGGGAGAGGGGGGGAGCCTACGCCTTACTCGGCCCCTCAGGCTGCGGCAAGAGTACGATGCTGAACATCATTTCGGGCCTGCTTCAGCCTTCCGAGGGCGATGTTCTGTTCGATGGCAAACGGGTGAACGAACTGTCTCCACGGGATCGGAACATTGCCCAGGTTTTCCAGTTCCCCGTGATCTATGACTCGATGACGGTGTACCAGAACCTGGCGTTTCCGCTCAAGAACACCGGCGTGCCGTCCTCCCAGATCAAGGCCAAGGTGCATGAGATCGCGGAGATTCTGGAGATCGAAAACGAGCTGCAAAAGAAGGCCAAGAACCTGTCTGCGGACCAGAAACAGAAGGTTTCCATGGGTAGAGGCCTGGTTCGGGGCGATGTGTCCGCCATCCTGTTCGATGAACCCTTGACGGTGATTGATCCCCAGCTCAAGTGGAAGTTGCGCCGCAAACTCAAGCAGATTCACGAACAGTTCGACATCACCATGGTGTACGTCACTCATGACCAGCTTGAGGCGTCCACCTTCGCTGACAAGATTGCGGTGATGTATGGCGGTCAGATTGTGCAATTTGGCACCCCAACGGAGCTGTTCGAACAGCCCAACCACACGTTTGTGGGGTATTTCATCGGTAGCCCCGGCATGAATCTGATTGAGGTTCAGCGTTGCCCACGCGGGGTCTGCTTCGGCAGCACGGTTGTCCCGCTGAGTGTTCAACACGTCGAGCTGTTGCAGCGCCTGCAGTCCAACAATCTCAAGATCGGTATTCGCCCGGAGTTTATCCAGGCGTCCGATATGCCGGCGGACGATACGTTTGAAGCCGAGGTGTTGGATGTCGAGGACCTGGGTACTTACAAGGTCATGACGGTCAAGCTGGATTTCGAAACGTTGAAGGTTCGGCTGACGGAAGACCAGCACTTTGCAGTTGGCGGCCAGGTTCAGCTCAGCTTTCCGGAAAAGTGGCTGAAGCTTTACGTGGACGAGTTTCTGGTAGAGGAGAAGGACCAATGAATAAGGTTCCCAATAATCGTGCCTGGTGGCTCGTACTGCCAGTTTTCATACTAGTGGCGTTTTCAGCGCTGATACCGCTGATGACCGTTGTGAATTATTCGGTCCAGGATATCTTTGGCCCGGGTAACGCCTATTACGTTGGTACCGAGTGGTTTCGCGAAGTGCTTGCTGACGAGCGGCTGAGAGAATCCCTGCTCAGGCAGTTCCTGTTTTCCGGCGCTGTGCTGGCGATCCAGATCCCCCTCGGGATCGGGGTTGCGCTGATGATGCCGAAATCCGGTATCAAGGCCTCTCTGTGCCTGATCCTTCTGGCCATTCCGTTGCTGATTCCCTGGAACGTGGTCGGGACCATCTGGCAGATCTTCGGCCGTGGTGACATCGGCCTGTTTGGCTGGGGCCTGAATGCGCTGGGGCTGGATTACAACTATACCGGCGACACGGTGGATGCCTGGCTGACGGTGCTGCTGATGGACGTATGGCACTGGACACCCCTGGTGGCTCTTCTCTGCTACTCAGGCTTGCGTGCCATTCCCGAAGCCTTCTATCAGGCTGCCGAAATTGACCGTGCCTCCAAGTGGGCCGTGTTCCGCTATATCCAGTTACCGCGCCTGAAAAGTGTGCTGGTGATTGCGGTACTGCTGCGGTTCATGGACAGCTTCATGATCTACACCGAGCCCTTTGTTCTCACCGGTGGCGGGCCAGGCAGCTCAACAACCTTCCTGAGCCAGACACTCACCACCATGGCGATTGGCCAGTTTGATATCGGCCGGGCGGCGGCGTTCTCGCTGATCTACTTCCTGATCGTGCTGCTGGTGTCCTGGGTGTTCTTTACCGCCATAACTCACCTCGACAAAGAAAAATAAGGAGAGAGTGATGAACTATTCACGTTCCAAGGGCTTCGGGATGACACTGTTTATCGTGCTCCTGCTGACTCCGATCTACTGGCTCCTGAACATGTCGTTCAAGACCAACCAGGAAATTCTCGGCGGCCTGACGTTATGGCCACAGAATTTTACCCTGGCCAACTACGCTGTGATTTTCTCGGATTCAAGCTGGTACTCGGGTTACATCAACTCGATGATCTACGTGTCCATGAACATGACAATCACGCTTCTGGTTGCCTTGCCGGCCGCCTACGCGTTCAGTCGCTACAAGTTCGTGGGTGACAAGCACCTGTTCTTCTGGCTGCTGAGTAATCGTATGGCGCCCCCAGCGGTTTTCCTACTGCCTTTCTTTCAGCTTTATTCGTCAGTAGGGCTGTTCGATACCCACATTGCGGTGGCGCTTGCGCATTGTCTGTTCAACGTGCCGCTGGCGGTCTGGATCCTGGAAGGTTTCATGTCGGGTGTGCCGCGCGAATACGACGAGATGGCCTATATTGATGGCTACAGCTTCCCCAAGTTCTTCGTGAAGATTTTCCTGCCGATGATTCGATCGGGCATTGGCGTTGCCGCCTTCTTCGCGTTCATGTTCTCGTGGGTGGAGTTGTTGCTGGCCAGAACCTTGACCTCTGTGGACGCGCAACCGATTGGTGCCATCATGACCCGAACGGTCGGGGCAAGCGGTATTGACTGGGGCGTGCTGGCGGCAGCCGGTGTGCTCACCATTATTCCCGGCGTGCTGGTGGTCTGGTTTGTTCGCAACCACATTGCCAAGGGCTTCGCACTGGGTCGGGTATAAGGAGACGTATCATGATTGAATGGATGAACTGGACACCAACGGTTGCGATTTTCTTTGCGGTCATTGCCTGTATCTTGCTGACGATGACCGTCTACGAAGTGGTTTCGCCGTGTACCGAGCGAAAAGGATTCCTGCCGATTTCGACAACCCGTGGGGATCGTCTTTTCATCGGCCTGCTGTCGGCGGCCTATATTCACCTTGCGTTCCTGGCCGTCAGCGACATTACGCTTTGGGTAGCGCTGGCGGTGTCGGTGGCGTGGCTCCTGGTGCTGTTACGCTGGGGATGATGGGGAACGGCGCCAGCGGAGGGCGCCTTTGATTTTCGTTTGTCAGGGAGGGCCGAAAGAATCTTATGATTTATCGCTCAAAACGGTTGTGAAAATTTCTATATCGAACTATTTTCTTAGTTATGATCGGAAGCGAACATCCCTGTTCGGCTCCGTTTCCAGGAATAGCGGTCAAAACGCTATATAGGGAAAGCCGAAACGTACTGGCTCAAGCTGTCGCGTTTCGAACACACCAAAACAAGACGAACGAGGTTGGATATGTTCAAGAACAATAAGTATCCGAAAACCCTCCTTCTGAGCGCTGCGATCGGCTCTGTAGGATTGGGGCTCAGTTTTCAGGCCAGTGCAGATCAGTATTCTGATGCCGCCAAGAAGTGGGTCAACGAGTCTTTCAAGAAATCGACTCTGAGCAAAGAAGAGCAGATGAAAGAGATGGAGTGGTTCATCGAGGCTGCCAAGCAGTTCCGGGGCATGGACATCAACGTCGTCTCGGAAACCATTGCCACTCATGAATACGAATCCAAGGTTCTGGCTGAAGCATTCAGTGAGATTACCGGCATCAATCTGACTCACACACTGATCCAGGAAGGCGATGTTATCGAGAAGCTGCAGACACAGATGCAGTCCGGCCGGAACATCTACGATGGCTGGGTCAACGACTCAGACCTGATCGGCACCCACTTCCGCTATGGCAAAGTGATGCCCGTTGAGGACATTATGAACGGTGAAGGCAAGGATCTGACTCTGCCGACACTGGATCTGGATGATTTTATTGGTCTCGATTTCACCACTGGCCCGGATGGCAAGCTTTATCAATTGCCTGATCAGCAGTTTGCCAACCTTTACTGGTTCCGTGCCGACTGGTTCGAGCGCGAAGACCTCAAGAAGCAGTTCATGGATATCTACGGCTATGAGCTGGGTGTTCCGGTTAACTGGTCAGCCTATGAAGACATTGCCGAGTTCTTCTCCGTGCACGTGAAGGAAATTGATGGCAAGCGTGTGTATGGCCACATGGATTATGGCAAGAAAGACCCATCACTCGGTTGGCGTTTCACGGATGCCTGGTTCTCCATGGCCGGTGCTGGCGACAAGGGTCTGCCGAACGGTCTGCCCGTTGACGAGTGGGGCATCCGGGTGAATGAGTGTCACCCTGTTGGTGCCAGCGTCAGCCGAGGCGGCGCGACCAACGGGCCGGCTGCGGTATACGCCACCACCAAGTATGTTGACTGGCTGGAAAAATACGCGCCGCCGGAAGCGCAGGGCATGACGTTCTCCGAAGCCGGCCCAGTGCCAGCGCAGGGCAACGTTGCCCAGCAGATTTTCTGGTATACCGCATTTACCGCCAGCATGATCGAAGACGGGCTGCCAGTGGTCAACGAAGACGGCACTCCGAAGTGGCGCATGGCCCCTTCGCCACGTGGGCCCTACTGGGAAGAAGGCATGAAGCTGGGTTATCAGGACGTGGGCTCCTGGACCTTCATGAAGTCCACGCCTGAAAAGCGTCGCCTTGCGGCCTGGTTGTATGCCCAGTTCACTGTGTCCAAAACCGTTTCCCTGGAAAAGACCATCGCTGGTCTCACGCCAATTCGCGAGTCTGACATCGAATCGGACGCCATGACCGAAATGGCGCCCAAGCTCGGTGGTCTTGTGGAGTTCTATCGTAGCCCGGCCCGCGTTCAGTGGTCGCCGACGGGTACCAACGTACCGGATTATCCGAAGCTGGCTCAGCTCTGGTGGCAGTATATTGCCCAGGCAGCAAGTGGCGAAGCAACGCCACAGAAAGCACTGGACGGCTTGGCGCAGGCACAGGATCGCGTCATGGAGCGTCTCGAACGTGCCAGTGTCCAGGATACCTGTGGTCCCAAGCTGAACGAGCCGCGTGATCCCCAGTACTGGCTGGATCAGCCGGGCGCGCCCAAACCGAAGCTGGATAACGAAAAGCCGAAAGGGAAAACCGTTCGCTACGAAGAACTGCTGAAAACCTGGGAAGAGGCTCGCGAGAGCTGAGTCCCAAGGCAGTTCGAGTAGTCACTCAGAAAATCAGATACCTGTAGTGCCCTGCCGTTGTCCCGAGTTTCCTCGGGCAGCGGCAGACCTGACACCGTGACATCGCCACGGACCTAGAGGGTGAGTGGCTGCCCGGCTTCCTTGCGCCTGGCTTCCCATTCCTCGCGAGTCTGGGCGGCCTCATCGCCGGGCATGGAATCGATGATTTCGAAGTAGTCAGCCGAGTACTCGTCTTCCATGATCTGATTGCGGGGCTTAACCTTCACAACGTAGACCGTCTGGATGTTCTGGTGGTCAAAATCACGCCAGTACTGCTCGTCCTTCAGGAACGTATACCGATGGCCGTCCAGGGCTCGAATAAGCTGGCGTGTGTCCGTGGTACCGGTTCTTTCCACGGCTTCCTTGTACTGGTAGACGATGCTGTAGGCAGATGCCGCCGCGGTGGAGGGGCGCATCTCGTAGCGGCTTGAGAAGGCCTCTACGAATTCCTTACCGCGAGCGTAGTTGTACTGGTAGGGGACGCTCCACACCCAGGGCGATCCGCCAATGACACCTTCCATAATGGTCGGGCCTACCTGGCGGGCCATGCCGAGTGTGAGGTTGGGTACCACCACCTGCATTTTCTTCGTCAAACCCATTTCGTAGGCTACGTTCAGCGCGCGCACCATGTCGTCGCCGAACAACACCATCATCAGGACCTTCGCGCCACTTTGTTCCGCCTGTTCCAAAGCCTGGCGAAAATCGGTAATCAACGCGCGAGGGAAGGGTGTCTTTACGCCCTTGTGGGCCTCGGTGTTTTCAGTATTGGTGAATTTTCGGACCGACTTCTCCACCGACCAGCCCCATGTGTAGTCTGCCGCGATGTAGAAGTATTCGTCGCCGGCATGCTGGGTATTGAGGTATTGGCTCAATACCTTCGCAGTCATCCAGGCATTATAGGGTTCGCGAAACATGTGGCTGTGGCCGGCGGCACCGGTGGTGGCGTTGGAGTAGGTCAGGGTTCCAAAGTAGAGTCGGTTTCGGTCCCTTGCTGCTTTTCCAGAGGCAATGGCCACTGCGCTGGAAACGCCGCCAAACAACATCTGCACTCCCTCGCTGTCGATCAGCTCAGCGGTGTTTTGGGCGCCCTTGTCTGGTTCACCGGAGGTATTGCGTATCACCAGTTCCACTTCACGCCCCATAATGCCGCCGGCTTTGTTGATTTCATCAACCGCCAGAAATGCCCCCAGGCGTTGTTGCAGGCCCTGATCCTTGTAGCGGCCAGTTTGAGGGTAGTTAAGTCCGATTTTCAGGGCTTCTGCGGCAACAGGCATCGCCGCAAGCAGGGTCAGTGAGAAAGAGAGAAGCAGCTTCTTGCAGAGCATTGGCACAGGCCTCCTTGAGCGCGCCGGGCCGGTAATGTGGGCCCTGATATTGTTGTTGTGGATCAGGGCCAGTGTCGCGGGTGTCTGCAAAAGCAACAATCGGACTAAGGTGGAAGTTTATGTAACGAATTGTCAGGCGTTGATGGACGTTGCAGTAACGTCGGAGTTCAGGCAACCGACGTTTTGCGAACCGACTCGAGAAGACTGTACCAGAGTGCGCGTGGCATGGTGCTTTGGGCGCCCTGAAGGCCTGAACGGATGCGTTCAGAATTCATTGAGCCCAGTACCGGCACGGGCGTACCGGGAATTTGCCGTAACCAGGCGATGGCCAGGCCGGTGTCGTCCAGACCGGTTTCTTCACGAGCCTCATCCATCAGTTCTGCCGGGATGCGGTCCGCCAGGCCGCCACCGCCCAGCGGAGACCACGCGAGCCAGCGCAGCCCGTCGGCAAGGTGGGCTTCGAGTGTGCCGTCGAATAACGGATCGGTGTGGGCCAGGGATAACTGGCTTTGATTGCACACCAGCGGTAGCTCGGTGTTCCGGGCCAGCCATCGCCATTGCTCGGGCAGGAAGTTGGAGACGCCGATCTGGCGAATCTTGCCCGCGGACACCGCCGCTTCCAGCACTCGCGCGACGTCCTCGGCCTGCATCAACGGGTCAGGACGGTGAATCAGAAAGGTGTCAATCTGTTCTACCGCCAGTGAGGCGATGGCCTTGTTGATCGCGTTTTCCACATAATCTGCTTCGGCCCGGTAGTGTTTGACCCGCCACTGCGAGGTGTCCCGGTCGGCCGGTACGATGCCGGTCTTGGTGATCACCTGCAGGTTTTGGGCCAGGGCCGGGTGAGCCCGTAATGCATCCCCGAACAGCCGTTCACACTCGCCACCACCGTAGATGTCGGCATGATCGAACACGTTCAGGCCGTCATCCAGTCGCGCGGCAATCCAGTCCGCAAGCCGGGCGGGTTGCGTGAGGCTGGGATGGTCATGGAGCCGCATCATTCCCAGAATCAGGGGTGTTTCCGGTGTGAATCCTGCTGTTTGGGTGTTTTGCACGATTACTCCTTGCCGAAGGCGATCACCACCCGGTCGTCACCGTGGGTTCTTGAAAAGACGTAGGGTTTGGTACTGAGTTGTTTGTGTTCCCCGGCACCAATTGCCGGGTGACGTGCCCGGAACTGGCCCAGCTTTGTCCAGTGGGACAGGACCGGCTGTGCCGTGCCATTTTCGATGTCGGCCCAGTTCATGTCCGAACGGGTGCCCTGGTGGCCATCAGATCCCGTGGGCCCGAAAGCGCGGCCGGATTCGTCTCCGTAGAATATCTGACTGGTGCCTGGTGTAAACAGCAAGGCGGCGGCGACCCGCTTCTGCATCGCCGGTTTGTTGTCGGCAATGCGGCTGAACAGCTGGGTGTCGTGGGATGAGATATAGCTCATGACGTTGAAGGGTTTGTCGCCGTGCATCTTGTCGGAATACTCGCTGTAGATGGGCTCCATGGCGGGCAGGCAAGCTGCACCGGCCTGGGCTTCCTCCTGCAGGTCAAAGTTGATGACGGCGTCGAATCCGGCATCAAAGTAGCTGCTTCGGGTCACTGTATGGGGGAATACCTCCGCGACCATCCAGAATTCCTCCGCTGGCAACGGCTGGCCGGGATTATTGGCGCGATAGGTGTCCAGTGCATCCTGAGCTTTGGTTTTCAGTTGTTTCCAGGCTTCCGGCTCCACGTGCTTGGCGGTGTCCACCCGGAAACCATCAACACCGAACTCGCGCACCCAATCGGTCAGCCAGGTGACCAGATAATCCCGGACGGTGGCGTCTTCAAGCTGTGTGGCGCGGGTGTTTTCCTTGTTCTGCAGGAAAATGGGCAGGTCCACCGCTTTATCGGATTCCGTCTTGAAATCCGGCAGGAAGGCGAGGGAGCCCCGTACCGGATCGATGGAGGCTTTGGGCGGCGTGTCGTAGTCGCCGATGCCGGCGCGAACCCAGTCCTTGCCCCACCAGTTGGCCCAGCCCGGGTGGTTCATAACCACGTCCATGACCACGCGGATGCCGCGGGCATGGGCTTCTTCCACCAGGGTGCGGAATTCCTCGCGGGTGCCGAAGTTGGCGTCAGGGCGGGTGAAGTCCAGGGCGTAATAGCCATGGTACCCATAGTGTTGGAAGTCCCCCTGGTCACCACCGCCAGCCCAGCCATGAATCTGCTCGAACGGTGGGGTGACCCAGACAGCATTGACGCCGAGATCCTTCAGGTAGTCCAGCTTCTGTGTCAGGCCGGCGAAATCCCCGCCGTGGAAGGTGCCGATTTCATCCTTGCCGTCGGGCTTGCGGCCGTAGTTCAGGTCGTTGTCGGTGCGGCCATTGGCAAAGCGATCTGTCACGGTAAAGTAGACAGTCGCGCCCGCCCAGGTGAAGCTCTGCTCCGGAGCGTCGACGGCTTCCAGCAGTAACAGGCCTTCGGCGTCCGGGGCCGGGGTGAGGGTGACCTGGCCATTTGTCACCTGTGCCTTGTTGCCACTGTAGTAGTCTCGCACCCAGTCGCCGTCTTTGAAGGCATTGCCGACGGTAACGGTCATCTCTGCCTGGGTGGCGGTGCACATCCCGCCGGTTGAAACAGCGCGGTTGTCCGAGGGTGGGGCGGCAGTCTCGAACTGGCCACCGGCGCAGCCGGCAAGCGAGAGGCACGTCACAAGGCTGGCGGTAAACCTGATTTTTTTCGGGGTCTGTCTCATGCAATGGGCTCCGGTTCCATTTATTGTTGTGGTTATCCAATCAAACCAGACCTGAACGGAGGGTGGTAGACGGAATTCACTACGCCTCACTACTCCCCCGTTCTACGCCTCAGGGAATGAAATCAGGGCTGATGCCAGCAACAGCAAATTGCAACACAGTTCGGTTACTCGCAATAAAAAGATTTGCGTTCAGCCCGCCCGGCCAACCTCGTGTCAGGGCGGACAACAAGAATAAGGCAGGAACAAGCAGAGGAAACACCTGATGAATCGTCGAACTTTTATCCGCATTTCCCTTAACCGCAGTGCAATGGCCGCTGCCATTGTTGCAGCAACGTTTGGGCTGTCTGCGCCCGCCCACGCCGAGATCGAGGAAGGCAAACTCCTGGTCTGGATTAATGGGGACAAGGGCTATGATGGCCTGCAGGAAGTGGGCGACTGGTTTACCGAGGAAACCGGCATTCCCGTTGAAGTGGCTCACCCCGATAGTGCCACCGACAAGTTCCAGCAATCCGCCGCCACGGGCAATGGCCCGGACATCTTTATCTGGGCCCATGACCGTTTCGGCGAGTGGGCGCAAAGCGGCATCATTTCTGAGGTCAAGCCGTCACAGCGTGTTATCGGTGAAAACTTCGATTTCACCTGGGATGCCGTAACCGTCGACGGCAAGAAGTACGGTTACCCCATGGCCGTGGAGTCCATTGGTCTGATCTATAACAAAGACCTGGTGCCCGAGCCGCCAACCGCCTTCGAGGACATTCCCGCCATCCACAAGCAACTGGCGGAAGATGGGAAGCGCGCCATCCTCTGGGACTACAACAACACCTATTTCACCTGGCCAATGATTGCCGCGGCCGGAGGCTACATTTTTGCCCAGAACGACGACGGCAGTTACGACGTCAAGGACACCGGAGTGAACAACGAGGGTGCCATGAAGGGCGCCAACATGCTCACAACCCTGATTGAAGAAGGCGTGATGCCTCGCGGTGCGGATTACAGCGCCATGGAGTCCAGCTTCAACAAGGGCGAAACCGCAATGATGATCAACGGCCCATGGGCCTGGGGTAACCTGGAGAAGAGCGACATTGACTTTGGCGTTGCCAAGTTGCCCACCGTCGATGACCAGCCCAGCAAGCCTATGGTTGGCGTGATGGCGGCCACCCTCAACACGGCCAGCCCCAATAAGGACCTGGCGGTAGAGTTTCTTGAGAACTACGCGCTGTCCGTCAAGGGCCTGAAGATGGTGAACAACGACGTTCCCCTGGGAGCCGTGGCCAACAAGGAATTTATGGACGAGCTGTCGTCCAACCCGAATATTGCGGCGACGTTTGAAAACGCCCAGTTGGGTGAACCCATGCCGAGTGTGCCTGCCATGGGCGCGTTCTGGTCCTCCATGGGGCCGGCTCTGCAGAACATCACTTCTGGAAGACAGCCCGTTGAGGACGCCCTGAACTCAGCAGCACAGCGCATTACCCGGTAATGCCCCTGATGGGAGTGCCGTCGGCCGACGTGCCGATGGTTCTCCCAGCCGTGCTGACCTGTTGTTGCAAACCTGCCCTCGCCAGACGTTGGCGACGGCTTTAAACGGGCTGACTACAATGATAACGGAAACCCTGTCCTCCCCCGGAACCGAAAGCAGACTTCCAATGACCCGAATGATTTTAAAGTGGGGTGCCCTGGCCGCGTTGGTGGGCATGGCGCTCTACCTGATACTGGCATTGTATGCCCAGCAGGAGTTCGTGTTCGCGATGCTGTTCCTGGTGCTGACGGCATCAGCGGTGTTTGTATTCGTGAACAAGAAACTCTACGCCCATCGCTACATCTTCCCTGCGGTAGCCGGTATGGCGGTGTTTGTTATTTTCCCGCTGATGTACACCGTCGGTATCGGTTTTACCAACTACAGTGCCAGCAACTTGCTGAGTTTCGAGCAGGTTAAGGACAACCTGATGGACCGGACCTACCAGTCCGATTCCGTCCGTTATAACTATGAGCTTTTCAACACCGATGCCGGTTATGTGATCTACCTTGAGGGCCAACACCAGAACCTGGTATCGGCCCCGCTGGCGCTGGACGGCTCCGACACCAGAGCGCCGGTTTTACCCGCTTCGGATAAGCCTGCTGGCGAGCCGCTGGCCATTCGCGACATCATTCAGTTGCGATCGGAACTGTCGGAGCTGGACCTGCTGACCGAAGACGGGCGCGAGCTGAGCATGGCCAGCCTGCGTGCCTTTGCGGCCATCAACGCCCAGTTCACGTTGCACGACAACGGCAGCATCACCAACAACCAGACCGACGTGACCTACTTCCCGGACCACGACACCGGCTTCTACCGCAGTGCGGAAGGTCAGACACTGTCGCCGGGGTGGACCGTGAACATCGGCTGGGACAACTACCTGAAGGTGGTGTCCGACCCGAGCATTCGCGGGCCGTTCTTTGAGATCTTCGTATGGACGCTGTCCTTTGCCGTGGCAACCGTGGTGTTCACCCTGGCACTCGGGCTGTTGCTGGCGAACCTTCTGCAGTGGGACCAGATTCGCGGCAAGGGCTTTTACCGCACCATGCTGATCCTGCCGTACGCGGTACCGGCGTTTATCTCGATCCTGGTATTCAAGGGACTGTTCAACCAGAACTTCGGTGAGATCAACCTGGTACTGGAAGGCCTGTTCGGCCTGCGACCCGACTGGTTCAGCGACCCGGCGCTGGCGCGAACCATGATCCTGATCGTCAATACCTGGCTGGGGTATCCGTACATGATGCTGCTGTGCATGGGCCTGTTACAGGCCATTCCACGGGATCTCTACGAGGCCTCCGCCATGGATGGGGCAGGGCCGGTGAACAATCTGTTCAATGTCACGCTGCCGCTGATCATCAAACCGTTGATGCCTTTGCTGATCGCAAGCTTTGCGTTCAACTTCAATAACTTCGTCCTGATTGCGCTGTTGACCGGTGGCGCGCCCGATATTATCGGCGCAAGCACGCCCGCAGGCACCACAGACCTGTTGGTGAGCTACACCTACCGCATCGCGTTCCAGGATTCCGGACAGAACTTTGGCCTGGCGGCTGCGATTGCCACAGCCATCTTCCTGGTGGTTGGCGCCCTGTCGCTGATCAACCTGAAACTGTCCAAAGTCAAAGTGTAAGGAGCTACCCATGGCAATGGTTCAACCCCGCTCCACCAAGTATCGCGTTCTGGCGTCCCATCTCGGGATGCTGGGCTTTATCGTGATCATCCTGTTCCCGCTGCTGATGGTGATTTCCATCTCCTTCCGCAGCGGTAACTTTGCAGCCGGAAGCCTGCTGCCGGAGAACCCCTCGCTGGAGCACTGGTATCTGGCGCTGGGCATTCCCTACACCGGGGAAGACGGTACGGTGACCCAACCGCCATTCCCGGTGCTGTTGTGGCTATGGAACTCCATCAAGATCGCGGTGATCTCCTCGGTGATGATCCTGGCCCTCTCGACCACCAGTGCCTATGCCTTCGCCCGTATGCGTTTCGCCGGCAAGGGCTTTGTGCTCAAGTCGATGCTGATCTTCCAGATGTTCCCGCCGGTGCTCTCGCTGGTGGCGCTGTATGCCCTGTTTGACCAGATTGGCAATCACGTAAGCTGGCTGGGGCTGAATACCCACGGTGCGGTGATTGTGGCCTCCCTCGGGGGCATGGCGTTGCATATCTGGACCATCAAGGGCTACTTCGATTCCATCGATCGCTCCCTGGAAGAAGCCGCCATCGTGGACGGGGCGACGACGTGGCAGGCGTTCCGCTACATCCTGCTGCCGTTGTCGGTTCCAATTCTGGTGGTGGTGTTCATCCTGGCGTTCATTATGACCATTATGGAATACCCGATGGCGTCCGTACTGCTGGTGGACACCGACAAGCTGACCCTGGCGGTCGGCGCTCAGCAGTACCTGTACGAGCAGAACTATCTGTGGGGCGACTTTGCCGCCGCCGCCGTGCTATCGGGCCTGCCCATCACGCTGATCTTCCTGTACTGCCAGAAATGGATTGTTGGCGGGCTTACTGCTGGCGGCGTCAAGGGTTGATGCCGCTGGACTGAATGAATTGTTCTCCTATGCCGCCACGGATGATCCCGGGCGGCCCTTCCGCGAGAAATGCGTCTTCATTTTCCGCACTTCGCGACCCGGTCAGGCTAATATCCCCCCCCCTGCTGACCGGGTTTTTTTATTTTCCCAGCCGCTACCTGATGCTACCTGCCCGCTGAACAGTGACGTAGGGTTTCCCGAAACACGCTGTGAATACCCTCGGTCTTTGCGGCCACCACCTTGATAGCTGAACACGCTTGTAGGTACTTCCGAAACCGTGCGGAGCCATGGATGGCGGAGCCGAGCGTACAGGGACGTATTCAAAGCGTGTTTCGGGAGTACCTACAAGCTTGTTTAGCGGTCGGCGTGGGTTGGGTCGAGTTGGACCAAGGATGGATTGAAAAGACAAAAAAAGGGGCCGGTACGTGACGGAACCGGCCCCTGAAAAGGTGTCAGAGTAGATCAGAAATCAATGCAGGGCTCCCGGTAAAGCCGGGGGCAGGCGTTGCCATCTTCGCGGAACAGGTGGCACTTGATGGCCTTGATGCCCAGGGTGACTTTCGAGCCTTCCTGGACCGGGTCGCTGCCGTCGGTGCGCATGGTGATGACGCCATCCACGCCGTTCACGTCCATATGCACCAGAGTCTGGTAGCCCAGCCGCTCCACCACGGTCACTTCGCCGTCCAGGTACATATCCGCTTCGTCGTCGTTGCTCAGGTGCTCCGGGCGAATACCTACGGTAACGGATTCACCAGCGGTCAGCTCATGGCCATTGATGGGCAACTCCAGGGAGTGCTTGCCGGGCATGGTAACGGTCACGGACTGGCTGCTGGCACTCTCCACGGTGCAGTCGATGAAGTTCATCTTCGGGGAACCGATAAAGCCAGCCACAAACCGTGTAGCAGGGTAGTGGTAAAGTTCCATGGGCTTGCCGACCTGGGCAATAGAGCCATTGTCCAGAGCGACGATCTTGTCGGCCATGGTCATGGCTTCCACCTGGTCGTGGGTGACGTACACCATGGTGGCGTCCAGGCGCTTGTGCAGTCGGGAGATCTCGATGCGCATCTGCACCCGCAGGGACGCATCGAGGTTGGACAGGGGCTCGTCGAACAGGAATACCGTCGGCTCACGCACGATGGTGCGCCCGATGGCGACCCGCTGGCGCTGACCACCGGACAGATCCTTGGGTTTGCGTTCCAGCAGGTTGTTCAGTTGCAGCAGTTTGGCGGCATCGTTTACGCGACGGTCGATCTCGGCCTTGTCGGTTTTGGCGAGCTTGAGCCCGAATGCCATGTTTTCCGCCACGTTCATATGGGGGTATAGCGCATAGGACTGGAACACCATACCCACTTCCCGTTCCTTGGGAGGGAGGTTGTTGACCTTGTCGTTACCGATATACAGGTCGCCGGAGGTGATGTCCTCCAGCCCGGCGATCATTCTCAGCAGGGTGGATTTGCCGCACCCGGAGGGGCCGACAAACACCACGAATTCACCGTCGTCGATATCCAGGTTCACATTGCGGGTGACCTGGGTTTCGTCATAACTCTTGCAGATGTTTCTTAATGTGACGCTGGCCATAACGTATGTCTTCTTGTTTGATCAGTGAAAGCGAATTCAGAGTGTTGCAATCTCCACACCCCAGGGCTGCAGTTCTAGCTCGTTGTCATGCCACGAGCCGCCGACGAAATCAGGCGTACCGCTGACTGACTGGCCCGCAGCCGGGGCTGTGATCCGAACCGGGTTATCTGTCAGGTTCAGGGCCACCAGAAGGGTGGTGCCTTCATAAGTCCGGGTGTAAACCAGGGTGTTTTCCGGGCTATCCAGAAAGTCGATGTCGCCCTTGAGCAGCACCGGTTGCTGCGCACGCCAGCCCAGGAATGTTCGATATGCCTGCAGGATCGAATTGTCCTGACCGTGCTGAACGGCGACCGCTGCGTTGTAGTGATCATCATAAACCGGCAGCCAGGGGCGTGCATTGGAGAAGCCGCCGTTGGCTTCTTTGTTGTCCCACACCATGGGGGTGCGGCAACCGTCCCGGCCTTTGTATTCGGGCCAGAAATTGATGCCGTAGGGGTCCACCAGGTCCTTGTACTCCAGTTCCGCCTCAGTCAGGCCGAGTTCTTCGCCCTGATAGATGCAGACACTGCCACGGAGCGTCAGCAGCATTGCCATATAGGCTTTCAACTGCTGGGGTGTACGTGCCTGCCAGCGGGTAGCAACCCGTGAAACATCATGGTTGCCGATGGCCCAGCAGGGCCAACCGTCGGTCAGTTTTTTCTCGATGGAGTCGACGGTTTTTTGAAAGAAGTCGGCGCCATGCTGCTCCGTCAGCAGGTCAAAGGAATAGGCCATGTGCAACTTGTCGCCGCCACTGGTGTATTCCGCCATGGTCTGCAGCGAGTTGTCGTCGCCGATTTCACCGACGGTGGTGGTGCCGGGGTACTGGTCGAGCAGTGCACGCAGGCGCTGCAGAAAGGCCAGGTTTTCCGGGCGGGTCTTGTCGTATTTGTGGAACTGGTAGGCGTAGGGGTTTTCCTTGCGCACGCCAATGGAGCCCTCGGCAACGGCGTTGCTGGGCGGGTTGTCTCGAAGTTCCGGATCGTGGAAGCAGAAGTTGATGGCGTCCAGGCGGAAGCCGTCAACGCCCCGGTCCAGCCAGAACTTTACATCTGACAGCACCTGTTCAACCACGTCAGGACAGTGGAAATTCAGGTCCGGTTGGCTGGTCAGGAAGTTGTGCAGGTAGTATTGCTTGCGGCGGCTGTCCCAGGCCCAGGCGGAGCCGCCAAAAACAGACAGCCAGTTGTTGGGTGGTGTGCCGTCGGCTTGCGGGTCTGCCCACACGTACCAGTCGGCTTTTGGATTGTCACGGCTGGCGCGGCTTTCAGCAAACCAACGATGCTGATCGGAAGAATGGCTCAACACCTGGTCGATCATGATCTTCAGGTCGCGTTTGTGGGCCTCGGCTATGAGTTCGTCGAAATCCTCGATGGTGCCGAATATCGGGTCCACGCCGCGATAGTCAGACACGTCGTAGCCAAAATCCTTCATCGGCGAGGTAAAGAAGGGCGACAGCCAGATGGCATCCACGTTCAGGCTGGCGATGTAATCGAGTTTGGCGGTTACCCCAGGCAGGTCACCAATGCCATCGCCATTGGAATCGTAGAAGCTGCGTGGATAAACTTGATAAATGACGGCGCCACGCCACCAGTCCGGGTTCTTCATCATCTTGCCTCGCTTAACACCCTGGCGGTGAAAGATTGTTATTGTGATAGCGGAAAGCATCCGCTGGAATAGCTTTCATGCATAGTGCGACGATGGTCCCGGCCGTTCATCCTCCTGACGCACTTTTTGTTGGCGTAGCCGGGGGGATGAGGGGGGCGTAGAGGGGATGAGTCGTCATATTCTTCAGAGACTTCAAAGACAACGATCAAAACATGGATATCAAAACGAGGGCGGGCAGTGAGCAACGGACGGTTGAGTATGCGGGTGGTTGAACGGATGCTGGCGTGGGGTTTGGCTACGCTGGTGACCGTGGCCATGCCAGCCCATGCCGAATGGGTGCGTGTGAGCGGCACGGCAATGACCACCGCCATCGAGATGGAGTTCTGGTCTGAGGATCCGGCCATGGCGAGTGAGGCCGGAGACGCGGTACTGGCGATGTTCGACCGGATTGACCACCAGATGAGCCGTTATCGGGAGGATTCCGAACTGTCCCGGGTAAATCGCGAGGCGGCCAGCGCCCCGGTGGAAGTGAGCGACAGTCTTTTTACGGTGCTTCAGCAGGCGCTGCGGATTTCAGAATTGAGCCATGGTGCCTTCGACATCAGTTTCGGTTCCATCGGCTACCTGTACGATTTTCGCTCCAGACAACAGCCCTCCGACGAAGAGCTGGCGGAAGGTCTGGCAAAGGTGAACTACAGGTCCGTGGTACTGGACCCCAGTGCCAATACTGTCCGATTCCTTAATGAAGGCGTGCGGCTGGACCTGGGAGGCATTGCCAAAGGGTATGCGGTTGATCGCGGTATCGACATCCTTAAGTCGTTCGGCATTCGCCAGGCACGATTGAGCGCTGGGGGCGACTTGCGGTTACTGGGGGACAAACGGGGAAAGCCCTGGATAGTGGGTATCCGGGACCCCCGATCTGAATCACGCAATGCCATGGTCCTGCCGCTGACCGACGTGGCGGTGTCGACGTCAGGCGATTACGAACGCTTCTTTTTCGACGACAATAACGAGCGTGTCCATCATATTCTCTCGCCGGCGACCGGCAAACCGGTAAAAGGCGTGCAGAGTGTGACTATCCTCGGCGACGACAGCATCACAACCGATGGCCTGTCCACGGCGGTCTTTGTGCTTGGGGCGGCGAAGGGGCTTGAAATGGTCAATCGGTTAAAGGGCATCGACGCCGTTATCATTGATGAGCAGCGTCAGGTGCATTATTCGGATGGGTTGGTGGCGCCGGAAGGCTCGTGATGCAGGGAGATGTGGCCGGGCCCGCAGGCCCGGCCACATCGGTTTACACAATCGGTTGTAGGGCAATAAGCCGATCCCGGCTTGCCTGGTTCCCGAGGCCATGATTGGGGAACCGATCCGAATTCTCGAACATACCCTGTTCCCCGTGAAGCGCCATGTAGTTGAGCAATACCGTTTGCACCAACTGGTTTACGTTGTTGGCGGCGGGGCTTGAGGCGGTTTCCACGGAGGCGTCCGAGCGCATAAAGCCGATCTGGTTGGTGAGGGCCGTGGGTTGGCCCGCCGGGCTGTATACCAGGAAGAACGAAGCAGCCGTCTGCTGGTTGTCACCCGTCCACTCGCCTTTGCCGCGGCCGGCCATGGATTCGTCCAACCGACCATTACTCGACACGGAACCGTCGCTGAACACGTACAGCATCAGCGGGGTTTGCGTGCGATGCGCGTACTCAAGACAGGCGCCCATGCAACGGCCCGCCAGGTAGTCCCGCTCTTCACCGGTGCCGCGTTCGCCGGTGTGGTAGTCGTAGCCTCCGAGGGTGACGGTACCGGCGCCAGCGTAGCCATTCTGCACCAGTTTCATCACCGCAGCGGTTTTGCGGATTTCCCGGCCGAGGCGTGAGTTCTCGTTGAACTGGGCTTCGGTGAAAATGCCACCTACGATGTCCGGGTCCGCAGAGGGGTCGATATCCGCAGGGTTGGCAAAACGTTCGGTCAGGTCTGCGCTTTTAACATAGCCGCAGTTGACGAGGTCCTTCACCACATCGTCTCTGGTGACAAGTGTGGTATCGACATTGTCCAGTTTCTTGCGGCTGATGCGCTGGATGGACTCCATCACGGCGACGGCATCGTCCTGATCCAGAATGGCGGTCAGGTCGCCCACGTCCACCAGGCCGGATACATCGCTCGGGCGGTCAATCTTGGTGGGGCGCACCTGAGGGTTGATCAGGCTCATGGGCGCCATCGAGTTGCCGCCACTCTCTGAGCTCTGTGAGCCGACCAGTGTGAGCAGTTCACCGTCAGCGCCCGCCTTGCTGATGCCATACATCGGGTTGTGAGGGTTGTTGCCGGTGTCGTTCTCGGAACGGGCGGCAATGATGGCGCCATTGATGAAACCACGGGCGGCAACCGACGTGCTGTCCTGCATGCCCCGCAGGAAACCGCTGTCGGAATGAAACGCCAGGCCGAACTCCTGGTTCACGAAGGCAGGATCATTGGGCAGCATCGTGCCCGGTAACCCCAGCTTGTTGTAGCCGGCCGTGCTCAGGAAGTCGAACTGGCCGCCGGATTTGCCCATCAGCACGTTCGAGCCGGCAATGTTGGCGCCGCCGGCCAGATCGAAGCAGATAAAGGGAATCTTGCCCGCGCCCGCCGAGGCGATGCCGCAGGATTCTTTCCAGTCCTCAAGGTCTGGAGACAGCGCTGCCGCCGCCTGCCGTGGATTGGCGAACAGGCTGAACACGGACGCGCCGCAAAGGGTGGCCGCGCCCGTCATAAAACCCTGTGCGATGAACTCACGCCGGGTTTTCGGCCTTGCGTGATCGCTGTGCAGGAGAGGTTGATCCGTCGCCAGCGCACGTTTGCGAGAAGGTTTGATATACATGGTCAACGTCCTCTACTGGATCAGTGTCACGGCGCTGCCCAGTACGGCGGCGCAGCTCGCTTTGACAACGGTTTCGGTACGGTCATCACAATCGCCAGTGCAGGGAGCCAGGCGTCCCATCAGGGCGTCCAGCTCGGTTTCAATGTCCGCATCAGCGGGCTGAGTGCTCAGGCTTGTACCGACGAAGTTCTCCATCAATGGCGCCTTGATGAGCGCACGACCAGCGTCGTCAAACGCAGTGCCGGCATCTTCATCGAAGTCAAAACCCGGGAAGAAGGCATTGCGGCGCGTGGTATCCGACACCAGGGCATCGCAGTACTGGATCGCCATCTGCGTAATCGCCATCTGATGAGATGACAGGAAGCCTTCAAGGTCCTCCACGGTCGGCAACTGCTGCTTAACCGTTGTGAATGTTTCGGCGACGCCCGGCTGGGTGGTCGGAATGCCCGTCACCTTCGACATGGACGCATTCACTTCGTCAAACGTCTTCAGGCCAATGGCGGAGAATTCCGTGCTACCAGTTTCCGGTGGCTGTGTCGGGGCAGGGCCTTCGACCCGAACGTCCGTATTGCCGATGCCCAGCTGTTCAAAGGTCAGGAAGAACTGATCAATTTCCGGGCCCTCCTCAAGGGCGAGAACCGTTCCGAGTCTTGATAGCGGCTGACCGGAGCCTGTCACGTAGTCACTGGCATTCAGCGTCAAATCCAGATTGGCGAACGACTGGCCCACCACCACTTCACGGCCATTGATGCCAATTCTCATGCCTTTCAACGGTATTCCGGATGGCGATTGAGTGTCGTCGAGGCTGATGAAGAACGGGTTGGAAAACAGGTAGCCGTAGTTATCGAACTGACTGACTTCAAACACGATGAAGCTTTCGGGCATATCCACCAGGTGAGACACGCTGAACAGCAAGAAGAATTTCTGTCCAACGCCGACATCATAGTTGGCGGCAACCTGCTCTGCGGTGAGGGCGCGGTTGTGAATGGCGAGCATTCTGACGGCGCCTTCCCAGGGGGATTCACCGTCCGTCTCGTTACCCAACACTAACGCAAAGCTGTTGTCCCACTCTGTCAGCAGGCCGGCGGAATCGGGATCGACATCACCGGAGGGTTCGCCGTTCACAAAAATTTCGCGGCCACCGTCGGGGGTAAAGTTCACCACCACGTGTTGCAGGGTTGCCTGCAACAGCATGGGGTTGGCTTCGGTCAACATCGGATCGTTCTGGTCGGTGGTGGTGCTCCGATGCAGGAACTCGTAGCTCTGCATGTCCTGGCCCAGCGTGAAATTACGTGCTGTTGAGGAGCCGGAGTAGGTCACGATGCGGGAGTCTTCCTGGGTGATGTTGCCGGGCACGACCCACGCTTCGATGGCGTATTCGCCGGAGGCTGTAAGCAGCGTATGGAGTTTGCGGCTGTCGGCGGTGGATCCCTGAGCCTTGCCGGCACGGATCATTGCGCCATCGTCGGTTTCGAAGGCCGGGCCAAACTCAACCCCCCAGCCGCCGACCCAGCCAACGTTGCCGCTGAGAGTGAGGTTCAGGGGCGGAGACACGCCACTGGTGTCGAAAGCCGTTGGGCCTTCACCTGCCTTGAACTCATAGAGCGCTATAGCGTTGTCTTCGTAGCGACCACCGGCATTGGCCAGCAAGCCGTCATTGACCAGATTCAGTGCTTTGCTGGTCACGAGGTTTGCGGGGATTGGCTCGGGCTCTCCGAGATCGGAGATGAAATTCTGGATCGCTGCCAGCATTACGATCGACGATTCAACGCAGTCGTTGTCCCAGCAGTTATGACTATCGTCCCTGAGTCGTTCAACAAGTCGTGAAGACGCATCATCAAGGCTGACTTCCGGCGCCCGGTCGTTCAGGTCGATCCGGCTCTTGGCCTGGTCGTAAGCTGTTTGCACATCCGTGCTGGCAATGTAAGGCGTCTGGCCATTGCTGGTATGGCATTCACTGCAGTAGTCGGTTAACACCGGATAGATGCTGCTTTGGAAGAGCGACGGATCGTCCGGAAACGTAAGCGTGTCGTTAACTTCGTTGATATCCGGGGCACGCAACTCCACGGTCTTTACCGCCCCTTCAGAGCCACCAGCCCAGTTGGAAATATAGACCGTCAGCAGATCAGTACAGGCGGTGACGGACGTTGTCCAGCAGTTATGGCCACCCGCAACCTTGGTCACCATCTCGGATTGGGAGGGGTCGGACAGGTTAACAATGGTGTTGGCCTGGGCGTAGGCAATATTGATGTCGCCCTCATGCACGAACTGGGGTGACTGGCCGCCAGCGTTGTGGCAGGCGCCACACTTGTTCTGGCCCGAGAGCTCATCCCAGACGCTGCGCTTGAAATTCAGTACATCGTCGGTGGCTGGTGCCGGGCCACTGTAGTTAACGGTATTGGATCCGCCGCCGGTGTTCGGAAGGGCTTCGGTGGATTCACCACTGTTACAGCCTGCTAGAAATAGCAGGGCCGCAAAAACGGAGAATAGCGCTATGGGGGCTCCGGTTCCTTGCCTGATGATGGTTGTCATAATGTCCTATTCCCCCGGCAATACGCGGCAGATTCCGCAAAGGCGGTTTTGAGGTTGTATCCGCTGCGGAAGCTCGTAACGATTTCGGTGATTTTTGAGCGGTCGCTATCGTTTGAGGGCTCTCGCAGGCAGACATTGCGGAATACTTTTTTCACCTGGCACTGGGCAAAGGCGTCGGAATTGGCAAACTCCATACCAAGGCTTTTAGCGCCATTGCCGGAGCCGGTGCCTGGGCCCCAGCCCAGGCGACGATTGTTGCCGGAACGCCAGTAGTTGTCCCAGCCATCGTCTGGCGTCACATACCCCTGCTCAAACGTGGTTGAATTGATGTGGTATTTGGCGACAACGCGGGTACCCGTTTCCGGGTCCACGTCGTTGACGGAGTTGTAGATCAGCCTGCCAAGTTCCCCATCAGGGTCGGTATCGGCGTTGTACTGGTAGTCGTAGTAGGCAAAGGCCTGGGTCATGGGGTCCATGCCGGTGTGGCAGCCAACGCAGTTGCTGAGGAATACCCGGCTATCGCCACCCGGGCTCCGCGAGACATCCTGGCGGATGCGGTCCGGTGGCAGGGAAACGTCTGCGACCTGCTCCAGGTCGTTGCACATATGGTTGAGCAGGGTAAAGCGGAACATGGCGCGGTTGGTGCCGGCGCTGAAAAAGGCCCGCGCTGCCGCCCGGGTTGTGATAATGCCCGCGGTTGCCCCGGTTGGCAGTTCGGGATTGAGACTGGACTGCGTAGTTTGTTCCAGCACGCTTTCATCGCTGAGGGAATAACCGGAGCGCTCAAGATCCTCATAGTTATCGTTATTCGACGTTGAGTAAGCCGAGATACCGTTCAGGCTCGAATTGCCAACATAGAGTATGTCGTCATATAAGACCCGCCGAAAATCATGATTATCCCGCACAATACCGATGACCGTTGCCGTGTAATCATTCAACGGCACGAAGGGCGACATCGCCTCATTTGTCCATGGTGCGACGAAATTTTTGAGGGTAACATCGTAAAACGCCGGGTCATCCATGGCCGTGTAAGCCGCTGAAACGGCACCGGATTGGCCGTTATTGCTGATGTCAGTCGCCATCTGATCCAGCACCTCCGGCGAGGGCGGTACACCAGCAATGCGTTCATGTATGCGTTTGGCTTGTTCCCTGGGGCCGGCGGTTGCATGAAGGGCGTGCGTTCCGACCAAAGCCAGCAGGACAGTGAGTAAAAATGTCCTTTTAAAAAGTTGCCGGGTCGTACAAAAGACTGTCATGATCGATTCCCTCGATTTCGTTAGCATTCGCACATTAGTGCCATTTTACAATTGTTCAAAGTCCAGGCGAGCGATTAACTGCGGTTTTGAGGGCTGCTCCACGTTATTACATTGCGTTACGTAAAAGCCTTGGAGCACAGGCGCCGACTCGACTTAGCGTATGTAAATGGATTTTCAGGCCAAACAGGGTTTGTTGGTGGTGACTAAGCATTACGAAAATAAAATGTATTTTCGCGTCAGTGGGTTAAGGTGCTTCCTGGCTGTTTTGGGCCGGATTTCCGCACTTCTGCCTGTCGCGCTGGTGGCGGGCTGCCTCCAGGGCGGCGATAGTCAGTCCAGTGACCCTGTGGTTGTTGAGAACCCCGTTGTCTTTGTAAAACGCCCTTTGCTATTTGACGACAACAACGGCGCACTGATCGGTGACAACCTTGCTGACCCGACGGAGTTCCGTCCGGGCGCGCGCCTGTTCCTGAAGGATCGTGCGTCTCCCGACGCTCCCTCGAGGGACATCACTTCATCGGCTTTCCCGGGACCGTTTGGCTATGACGTCAAGGATCTCACCGTCTCCTACGATGGCACCCGCGTTCTCTTTGCCATGAGGGCGCCGGAGATTGAGGATGCCGATGAGGATGAACAACCAACCTGGAATATCTGGGAGTATGACGCGGTTGCCGGTAGCATCCGGCGCGTTATCGAATCGGACGTCACCGCCGAGGCGGGACAGGATATCGCTCCTGCCTATCTGCCGGACGACCGCATAGTCTTTGCGTCCACACGACAACGTGTGTCCCGGGCGATCCTTCTGGATGAGGGTAAGCCCCAGTATCCGGCTCTTGACGAGGAGCGGGAAGTTCCCGCGTTCGTCTTGCATGTGATGAATGCTGATGGGGACAACATCGAGCAGATCACGTTCAATCAGAGCCACGATCTGGACCCGTTGGTGACCGATGAAGGCACCATTGTGTTCAGTCGCTGGGACAACGCTGGCCAGACCCGGGGCAACGGGTTCAACCTCTACAAGGTCAATCCAGACGGCACCGGGCTCAGTTATCTTTATGGTCGCCACTCTCATGGCTCTGTCAGCGATGACGTAAACATTGAGTATCTCCGCCCGCAAGCGACGGATTCCGGTCGGCTGTTGGCGCAACTACGGCCGGCAGAAAGCGATAACTTCGGAACCATCCCGGCCGAAATTGATGTCGAGGGCTATGTCGAGGCCAGTATTGGCATTGATGGCAATTCCGGCTCGGCTCAGACACCGTTAATCAGTGGGTTGTCCTTGGCCGACGAAATCTCCTTAAGGGGTAACTACAGCTCGGTGTCACCTTTTCTGGACGGCACCAGGCGCTATCTGGTCAGTTGGAGTCCTTGTCGTCTACGCCTCGTGAGCGGCAACGGCGACATCCTCAACTGCACCGAGGGCAGGATCGCCTCGGGCGCCTATCGGGCCGCCTCCCCGGTTTACGGGTTATGGTTGCTGGATATGGCATCTGGTACCCAGCGACCGATCCAGCCACCTGAAGAAGGCCAGCAGTTCGATGAGGCCGTGTTGATGACGGAACGTTCGCTGCCGACCTTTATTCCGGAATCTCAGTTCACCGGGGATGCGGCGGCGCTGGCAGAGGATGGTCTTGGCATACTTCAGATCCACAGCGTCTACGACATTGATGGCGTGGATACCTCTCCAGCAGGCATTCGGCAGACAGCCGATCCGGCAATCGTTCCTCCGGACAACCTTCCCAGGCGCTTCCTCCGACTCGAAAAGCCGGTCTCGATTCCCGATGAAGAGGTCCGGGACTTCGACAACACGGCGTTTGGCCGCAGCCAGGCGCAGTCAATGCGGGAAATTCTTGGCTACGTTCCGGTTGAGCCGGATGGATCGGTGAGAGTGGCTGTGCCCGCCAACGTCGCATTTGCCATCAGCGTGGTGGACGATGAAGGGCGACGGATTGGCCCCCGCCACCAGAACTGGTTGAACGTCAGGCCCGGAGAAACCCTGGCATGCAACGGTTGCCATAATCCGGGAAGTACGGTGCCCCATGGCCGCCCGGATGCAGGGCCAGCTCCGGTGTACGCGGGCGCGCCGACCACCGGCATTGAATTCCCGAACACCGACCCCGCACTCTTCGCAGACATGGGTGAAACCATGGCGGAAACCTGGGCCCGGATTAACGATATCCGTCGCCTCCGGCCAGACGCTGTCTATGTCGACCAGTGGACCGATCCCGGTGATGCCAGTCTCACACCGGGCACAGCCTTCTCGCTGAGTTATGCGGACCTTGAAACGCCCGCGCCGGTTACCCCCGAGTGCTTTGATGACTGGCGTGGCGCCTGTCGAACCGTTATCAATTATGAGCAGCACATCCATCCGCTGTGGGGGCTTGAAAGAATCGTTGATGACGGCAGCGGCAACGTCGAGGACTACACCTGTACAGGGTGTCACTCGGACACCAACGCAGCCGACGCAACACAATTGCCGATTGCACAGCTGGATCTGAGTGACGGCGCCTCGCCGGATGAGCCCGATCATTTCAAGTCCTACCGGGAGTTGCTGTTTAACGACAATGAGCAGGAGTTGGTTGGTGACCAGCTCGTTGACGTGCAGGTTGAGTCTGGGGAGTTCTTGCGGGACGAAGATGGCGAGTTGATTTTGGACGATGACGATAACCCCATCCCCATCCTGGTGAACGTCAATGTGCCTCCCACTATGTCCGTCAATGGAGCCCGGGCCAGCGGCAACTTTTTCAACCGGTTTCGTGCTGGAGGGAGTCACGAATACTTCCTCAGCCCTGCCGAGCTGCGCCTCCTTGCCGAATGGCTGGATGTTGGTGGCCAGTATTACAACAACCCCTTTGATGCTCCGGCGGACTGATAGGACCTGAACGGTTAACCATGAGACTGGCCCTGATACTGCTGTTATTGACCGCGCCCCTGTCCGCTACCGCCGACTGGCTGTGGGGCGGTGCCGACGAGCCGCTGCCTCAGGTACAGGTGGCTGAGCCGTTTGTGGAATGGCGCACCGGGCCGGCCGTGGGCTATCCGGTGTTCCATACCAGTGAAAAGGGCGAATGGCTGACACTGCGCATGCGCAAGACTTCCTGGCTGAAGGTCACCGACCGTAAGGGACGGGAAGGCTGGGTGCATGTGGATGATGTGCAACTGACACTGGATGGCGAGGGTGAGCAGGTCTCGCTCAGCGATCCACGGTTCGACAACTTCAGCAGCCGCAGCTGGGAGGCCGGGCTGATGATGGGCGAGTTCGAGGGTGCGGCGGTAACCGCCATCTACGGCGGCTATCTGATGACCCGCAACCTGTCCGCAGAGCTGTGGGGGTCGCAGGTGCTGGGAAGCGCCTCTGAGATTCGCATGGTGAACGCGAACATCGTGCACCAGCCGTTTCCGCACTGGCGTATTTCGCCGTTCTTCACGCTGGGTGTGGGGCATATTTTTATTGAGCCCAAGGCCACCCTGGCAGACCCCGGAGACCGGGACAACAGCATTGGGCACGCCGGCCTGGGTGTGCGCGCCTACGTCACGGACAACTATTTCATCCGTGCCGAGGTCAAGGACTATAAAATTTTCACCAATCGGGCAACCAACGAAGAAGCAACAGAATGGAAAATCGGACTAAGCATATTCTTCTGACCGTCCTGCCGTTTGCGGGCCTGCTGCTGGTGCCAACGGCTGTCAGCGCTCAGGAGGACGACCGGCCACTGATTGAGCCGGATGTGCGGCCCCAGAAGGTCGACGAGGCGTTGATCGACACCGAGAATTTCGAGATCGGTGCGTTTGCCGGCATCATTAATATCGAGGATTTTGAGTCATCGTTCCTGTGGGGCGGCAAGTTGACCTACCACCTCAGCGAAACTTTCTTTTTTGAGGCCAACGTGGGGTTTGCCGAGGGCGGCGAAACCAGTTTCGAGAAGCTGGCCGGGGACGTTCAGGTGTTGTCGGACGAAGACCGGGACTACCGCTATTACAACATCAATATTGGCATGAATGTGCTGCCCGGTGAGGCCTTCCTGACCGAGAACTACGCCTTCAATACCAACTTCTATCTGATCGGCGGGGCCGGTGCCACGGACTTTGCCGGTGACACCCGGTTTACCGTCAACGTGGGTGCGGGCTATCAGGTTTTACTGACCGACAGCGTATCGATCCATCTGGGGGTGCGTGAACACTTTTACCGGATTGATGTGCTGGGTGAGGAAAAAACGTCCATGAACACCGAGGTCAGCGGTGGCCTCACTGTCTTTTTCTGACAACAGGAGTCAATGATGACAACACGGTTTTTGGGATTGGCCCTGACACTGGCCACGCTCGTAGGCGTTTCATCCGTTCAGGCGGAGGAACTGAACATTCCCGCGCCGGACTTCACCCTGGAAAGCCGTCAGGGCGAGAACCTGCGGCTACAGGATTTCCGTGGCGAAGTGGTGATGCTCAACTTCTGGGCGTCATGGTGCGGGCCCTGTCGTCAGGAAATGCCGTTGATGGACGACCTGTACGCTCAGTACAAGGATCTCGGTTTTACCATCCTGGCGGTCAACGTGGACGAGAACCGCGACGAAGCGCACCGCTTCCTGGACAAGGTGCCGGTCAGCTATCCGATCCTTTATGACCCGCAAAGCGATGTCAGCGAACAATACGAAGTCCAGGCCATGCCGACTACGGTCATGATTGACCGCGATGGCAACGCCCGTTTCCTCCATCATGGCTATCAGCCCGGCTATGAAGACGAATACGAAACGCAGATCCGGCAACTGGTGCGGGAATAGCCTGAGGCAGGTAAGTGTATGAACCCTTTCAAAGCAGTGATGGCGTCAGCAATCGTGATCCTCATGACGGTGGGAGCTGCCGGGTGCAGCGACATCAAGCCCTGGGTGAAGCCCTATGAGCGGGACAAGCTTGCGGACCCAGTCATGAGCCTGAGCCGGCATGGCAAAGCCGACTCCTATATGCATCACGTTTACCAGGCCCGTGAATCCGCACGGGGGGCTGAAGGTGGCTCCGGAGGTGGTTGTGGCTGTAACTGATCGCGCCGGGTTTTTATCGGCCCTGGTAACCGGCCTGGTGGGTTGGCTCTTGCTCAGCCAACTCGCCACGGCTGCTACCCTGCCGGTTGATAACGTGGATGTCCTTTATCACCGCTATGAGGGCGGAGGTATGGTGATTGACGGCCCTTCGGTGCTGGTGCGCAAGAGCGTGGGGCCTCAGGTGTCGGTGTCCGGTCAGTATTACGTGGACATGGTATCTGCGGCATCCGTGGATGTGGTGGCGCTGGCCAGTGAGTACACCGAAGAGCGCACGGAATACACACTCGGGGTGGATTACCTCCATGAGGACTCCATCCTGAGCCTGGGTTACACCAACAGCTCAGAGAATGATTACGAAGCCAACACCGTCTACTTCTCCGCCAGTCAGGAATTCTTCGGCGGCATGTCCACGGTCACCCTGGGTTATGCGCGGGGGCAGGACGAGGTGGGTGTCAGGGGGGACGAATCGTTCAGCGAAGACGCTGACCGCCAGAATTACCAGCTTGGGCTGAGCCAGGTCATGACCCGCAACAGCCTGCTGGGCGTTGACCTGGAAGTGGTGACGGACGAAGGCTATCTGCAGAATCCCTATCGTCGCAATCGCTACATCGACCCTGATGCTCAAAGGGGCTTCAGCTATCAGCTAGAGCGATATCCGGAAACCCGCACCAGTTTCTCCGTTGCCACCCGGGCCCTGTATTACCTGCCTTATCGGGCATCGATTCGCGGTGAGTTCCGCTATTTCAGTGACAGCTGGGGCATTGACGCCCAGACCTTCGAGCTCGCATACGTTCACGCCCTGAATCCTCGCTGGACGCTTGAGGGACGTGCCCGGTACTACGTCCAGGACGAGGCGGATTTCTACAGCGACCTCTACGCCTTCGAAAACTCCCAGACCCACCTGGCGCGCGACAAGGAAATGAGTGCGTTTTCCGGCACTACCCTCGGTGGCGGCGTGGTGTACGAGTGGAAACAGACCTCGCTGCCAGGCATTCAGCGCCTGCAGGCCAGCCTTTTGGTGGACTGGCTCGATTTCAGCTATGACAACTTCCGGGATGTCACTGCGTCCGGCGACTTCCTGCCGGGGCAGGAGCCCCTTTATTCGTTCGATGCCTTTGTAACCCGGGCATCGCTGATTCTTGAATACTGACCGAGTCGGAACGATTCATCATGATGACCCTGAAGAACACATTTGCACTGCACGTTGCCAGCCTGGCACTGGCGCTCTGGCTGCCGACAGCTACCGCTCAGGACAATGGCGAATCCGGGACCGACGACGGTGCCGTGGCCCTGAGCGTTGAAGAGCTGAAAAAACAGGTGATCCGCCTGAACCGGGACCTGTTCATTCTGGAAGAGGACTTGCTGTATCCCGCCAGTACCCAGTTTGCGGTGTTTCTCAGCCTCGACACCGGCGAATTCCTCAAGCTGGATTCGGTGAAGCTCAAGGTCAATGACGAAACCGTTGCAGCGCACCTGTATACCGAGCGCCAGGCCAAGGCCCTGCAGCGTGGCGGAATGCAGCGCCTGCACATCGGCAACCTCAAGACGGGCGAACACGAGGTGACGGTGTTTGTTGAGGGTATTGGCCCGGATAACCGGGCCTACAAGCAGGCCGCGACCTATCAGCTGCAGAAGGATACGGATACCGCCGCCCTGGAAGTCCGTATCCGCGACCGCTCATCCGATTACCAGCCCGAAGTGGCCATTGTTGAGTGGGAGTAACGCGGCCTGTGATTGAGTGGCTGAACCGAATGACGGCAGGTGCCCCTGCAGGGCTGACGTTGGCCAGTGCGCTGGCGGCGTTGCTTCACGGTCCGGTGGCTGTGGGTGATGAACTGCCGCAGCGCGCCAGTGATCCCGCCTATGGTGTGGCCCTGTACGAGTATTACCAGGGCAACGCGTTCGAGGCGCTGACCCGCCTCAACGTGGCCGCAGCGGAAGGTGGCATCGATGGTCACGGCGACCATCCAGCCCTTGTGGAAGGCGGCCTGATGCTGTCCTACGGCATGACTCAGGAAGCCGGTGCGCTGTTCCGGGCGTTACTGGACAAGGACGCAGCGGTGGCGCCGGGCACCCGTAACCAGGCCTGGTTCTATCTGGGCAAGGTGTTCTACCTGGAGCAGGATCCTGCCGCGGCACGAGATGCCCTTGAGCGGGTGGATGACGAGCTGCTGCAGGACGAAAACGAAGAGCTTTACCGCGAGTGGCTGTACCTTCGGGGTCAACTGGCCTTGGCCGGAACGGCGTCGGCCAATGGGGAAAGAGTTGACGAACTGATCGATGCGCTCCCGGAGAGTTCCCCCTGGCGCGCCTACCTGCATTACAACCAGGCGGTTGGCCGGCTGGCAGAGGGCCAGACGGAAGCCGCGATGGCCGATCTTTCCAGCCTTGATGACCTGCTTGACGAACTGATCAGGGAGCAGCCTGAACTTGAGCCACCGTTGGCCAATGAAATGTCTGCGCTCCGCGAACGGGTAAAACTTTCCATGGGCCGGCTTCACCTCAGTAGGGGCGATTTTGCAGGCGCGATGGCCAGCCTTGAACAAATTGCCCTGGATGGCGTGTTTTCCGACGAGGCACTGTTTGACTACGCGGTTGCCGCCTCCCGAGAGGGCAAAGCGGGCTTGGCGTTGCAAGCGTTGAATACTCTTCAGAAACGCCCCCTGTTTACACCCTGGCTGCAGCAGGTGCCCTATGCCCGCGGCTTTCTGTTCGAGCAGATGGGGCGCCAGCAGCAGGCGCTCCAGGCCTACCGCGAGGCTGCCAGCCATTACCAGTCTCTGAACACCCGCCTGTCGAGTGAGCGGGAGCAGTTGACTGAAGCGCGATTGGTCGACGCCCTTCGCTTTGGGCGTGAGGGTGATAGCCCTGGACAGGTCGGGTCGATGGACCCGGCACTGGCGCGTCCCGAACCGGGAACGCCAACCGTGCTGACCGATGCCTACGGACGCGTGAAGGTCAGGCCCGAGAATTACAGCCTGGCTGGTCTGTTGGCGACCGAGCGCTTTCAACTCTCCCTGCGTGATCTGCACGAACTCTATCGATTGCAGGATTCCCTTGGCCAGTGGCAGAAGCAATTGGAATCCTTCGATATCATGCTGGCAACCCGTGCCCAACAGCGGGAACAACGTATTCGCGAGACCCGCTACGCACTAGAGGCGCTCAACACGGATCAATGGCTGGCGCGACAGGCGGAGTACCGCAGCGCTATCGAAGACGCATTGGCCAGGGAAGACCTGCGCTTTTTCATGACGCAGAAACAGCATGAACTGGCGGACCGACTGGCGCAGGTGGAGCAGACCCTGTCGCAACTGCCGGATGACGAATCCACTCGCGAACAGCGAGAGACCTTCCAGCGGATGAAGGCGTACTTCAACTGGCGCCTTGCCGATGATTACGCGGTCAATCGTTGGGCTGCCGAAAAGCAGCTGCGGGAACTGGACCGGGCCATGAATGTGTTCGTTGATCAGCGCGCGTTGATTGAACAGGAGATGGCATCGGGTGGCGAGAACCAGGCTCTGGCTGCCCGGGTAGCGGCCCGCCAGGCCGCGTTGCAACGATTGCAGGGCGAGGTGAACAAGGCGCTCTCGGCAGCACGCACGGAGCTGCTCACCCTGGTGGATACTGAACTTCTGCAACAGAGCCAGGAAGTGCAGGGGTACCTCAGGGCAACCCGTCATGCAGCGGCGAGATTGGCGGACACGCTGTTCCTTGGTCGCAATGGTGCGACGGTAAGCCCGGCCCCCGAAGCGGGAGGTGACCGTGACTGAGCCAGTCATCCGCAGGCGCCTGGATGCCCTGCTGCCAGTGCTTTTTGCAGGCTTTCTCGGAGGCTGCCAGTCGCTCTCAATGCCGGATGTCTTTGGCGGCGGGGATGACAGGCAGCCTCAACCCGGGACACTGGCCACTCTTCAATCCATCGAGCCCACGCCCGATAGCGTCGGGGATAGTGCTAGTGAGGTATCCCTGGACGAGGTGATGGACAGCTACCGCGCCTTGCTGCCTTTGCTGGAAGACCCCGCCAAACAGGTTGCCGTGCGTCACCGGCTGGCGGACCTGGAGTTCCAGCGGGCGGAAAACACGATGGTTGAAACCGCTGTGGATGAGATGGCCGGGGCCATCGAGGCCTATGAACAGCTTTTAGCCGAGTACCCGGAGCGACCCGGTAATGATCAGGTTCTTTACCAGTTGGCCCGCGCCTACGATCTACGCGGCATGAGCGATGAGCACCTTGCCACACTGACGACGCTGGTGAACGAGCATCCGGATTCGAAATTCTGGGTCGAGGCCCAGTTCCGGCGCGGTGACCTGCTGTTCAGTAATCGCCGTTACGCCGAGGCTGAGCAGGCGTTCCGTACGGTGATCGACGCCGACCCGGCCAGAAGGGACGACGCCTCGTTCCTGGTCAACGCTCATTACATGCTGGGCTGGAGCCAGTTCAAGCAGGGTGACTATCGGGAAGCGCTGTTCAGTTACATCAATGTACTGGATCTGGTGATGCCCGAAGAGCAGGACGTGGAATCCGTCGGGCAGGAATACCGAACCATGATGGAAGACCTGTTCCGCGTGTTCGGGCTTTCGCTGTCCTACCTGGACGGCGCGGACACCCTGCAGGCCATCTTCCGTGAGACCGGCGAGAAACCCTATGAAATCCTCGTGTATGACCGCTACAGCGACCTGCTGCTGGAACGGGAGCAATACACAGACGCCATTGACGTGTTCGAGCGCTACATCGATGCGCGGCCACTGAGCCCGTGGGCGCCTCGATACCACATGCGCATCATCGACACCCTGGCGCAAGCCGGCTTTACCGCCGACATACCGGATCGCAAGGCAGCGTTCGTTCGGGATTACGGCATTCACGGCGCCTACTTGCAACAGGCCGATGACGAAACAGCACAATATATCGGGCAGCAACTGGAAGAACTGATTCCGGAGCTTGCCAACCGCCACTATGTGCTGGCGGGCGAGACAGAAGGCCTGGAATCGGATGAACACTATCGCCAGGCGGCGGTGTACTACGATGCCTTTGCGGATACCTTCCCGACCCATTCCCGCACACCGGAGATGCTGTTCCTGCTGGGTGAAACCCATGTAGAACTGGCCCAGTGGCCGGAAGCCATCGAAGCCTTTGAACGTGTGGCCTATGACTTTCCCTGGGAGGGCGAGCCTCCCGAACGCGCCGCGGAGGCCGGCTATGCCTCTGTTCTGGCATTCCGGGAGTACGCCAGGACCTGGCCTCGGGAACCCGCTGAAACCTATAACGACTACGCCGAGTTCCAGCAGTTGAATCGCCAACGGTTCGTCAATGCTTTCCCTGATGACCCGCGTTCGGAAGAAGTGCTCTACATCGCCATGCAGCATGAATTTGAGCGGGGCCGTTACGGGCAGGTGGTGAAAATGGCGGATCGCATGATCGCCCGCGTTCCCGCCCCCGGGGCGGAGATACTGACTGAAACCGGGTTACTGAAAGCCCACAGCCTGTTTGAGCTGGGCCGCTACGCCGAGGCGGAAGCCACCTATCAACAGGCACTGCGAGTCATGGCTGAAACCGATGAACGGCGTCCGGGTGTTATTGAAAGCCTGGCCGCGTCCGTTTTCCGTCAGGCAGAAGCGCTGGCGGATGCCGGCGATACCGCGGGCGCGGTCAGTGAATTCCTGCGTGTGGGTGAGGTTGCGCCAACCTCGGCACTGCGGGCAAACGCCGAATACGACGCTGCCACTCTGCTGATCGAACTCAGTCACTGGCAGGATGCCATCGACGTAATGGTGGCGTTCCGGTCCCGCTATCCCGACCACGAGCAGATCGATTCCCTGCCGGCGCGTCTGGCATTAGCCTACCGCGAGACAGAACAATGGGAGAAAGCCGGGGATGAGTTGAACAACCTCATTGCCATGGCGACCACGGAAGAAGAGAAGCGCGAAACCCTGCTGATCGCGGCGGATCTGTACGAGCGTGCGGGCAATACCGGCAAGGCCATCGATACCTGGCGGCGGTACGCCAATACCTATCCGGAACCACTGGACGTCTACATGGAAGCCGGCAACAGCCTGGCTGGCTTGTACGACGAGATTGGCGACGACAGTAGCCGCCGTTTCTGGCTAAGGAAGCAAATGGATGCGGTGGACAACAATCCCGACGAGGCAGACGACCGCATGCGTTACCTGGCGGCCGAGGCCTCGGCCATCCTCGCCCGGGAGGCGCTGGCGTATTACGACAGCATTCGCCTGACCTTGCCCCTGAATCAGAGCATGGCGGCCAAGACCGAAGCGCTGGAAGAGGCCGTTATCGCCTACCAGAAAACCGTGAGTTACGGCGTATCGTCCTTCTCCACCGAAGCCGGCTATCAGATTGCGCACATCTATGCACGCCTCGGCCGCGACCTGATGGACTCCGAGCGCCCGGAAGGATTGTCGGAGCTGGAGTTGGCTCAGTATGAACTGTTGCTGGAAGAGCAGGCCTATCCGTTTGAGGACAACGCCATCGATATTCACGAACAGAACGCCAGCCGCGCCCGCAACGGTATTTTCGACGAATGGGTTCAGCGCAGTTACGAAGCCCTGAAAACCCTGTTGCCGGGCCGCTACAACAAACCTGAAATCACCGTAGAGGTTGTCGATGAGCTGGGCTAGGTCATTCCGGGGTTGGACGAGAGTGGGCCTGCTGCTGGCTGTCGTGCTGGTGGCCGGTTGTGCGTCCTCGCCCAAAACCGATCCGGCAGATGTAGCGGAGGCAGAGCGCCAGGCCCGTGAGGCCGAGTTAACCCAGGAATTCAGCGAGGCAGTTGCCTTGCTCAGGGGAGGGGATAGCGGCAACGCGCGGGATCTGTTTGAGCAGATCCATCAGGCCGACCCAGAGCGAACCGGACCCTTGGCCAATCTTGGGATTATTGCCCTGCAAGAAGACAATGCCGACGAGGCGGAAGCGTATTTCCGGCAGGTGCTTGAACGTGACCCGGAACACAGCGCAGCATTGACCCATCTTGGGGTATTGGCCCGGGAGCAGGGCGAGTTCGAGCAGGCGGAAACCCTTTACCGGCAGGCGTTGGAAGCCGACCCGAATCACCTGCCAGCCATGCTGAACCTGGCCATCCTGCTGGATATCTACCTCGGCAGGCTGGAGGAAGCATTGCCTCTCTACGAACAGTATCAGTCGCTGGTGGAAGAGCCGAATCCCCGTCTCAAGGACTGGATCTTTGATGTCAGGAACCGTTTATGACCGCCAGAAAATATCTACTCAGCCTGTTGCTGTCGATTATTGCATTTCCCTGCGTTGCCCAGGATGGTGTTGTGACCATTGAAGGCACGCGCATCCGGGGCGATCAGGAAGTGCCGACGGTACTCTACCTGGTGCCCTGGCAGGCTCCGGCCGTGCAGTCACTGGCCCGGCCGGATGAGCGGTTGATGCTCCAGCGCCCCATCGCGCGCCTGGAGCGCCAGGAATTCCAGCGTTTGGTGTCCTATCATCAGTATTTCCGCGCCTCCGTGGAGGATGGCAAGACCTCCGGACGCCCCGATGCAACACCGGAATGAGAGCTGCGTCACACGTTGTTTGTGCACATACGCATGTAAAAACAAACCGCTACAAAGACTTGCGCGAACTTACCCCTGCCGGGGCGGTTGCCGCATACACTAGCCTGCAAACACGGACTATGGAGTGCCCTGAAAATGATTGAAACCGCCGTTCGCTTCTTCCAGGAAGGTGGCTTTTTCATGTATCCGATTGCCATCGTGCTGATTATCGGACTCATCGTTGCCGCCGAACGTTACATCTACCTCTCTGCCCAAAAGATTACCAATCGCCGGGATTTCAACCGGTTGCACCACATGATTGGTGGTAAGGATCTGAAGGGCGCGCTGAATTATGCCTCCGAGTCCGGCAGTGCCATGGCCTCCATGATCGGCTTCGGTCTCCAGCGCCTGGCCCGTCGCCAGTCCCGGGAAGAGATCGAGTACGCCATGGAAGAGGGGCTTCTGGAAGTCATGCCTCGCCTCGAGAAGCGCACCCAGTACCTGTCCACCCTGGCCAACATTTCCACGCTAATGGGGCTGCTTGGCACCATCATCGGCCTGATCGCGGCCTTTACCGCCGTTGCTTCGGCGGACCCGTCTCAGAAGGCGAGCCTGCTGTCCCAGAGTATCTCCGTAGCGATGAACACCACGGCCTTCGGCCTGATGTCCGCGATCCCGCTGCTGTTGATCCACTCCGTGCTCCAGACCAAGACCAACGAAATCATCGACAGCTTCGAAATGGCTGGCATCAAGGTGCTGAACCTGATCACCGACGGAACAGGCGCAAGGCCGCAGGCACCGGCTGCTGCCCGCCCCGCAGAGCCTGCTTCCCGTGCGGCCAACCCCGCCGGGTCAGTGGCGTAACGGTTCAATCAGGGAGCTAAAGCCATGAGGCGTAAGCATCGTCGGCTTCGCAGTGACGCGGACCTCGACATCACACCGTTCATGAACCTGATGATCGTGCTGGTGCCGGTCCTGCTACTGAATATGGTGTTTGCACACACCAGCGTGCTGGAACTGAATTTTCCCGACGTGGACAGCAGTTCCGTTGAAGAGCAGAAGGAACTCCAGCTACAGGTTGTCATCTTCGAAGACCAGCTTGTGGTGTCCGACAACCAGGGCGGCGTGATCAAGACCATCGCCAACCGCGAAGCGGCCCACGACTTCGAGATGCTCGGTAAGGTCATGAAGGAGCTTAAGGGCAGGCTCCCGGACAAACGCAACATCATCATTATGCCATCCAGCGACACCTCCTATCAGACGCTGGTGTCGGTCATGGACAAGGTGCGCTCTTACGAAGCGGTGGTTGCAGGTGATGTGGTCGAGGCCGAGCTGTTTCCCGAGATCTCGCTGGGCGACGCACCGAAGAGGGCTGAACAGTCATGAAAGAGTCTGCGAAAGCCAAACGCCTGAAGCGCCATCATCGGCGTGGCAAACAACAGAGCAAGCTGAACCTGGTGTCGTTGATGGACATCTTTACCATCCTGGTGTTCTTCCTGATGGTGAACTCATCCTCCGATGTGCAGGTGCTGAACCAGGACAACGCCATCAAGCTGCCGGACTCCAGTGCCCAGCAGCCCCCGGGTGATGTGCTCGCGCTGACGGTCACGGACAACGATATCCTGGTGAACGGCCGTGTTGTGATGAAGCGGGAAGTGCTCCAGGCCTTCGGTGGTCAGGTTGAGCCCGCCCTGAAGGAAGAACTGGACTACCAGGCCAGCCGCTCCAGTGCGCCGGCACCGGATGCAGGGCGCCCCATCACCATCCTTGCCGACCGCGAACTGCCCTATGAACTGCTGAAGAAAATCATGTCCACCTGCGTGGACGCGGGCTACGCCAGTATTTCACTGGCTGTAAACCAGAAAACAGAGCAGGGAGCCTAGCTGTGGCAGAGTATCGTCAGGGATTGCCCTGGAATCAGGAGGCGGGAGAACGCAAGCGCTTGTTTGCGGTTGCCACCCTCGTGATCCCACTGTTTATTGTGGCGGCTGCGTACATCACCTGGGTTGAGTTGCCGGAGCAGGACCGCAAAGAGCGTGAAGCCCTGCCGCCGCAATTGGCCAAGCTGATTGTTGAGAAACAGGAACCGCCACCACCCCCAGAACTGAAAGCACCGGAACCCGAGCCTGAACCCGAAAAGCCGGAACCGGAAGAGCAGCCCGTCGCCGAGCCCGAGCCCCAGGTACAGCCGCCAGCGCCGGAACCTGAGCCAGAACCGGAACCAGAGCCCCAGGTGGCGGAGAAGCCGGAGCCCACACAGCAGGACGTCGAAAAAGCCCGTGAAAAGGCAAAAAACACCGGTATCCTGGCGATGGGCGATGAGCTGTCCAAACTGAGTGCCCTGGGCAAATCCGTCAAACTGGACACCCCGGCCACCGTCACAACGGCGGAACCGATCGCCCGCAAGACCGGTGATACCCTGGCACAGAAGGCCAACACCGGCCGCAGCTCCGGTGTGGACGAATCCGGCCTGACTCGTGAAACCCGAGAGGTCGCCCTGGCGGAACGGCAACGAGCCCAGGTGGAGGAAGCCGAAGAAGTGGTCGCCCAGGCAAAAGCCGCCGAGCGCGAGCAACAGGCCGCGGCCAGCAAGCGCAGCCGTGAAGAGCTCCGCCGCACCATGGACGCGAACAAGTCGGCCATCTACAGCATCTACAACCGCGAACTGCGCCGCAAACCTTCACTGCAGGGCAGCGTAACGCCGGAACTGGTGATTGAAGAGAGTGGGGCGGTTTCAAGCTGCTCGGTGGTGGAATCCACCCTGAACGAGCCTGCCCTTGAGAAGAAAATCTGCAATCGTCTGCGGCTGGTGGATTTCGGCGCCCGCCCGGGTGTCGACAGGACGACTATCCGCTATCCGATCGAATTGCTGTCTGGTTGAACGGACGTTATTGGCTACCGAGTCCCGGCCACCAGGCCGGGACTAACCTGCAATTAGCGATCAGCGGCGATCGGACGAGTGGTTGATGCCATCCGTGGTAGGAATATCGCCCAACTCAAAGGGGTTCACCCCCTCTATACACGCCACGTTCACCCCAAACTGATTGGGGTTTGAGAGCCGTCTATGGTGTGTATAGATCCCGCAGGTAGAGCAGAAGTAGTGTTCAGCCGTTTTGGTATTGAACTGATAGAGGGTCAAATTCTCTGCACCCTGTAAGATTCTGAAGGCATCAAGGGGAACCGAGGTCACGACAGCACCACGCCGCGCGCACATTGAGCAGTTGCAACGACTCAGGTCTTGAAAGCCGGTGGGGAGATCAACTTCGAATTGAACGCTGCCACAGTGGCAGGTGCCGCAGTTTGAACCTCGTAGGTCCATGTGGGGAAGACTCCTTATCTGTAGTACTAACGGAGATCCGTTTCAGAAAAATTAAAGATAACTTGAGAATATTTTCTTGATTCTTTCTTTGCTCAAAAAGTTTGATTCTATTTTAAAAGTTTTACTATCATTGCCTTTTTCTACGAAAAATACCGTGGACTTATCCGATCCGATAAAATAGAAAAATTCCTTATTGTCACTTAACCAAATACCGGAATCTCTGTTTTTCATGAAAACGTACTGAAAAGATTCAACGGCCTCTTCGTTGCATTCGAATTCGTTGTTGCTTAGAACAGACCTAAAAAAGACATCCGGGCTACAGCCGCCAGTATTTACTTCCTTATCTAAACTAAAGCCAACAATGTTTTTACCAGGCTCGTCACTGTATTTTGCGATTAGAATTTCACTATCTGTACCAAGATATCCCACTAAGTTAGGGTTTTTGGGGATATAAAAGTCAAGTTCTCCATAAACTATGCGCAAATCACTGCCGCTTGCTGACAACGAGAGAGGAAGAATTGACATAAATGCTAGAATAAAAATTTTATTCATATTAAAGACCCCACAAGGCTGCGCGAATATGGGTTTTATAATTTGCAGAAACTTGATCCCGACACATATTATAAAGGGAAGTGTCTCCAGACATTATTCGCTGGCCAATTTTTGCTATTTGCTTGATTATGTAATTGATGTCTGGAGTGTAGGTCGGTCTTGGCACCAAATCTATTGAAGCAGTACATGACTGCGCCTCTGTGAGAGCTTCATACATTACTTTTGCTGAGTTTTCGTTCACTGAGTGAGGCTGTGCCAAGCCTTGCCAGAAAAAATTGATTACAGCAGCTACATATTCCCTGTCATCTGATTTCATTCCATCTTCCTTTTTTGATAATAACTCTCCGGTGCCTTCCTGCACCGGAGTAAAAGTCTATCAAGACTGGTCTGGATGCTCCAGAGATCAAGGCTACCAGCCCCACCAACGCTCGACCTTGAGGATGCCACGCCAGATACTGCCAAGAATAGACGGAAACAGTTGCGGGAGTATCAACGCTGTCACGGCGAGCACGATGATACAGGTGAAAAGATAGTTACTGCTGAGAAAACCACCCGAGTAAGCCAGTTGCTTGTTTACCCCGAGCCAGATGAATGCTGCTGTGGGCACGGAGAAAAATAGAGATGCAAAGAGGCCAATCAATCTTGTTTCAATTGGCCCACCTTGGCTGCGCTTCCTTGCCATTTTTTGTGACTACTCCTTGTGTATTATGCCCGAAATCACCGATTGCAAGCCGCAGCGAAGCGAAGGGTTCAGCTACGGTGCATGGCTCGGCTATGTTTCGCTTTCTGGTAAGTCGAGCTGCCTCTCACTCCGCCAGACTCGTATGAGCACAACCTCTTTCGCCTGCTTGAGATAGACAACCCGAAATGGTGCGTGAATCAATTCGCGAATATGATCCAGGCTGAATTCAGGAACGACTCGGCCAGTATGCGCGGCTATAGAATGTAGGTGAAGCCGCAATGCAGTAACTGTCGCCTTGGCTGTCATGGTTAAATATTGCCTGGAAACGCAAGCCTCGCGCCTTCCGCCAGCACAGATCGAATCACAGATAGAGCCGTCTCACGTCCAAGTGTTTTTGATTCATTCGCCAGAATAGTTCCCACTGACTCCGTTATTTCAAGCGCCTGGGGAGTGGCATTTAACAGCTCCAAGCTCTTGGGCGTCAACGTGACACTTTTAACAGCACCATAGACATTCTTACCGACCCATAAATACCCAGCATCTGTTAGCCAATTTACTGTCGCAGCTGCAAGCTCTTCGTACTCCTGCGCATTGTAGGAAAGCTCTTCATCAGTTCCAGATGCGTACCTTTGATAAACGCATTTACCAAGATCCTCGTACCTTATATCTGGCCTCACAGGAAAGCTCTCAAAGCAAATTCCGAGCACTTCGGCAACATGTAGGTTAAACAGGTCAATATTTCGCACGATACTTCCTTGGATTTAACGAATGCTCTATATCTTGGAGCGCCCTGTCCCGCTCGTCATAAATTGATCCACCCTCGCTAGCTGTCGCATTCTCCCGCAGTTCCTCAAGGACCTTTTGAACCATCTGGTCAGTGTCCATACATAGTGCCTGACGCACTCCATCAGCCGCGCGAAGTACGAGTGTCGGCTGCATAATCTTGTGCGCCCCGCAGCAGTTGCCTTTCAAGCACTTGCCTTGTCGAACGGTTGAATTTAATGGAGGCGCAGTCGCGTCTGACGCCATACTGCAGCTCTAACCCACCGCTCCCATACACAAAAAACAGCTTCCGGAGCTTAGTCTCAGCTTCTATGTATGCAGGCACTACAGTATCAAGAATATTGATACCTTCCCCTAGAAAGTTATCAATATCTTGCCCTTGAGGATTTTCGATGCATACCTCCACCTCGACGATATGCTCTCCTTCTGACTGGCGCACTTGAAATGCGAATATCAGAAGATACTCGTCATGCGACTCCGCCTTCCGCTTCATGAGCGTTGATAGCTTGCTTCTCAATGCATCCCAAGCATCCGCCCCCATCTTCCCGAAAAAACCAGCCGCAAGGGATGAGCCAACCAATCCCATAAAGCCGCCCACCACCCAGAAAATGCTAAGCGGCTCTACAGACTTCTTGTGCTCTTGGCTTGAGGATCCTTTCAAGATGTGCGTCAGTTCCTGGATCGTGCTCTGATCTACATCACTCAAGTAGCTTCTGTCCCAAATGATGCTTACGCTTTCAGATTTGTCCACGCGGTTCTGCACGATCTCCCGACCGTCCGACAGCTCTTCAATCTGACCTTCGAATACTTCCATCTCGGCTACGACTTCATATTCGCCATCTGTCCTTTCGCGTACTTCCGCTGATATCACTCTACCGCACGGACCACCCCTAGGATCGTGCTCTATGTTAATCGGGATGAGCGACATCCGGACCGATGCCGCAAGTTGTTCTAGAGCTTCCTTGGTGAGGCGATCACCGTGCTTATCCGGAAGTGTGTTGGACATGGGCGCGGTGTAACGCTTCATAGTTTCCCCTGGCGAACATTTGGATTTGGTCTCCACAACCAATTTCCCAGCAACTCTTATCGCCTTCGTTTAGCTGCGTACATGTAGCGAAGCGAAATGGGAGTCCGGTGTAGGGTCGGAGGCCCGAACTACAACAGTTTGTTAAATACCTACTCGAAGTGGGCCCCTAAAGTATCTCTTGCAGAAAGGCACCATGTACTCATGTCAGGCTTTGAATTCTGCAGGAATAAGTGGCCCACAATGTCGAGTAGATGATAGGCAGCATGTTCAGCTTTGGCTGCACCGTAATCTCGCTGTAGTGACAATTTCATTTGGCTGGGACAAAAGTTTTCCTTTAGCGTTGCCTTCATTACCCCGGGCGGCGGAAAGTATTCAGCTGAACTCTCAGGTACCGTGCTGCTCGTCCTTTGTAACGCATCCATAGCCAGCCGGATGGCCTTGGACTCGAACGAGTTTGACGGAATGAGCAATATTACAATGACAACAATGGCTAAAATGCCAAAGAACCCCATTCTCGTTCTCCCATTACCGACTCTGCTGGGCAGTATTTAACTTCAATTTGACTTCTGTTCAAATTAGGCAGAAAACCTCGTTGGGTCAATCAGTTCCTGAATTCTCATCCAGGGTGGAGTGTTGGGAAAGTGGCCGTGTCGACCACTTTCCCTGCTTTCGGTGAGTCGACTAAGAGGCGATCAGTTGCTTTTCCGCCCCCAAACCAGCGTTATCGCCAAACTGACCACAGCCGAAGCGGCCAGGGCACCCAGGAATGGCTCCAAGGTGGGAATGCCACCGGGGAAGCTGGCGGCCAGGACACCTGCCGTCAGGCTGCCACCGGTCACCCATCCAGGAATGATCGCGCCCGCGAGACCAGCAAGGCCACCGAATACGGCTGCGGTGGTAGTCATGCGTTTCCACAACCCCATCAATACCGGTATCACTGCCGTGGCGCAGAGCAGGTCGGCGATCAGGAACAGTCTCAGTACCGAGACGCCCTGGAGTGCCACAATCACCACAGGAATCATCAGGAGGACGGTCACCCATCGTGCCGATATGATGGAGAGCCCTTGTTTTTCGGTCACTGCCAGGGAGGCGAGGGCGTTCTGAAGTGTGTCCACGGACGAGGCGACTAACGTGAGGGCCAATACCAGGGCGGGAATCGTCAGCCATGCGGGGGCGCCGGACAGCAAGGCAAAGAAGGGAATGGGTGGAGAACCGAGATCTGCACCGCTCATGGCAGTTGCAATGCCCAGGCCGCCGACCACGGCAACCACGATAATGGTCACCAGGCCGCCCAACAAGGCGCCGCTGCGTAATGCCGAGGTATCACGGGCGGACCACAGGCGCTGCCAGTAGCCTTGGTGAAACAGGTTAGCGGCGGTTACGGCGATCACCAGTGTCAGGGCTACGCCCAAGGCACTGCCTACTGGCGCGGAGGGGGCGTCAGCCATTTGCAGTTCCGGTAGCCGGTCCATTGCCACGAATCCGACAATGGCCAGTAGCCCGATCAGTAGGAACGCCTGCCACTGGTCCGTGACGATGCTGGCTCGCAGGCCACCCCAGGTGGTGTATATCAATGTGGCAATGGCCACGCCGAGCACTGCAAGGTTGCCATTTACGCCTGAAAGTAACGACGTGATGGCACCAATGGCGGTGAGTTCGGCGGTGAGGAAACACAGCATGTAAAGCACGGATATCAGCGACACGTAGCGGCGTACTGATGTGCCGTAGCAGGCCTGGGCAAACTCGCCAATGCTGCGGCCCTCGGGCAGGTAACGGCGAATGGCCGGGCCGCAGAAAGCAAACACGATAAAGGGCAGCGCAGCGCCCAGGGCGTAACCGGCCAATGCCACTGGCCCCACCAGGGCACCCACCTCTGGGGGCGCGAAGAGTATCCAGCCGCCCATGCCCGACGCCAGGAAGGATAGCCCGAGTGCCCGGGCGCCCTGACTGTTGCGGGCAGTCACGAAATCATCCAGGCCGCCATCGGCCAGGCGCGCCCGTAGTCCCAGCCAGGTGAACAGACCGAGTGCAGCCGCCAGGGCAGCTACCGTGGTGTAGAGCATGGTGTGTCTCTCCGTTAATCATAAAGCCGGGAATAGTGACATATTCCACGCGGTGCTGCGATTGACTGTCTTATGCTTTACTGTAGTAAGTCATCATCCGGAATTGAACCGACGGGGGAGGCCCCACCCAATGAGTAATCGCAAATCGGAACTGGAAACCCTGCGTGCTGACCTTAAGGCACGCCTGTCAAAGTATGAGGCCCACCAGCATCGCCAGGGTGGCGCGCTGGAGAAAGACTTCGAAGAACAGGCCGTGCAGACCCAGAACGACGAAGTGGTCGATTCACTGGAAACGGAAACCCGCAACGAGCTGGCCCAGATCGAACACGCCCTTGAACGCCTTGCTGAAGGGCGCGGGGACGAATGTGAAGGGTGCGGCGAAGACATTGACCCACGGCGCCTGCAGGTCCTGCCCTATACCACCGTCTGCGTGAAATGCGCCGAAGACTGATCCGCGATCACTCCCCTTGAATCTTGCTGAGCAGGTCTTTGGCCAGTTCAATGGCTTCTGACCGATGGCTGATGTTCTGCTTCTGGTAGAGGCTGCGGATGTGCGTCTTCACCGTCGTGGAGGCGACTTTCAGGTGTTCGGCGATCTGGTCATTCGACAGGCCGGCATGAATCAGGCTGAGTATCTGCCATTCCCGGCGGGTTAGCGGTGATGTGCGGATCAGTTCCGGCACATCCGGCCGGTCGATAATATCCTGGATGATGGCTTCATCCAGGGAAATCCGGATGGCGCGGCTGAAATCCCGTTGTTGTTGAGCCAACTGGATCAGGCGTTCCGCCCGCTGCAGTTCCATGCCGTCAATGGCTTCGTCATTGATCAGTGCTTTCAGGATCACGATCAATACCTTGCCCATACGCAGGAAGCTGCCAACGGCCCCGGTGGTACTGGCCAGTTGGAGCGCAGCCACCATGTGCTTCAGAGCGTTCTCGCGGTCTTCGGTGTCCCAGTAGAGCAGTGCCAGGGCGATATGGTTGCGGTTGAGGTCGGTTTTCAGTCCCACTTCTTCCGCTACGGCTTGCAGCCCTGTCAGCAGAGGCTGAGCCTTGCTGTACAAACCCAGACTCATATACGCCCGCGCCCGGTTGCGGCCGTTGCACTGATTGAAGTGGTTGGTCGCGGTGGCGGGGTCGACAGGCGGAGCGATGGTCAGCCAGCGTTGGATGGCTTCGCGGTCCCGAACGGCATCCCAGTAGGCGAGCATGGTGGCATGGGCATTGGCGACCCAGTCCAGATGATAGTCGCCGGAGGCAAGCATCTTCTGCATCTTGGCGATGTAGTCCGCACAGAGGCTTTGCCGGCCCCTGGCGTGGGCCACCTTGGCCAGCGATGTATAGCTTTGCACGTACCAGCGCTCGCCCTGGGCTTCCAGTATTTCGATGCCCTGGAGCGCACACCGCTCGGCATTTTCCAGGTGGTGCCATTCCCACATGATCTGACTGCGGATGCGGAACAGGAATTCCAGTATCGGCAGGTGGTTGAGGTGGTTTTCCTCGGCGTACTGGAAGCCCCGCTCCTGGATGTTATAGGCCTTCTGCAATAAGCCCATGGCAACACTGATTTCTGACTGCTGGCACAGCGCCCATATGACGTTCTGGTGGGCCTGGTGAGCCCGGGCAAGGTGTTCGGTTTCCTGCATGCGTGCGAGGGCTTCTTCCAGTTCCCCTTGCACAAACAGCGCTTCCCCGATGACCGAGGCCGCTGCAACCCGGGAAGTGGGCAGGTAGCGGGCTTCCTGGTCGATAGCCTCCCGGGCCAGTACCAGGGCGCGCTCTCCATCCCCGTAATTCATCGCGACCTGGGCACGAATGGCACTGAACTCACCATGTACGGCGCGTTGAGTGTCCTCGGTCATGGACGCTTCCAGGCGGGTCTCCGCAGCCGATAACCAGTTTTCAACCTCGTCAAACTTGTACTGGCCCTGGGCCACCCAGGCCCTGAGCAGGGTCAGCGTTGGATCCTGGGCAATCACATCCTGGGGCAGGGCGTCGAGGCACCGCTGCAGCAGGATAAACTGGCCTTCGGTGAAAAACTTGCGGCCGTGAATGGTCAGTACGCGAGTGATACGGTCCGCATCGTCGGCGGCGATGGCGTGGCGGGCGGCCTCTTCAGCGTGGTCCAGTTCCAGCCAGGCGTCACTGGCCCGCTGGTGCAGCTGTTGGCGGTTCTCTTCGGTGGTGCAGGTCAAAAGGTGCTGGAGGTAGACGGAAAACAGTGGATGGTAGTGGAACCACAGGGCGGAATTGTCCACGGGCGTGATAAACAGCCCCATGGAGAGAAGGCTGCTCAGCAGGGCCTGGCCGTTGCTGTCGTCCATAACCCGCATGACCATCCGCGCGTTGAAGCGGTCCAGTATGCTGGTTCGCAGCAGGAATGTTCGCTGCTGTTCCGTCAGCCCCTGCCCAACCAGTTCGTCGAAGTAGTCAAAGATGTGCTGGTTGCCGTACTCAAGCTGGTCGACGAAGTCGTTGAATTCGATGCTGGTCAGTGCGGACGCGGACAGAAGCTGGAGCGCCGATACCCATCCTTCAACCCGTCTCACCGCCCGCTCCATGCTTTCCCGCGAAATTTCAAACGGCAATCGGCTGTCGAAGTAGCTCTGTGCTTCGTCGGCACCGAAAGCCAGGTCCCGTGAGGTGATCTCGGTCATCCGTCCCTGCATTCTCAGTTGCGCGACGCCGATGGGTGGCACCGTCCGGGTGATCAGGACGAGCGTCAGGCAGGCGGGTTGATGCCTCAGCAGGAAGCGCAGTGCGTTGTGGATGGCCTCGTTGTCAATCAGGTGGTAGTCGTCCAGCACCAGATACAGCGGATCCCCGTCCAGCCCTTCCAGGGGAAGCTCGGCCAGAAGGTCGGTGAGAAAGCTCTCCAGATTGTCGTACCCCTTCTCCTGCAACCTCCGCAGCGTGGCCTTGCAGCTTGCGGGTGCAGCAACTTCAATCGCCTTGGCCAGGTAGCCCGCAAACCGGGCCGGGTCGTTATCGCCCACTTCCAGGCGATACCAGGCACTGGTGGCCTCCAGTGCCCCAAGACGGTCCGCCACGGTGGTGGTTTTGCCATAGCCCGCGGGCGCGTGCACCAACAGCAGGCTTACCGGTTCCAGGCCGTGGAGAAGGTCGTTGAATTTTTCCCGATGTAAAAGGGCGGGTGGTGGTTGTGGGCTCTGGTTTTTGGCAGCGATGAACGTCAGTTGTCCCGGATTCAGTGTTGTTGTCATCAGGATCTTCAGTAATTGGTGTCAGACAGTGGCAAGGAATGTGATACCGGCTTTGTTGCTCTGCGTCAACTGCGGGCTGTCCCGATTTGAGGGGCATGAACCAGTTCTCAAAACCGGCGGGGAGGGCCTCTTCTGCAGCGGCAGATTTGAGGCACAGTTATCTTTAAGGCGTTAGCGATTTCGGTATCTTACCGTAACAAGATGTAACTCGGAAAACGTGATGTCTAATAATAACAGGGACTTCGTCTGACCATGCTGCTGGTACTCGCCGGATCCATCCTCACTTTCACCATGGCCCAGGAGGCGGTCGTCGTGGAGCCTTATGAACAGGGCACCATTGTGATTGAGCAGGATTTTGACACCAGCCCCGTTGAGTTGAGAACCGACACCCGCGTTGAACCCCTCGTCGAGCAGAAGTTCCGCAACATTGTTCGTCAGGCCTACGACTACAGCTGCGGCAGTGCCGCGCTGACCACGGTTCTGAACTTTTACCTCGGTAGAAACCTTGGTGAGCGGCAAGTCATGGAGGGGCTGCTTCACTACGGCGAAAGTGAGCGAATCGTCCAGCGCCGCGCTTTTTCGATGCTCGATATGAAGCGCCTGGTCACCGCCCTTGGTTACCCCTCTGGCGGATTTCGCGCCACGATTGATGACCTGATTGATCTCGATCACCCGGCCATCGTGCCCATTCAGCACGCGGGTTTCAAACACTTCGTGGTGCTTCGGACCATTCGCGATGGTCGGGTTTATCTCGCTGATCCGGCGGTCGGCAACATCTCCTTCACGCTCGCCCAGTTTGAGGAGAACTGGGACGACAACGTGCTCTTTATTGTATTCCCCGGCAGTGACAAGCCGCTGGACTATTTGGAATTGAAAGAAGAAGACCTCCGGTTTGTGGATGACCAGACAATGACGCTGTTGGCGTTACAGAAACTACCCGAATTCCATGAATCCACGGAACGCCGGATCAGAAACATGCTGGAGCGCCAGAAGAATAATCCGGACGGCAGCGTTGAGAATACCCGGAAGCAGCTGTTTTACCGGCGCCATTAACGTGCCGGGCGCAAAGCCGGCACACAGGAACCAATACAATTAGAAATAAGGGAGTCAGGATGAATCGTTGGTTAGTGCGAGGTTTTATCCTTTTTTCCGTGACTGGCCTTTTACCAACCATGGCATTGTCGCAGGAAGGAAACGTAGACGAGGCGAGGGAGGCGCTTGCCAGGCAGGAGGGTGATGAGGATTCATCCAAGCAGCTGGAAGAGGTGTTCCAGGCGGCCGAGACCAGCTATTCGTTGCAGAAGAAGGGTACCCACTCCCTCAATTACTCGTTTGACTACTCCTACACCGGTGACCAGCGTCTTGACCTGTCTATTACCGGTGGTTCGGTAGAAAGTCTCGATGTGGTGCCGTCCGCAACTCACAATTTCACCAATGCGTTTTCCTACGATTATGGCCTGCTGGACAACCTGACTGTCGGTGCGCGGATACCCCTGGTGGTTAAATACGATACTCAGGATGAACTGAATATCTACGATTTTGGTGATATATCAGCAACCGCCCGCTGGCAGCCCTTTGCCTATGTTCCGGGCAAGATGTCCACGACGGTTTTCGGCACCTTTACAACCAAGACGGGGGTCAGTCCCTACGAGATTGATATCGACGAGCAGTTGTCCACCGGCAGCGGCTACTATTCGGTTGCCGGCGGCGTAAGTTTCTCAAAGGTGCTGGACCCGGTGGTAGTGTTCGGGTCTACCAGCGCTACCTATAACCTTCCTGAGCGGGACCTCCAGCAAGTCCGGGGCGCCAGGGTGTTGCAGGAACTTGAGCCCGGCTTCGGGCTTTCCGGCTCCGCCGGTTTCGCCTACTCGCTGTCCTACGACATTTCCCTCAGCATCTCCGCCCAGTTGAGTTACAGCGACCAGACCATCCTGTCCTTCAGCGATGGTACTCAGGCCGTTGCTCAGGACCAGATGAGTGGCTTCCTCAGTATGTCGCTGGGTACCCGCGTGAGTGATACCACCATCGTGAACACCAGCCTTGGTATTGGCCTTACCGAAGACGCACCTGATTTCTCGCTGGGCGTGTCCCTGCCCATCCGGTTCTCAGGTCTCAAAGAGTGAGTTCAGCCTCTGACGTTTTACGGGAAGGGAAGATTTCATGGGAATAACCAGCCACAAAAGACAGATTGCCGCTGCCATGATGGCGGCCTCGGTGACCTGTGGTGTCGAGGCGCAGCTGGCGCAGAACCTGACCATCCATCCGAAGGCGCTGGCTCTGGGTAATGCGGTTACAGCCGATCCACCGGGCATTATGGCCATTCATTACAACCCGGCGGGGCTGACCAGGCTGGATGGGCGTCAACTTGAAGTCAACCTGATGAGTGTCTACCTGGACATTGACGCTGATTTTCACGCGCCGGATGGGTACGAGATTTTCGGTATCGACGGCCTGGAGACAGACCCTCTCACCGGTAAGCAGAAAGATCCGGTCGCCAACAAGCACAGTCATACCAACAATGTTGCCCTGTATCTTCCGGGGTTTGGCATATTGCGCGCGCCGCCAGGCCCTGCCATCGCGCCGTCGGCCGGTATCAGCATCAACCCGCCGGGGTCCAAACTGACCTTTGGCAATGCCTTCTACTTGCCGCTGGCCGCCGGTTTCTATCGCGATAAGGACGACCCGGGTCGCTATATGCCACAGGCAACCGCCCTGCAGCGGACAACCTATCTGTCGCCAACCGTTGGGTACAAAATTAACGACGAGTGGTCAGTGGGTGCCGGCATCCATCTGTCGCACATGGGGATTGCCGCGGACCAGTACATGCGTGCGCCCAACATGCTGCTGGGTGTCGCAGAGGTGCTCCAGGACGCGTTCAACTGTGAAAGTGGCGATGAGCCCCTGCAGCCCTGGCTGGCCCTTTGCGGGGGTAATGTCGGTCCCTGGGACGACATTGGTGCCTTGAGCATCAACGTGCAGGAAACCCTGTCACCCACCTACGCGCTGGGTGTGATGTGGGAGCCAACGGAATGGTTCACCTGGGGGGCGAGTTATACCTCGGAAGCCGACATGAACATGAAGGGTACTTTTGAGATCGAGTACACCGACGACTGGTCCGGCTTTTGGCAGAGCGTAAACGGCTCGGTGCTGGGTGCAATCACCTCCGCTATCCTGAGCTTGCCGTCCGGCGCCCCAAGGGAAGCGGGTAACGTCTCCATGGACCTGACGTATCCGCAGCATTTCCAGACTGGCATCAGTGTGGATGTCCATCCCAAGTTGACGGTCAACGTGGATGTGGGCTGGACGGACTACAAACAGTGGGATGCGTTCGTATTCCGGTTTGATCGTAACCTGGAGTTCCTGAACGCCGCGCGGATCCTGTCACCACAGAACGCCACTTCCAACACCCTGAGATTGCCGCTGGGCTTCACTGATCAATGGAACTGGGGCTTCGGGCTGGAGTTTCACGCCTCTTCGCGCCTTGATTTGCGGGCCGGCATGGAAATTCGCGACTCTGTCATTCCGGACGACCAGCGCCAAATCATGGCGCCGTTCGGTGGCGCAAATCTCTACAGTGTTGGCATGGGTTACCAGTGGGACAAGGATACCGAGATCGACATGAACCTGAGCTATCTGCACTCAGTGGAAACAATTCCAGCCAACGGTAGCTGTAACTTAAACTGTGACAACATAACCAATATCATTTACAACCCTTATGCGGGGCTGGATGTGAAGACATCACTGCGGGTTGTGATGGCGGGTCTCAGTTTCCGTACCAAATTCTGACGCGAATGCGCTTGCGAACAGGGTGTTGTGCCCCGATGCCGAAAAGCCGTTTTATGGTTGTTGCCTGCTTGGCGCTGGTGCTGCATGGTTGCCAGTTGTCAGGCTCCGATTCGTCCGGAAGCCGTGAAGGCTATTTTACCTGGGTGGACGAGCAGGGGCGGGTACGTCATTCGCCGATACCGCAGAGTTCCGGTGACAGGGATGGGGGCGAGAGCACGGAAGCAAAGGGCGACGGTGCTTCCCGGGCCAGCGCTGTCGAACCAACACCGGCCGGCGACACCTCGTCTGGCGGATATCACGAAGAGTACAACCTCGAGAACTATCCTGATGGCAATCAGCTTGAAAAAGATGGCTATGTTCGTCCGGGCGAACCCAAGCCCTATTTCACCTGGCGGGACGCTCAGGGCAACATTCGTGTCAGCTATTACCAGCCGGATACCCGCACCGCTGTCGAGAAGGGGCGTATCAAGCCGCCGATTCAACTGACGGAGGCCAGTATCCACCAGCCGGGGGAAACAATCGGGCCGCCGGGCCTGCCGGAAGATGCTGACCCCGAAGCCATGGCAGTCCTGGGAATTGATCCCGGAGAGGAGAGCTTTTTCCAGCAATGGGCAGGGCAATGCTGTCAGGCGCTGGAACGGTCGGAGCCAGAGCAATGGCAGGAAGGTCGTGAATTCGGAGTTTCAATGGGTGACAACGCCCCGCGCCATTCGTTCAGCACGGGTGACAGCCACTACCGCTTGGTCAGGCTGCCGCCGGCGGAGCAAACTACCGATTTCATCCTCCACCTCAGGTCGTTCAACCACGAAGGAATGTTTGTGCCCTCAGTGGCGTTTCTTGATGCCTCGTTCGCCCCGGTTCGAATCGTGACCGATCTGGTGGCCAGCTATGTTCCTGAATCCTGGTATCAGTACGGCTACCTTCACGCTTACATTCCGGTGTTTCCGAGCCGGGGTGAGCGTTGGATGGTGATCTTCACCCGCGAGGCGGATCTGGCGGGGCAGACGGTTATTGAGGGCAAGTACGGGCCTAAGGCCATCCCTCACACCCGTACCGGTGAACTCAGTCTCTCCCGCGCTGGCGAGTGACGTTCAGTCTTCCGGCTGGCTCAGGTCCAGCCATTGCTGTGACAGCCAATAATAGCTGCCATCGGGGGCCGGATGGGTGCAGTTGTAGCGAAAGCGACGGCTGTTAAAGCTTTTCGGCGCCTGCAGAATGACTCTGTCCCCACCTGATACCTGGAAGTCTACCCGCCCCTGGCCGGAGGCAAAGCAGCTCAGTCGGTCCACGTTGATGGTTTCCGGTACGGAAAACGAGAGGGTGGGCGGGTTCTCTGAGATAATGCCGTCCGGCAGTTGGCTGGCATCGACCGGCAGCGCCTTGCTGCGTAATTTGTCTTCAAGGCTGTTTAGTTGTCCGTAGGCGTTCGCCACCGGGAATCGGGGCAAACGTGTGACGGCGGAAGTCTCCCCGATGGCGCCGGATTGCTGTCCAAAGCCGAGCCAGCCGCGTGCCTCAATCTTGCGTAATAACGCGTCGTCAAACTCACCGTAGGGATAGGCAAACATCGGAACGTTGGTCCCCAGTTTTTCGGAGAGTGTTTCCTGGGCGCCGTCCAGGCTGCGATCGACACGTGCCTCCCAGTCGCTATCGGATTCACCAGGGCGTTTCGCGAGGTGGCCGTGGTCCCTGCTGTGGTTGGCGATGGTCACGCCGTCGCGGTCTCCGACTTCCTGCAACTGATCCCAGGTCATATAGCCATGGCTGCCCACTGCCTCGGTATTGACGAATATGGTGTACTCATACCCCCGCTCTTGCAGGGCTGGCGCCGCGTGTGAATAGACGGATTCGTAGGCATCATCAAAGGTGATGGCAATCTGGGACCTGTCGCTCAGCTCACCCGCCAGTGCTGCGCGGGTCCCCGATTCAAGCGGAACGACCTCCAGTCCGAGGCCTTCAATCATATCCAACTGCCCCTGGAACAGGGATATCGAGGTACTGGTGGATGACGGTGTCGAGTCACTGACATGGTGGTACTGAAGCACTACCAGATCGGCATTGGCAGTCAACGCGAACGCGGTGATCGGCAAGAGCAGGAGAGATCGGGTTATCATTCTTTGTGCCATTGGAGTGTCCTAGAAATCGGGAAAACTGGTGCAATCAGGTCCGAAAATGTGCCTTGAGCACGGCGAAGGCCTGGTTCAGGTCCTGGATGGTTTCGGTTTCACCACCCCGGTCCGGATGCGCCTGCATAACTGCCCGCCGGAAGCGTTGTTTGATGTCGTCGAAGCCAGGCGGAACGGACTCAAAACCGAGGATTTCTGCGGCTTCTGTCACCTCTTTGGCGGCGGGTCGGTTGCCACTTCGCCCGGCCCAGAAATCGTCCATCATCCGGTTTATGGCGTCTTCCGGCAGTTCGTACTTGGACAGGTCCAGGTAAAAATTCCGCAGTTCGTCCATGCTGTCGGGCACACCTGCGCCTGCAACCACAGAGCTCTTCCGGAGTTGGATCACCAATGGCGAAATGGTCAGGGTTTCGCCGCCGGTGGCGAGCTGATCCCGTAGCCGGTACAGCACATGGAACAGCAGGAAATGAACCGGATAGAGCTTGTCCGGTTCACCAAAGTTAACCTCACTGATCAGCTCCCAGGGCGGCTTTTGCAGGGTTTTGATAAGGCCCAGTTCGTTGATTCCGGCTGGGTGCCGACGAAGGATATGCTCAGTGGCAACCAGCAGATGCTGAATCTGAAAGTTTAGCGTCTCATTGGGAGCGTCAGCATCCAGTGCCGTTGCGCCCTGTGTTGCGGTATCAGGTTGATTCATGTCCCAATGTTAGGCGAGAGGGCGCCGTTACGGAAGAGGCATGTCCCGCTCCAGCCCCTTCAGAAACAGGTTGGTCGCAAACCGGGTGGCGTTCCTGGCTTCGGCCTCAGCCTCGGCGGGCCGGTTGTGGGCGCGGTAGGCCAGGCGCAGGCTAAGCTCGTAACCCACACCGAAAAAGGCAGCGCACAGGTATTCTTCGTCCATCTTCGGCAACAGGCCGCGTTCAACCGCGTTTTTGATATCGTCCTCGAGGGAGAGCATGGCAAGCCCGAGAATGTCCGAGCCGAACAGTTCACGAATGGCACGGTCGTTACGATGCGCGAGCTCGTAAACCAATGGGTCGCTGGCGGTGGCCCGGAACAGCGACAGATACGCAAAGTAGATGAAGTCTTCGGCAGAACTGGCGGCCTTTCGGCATTCAGCGAGATTGTGATTCAGGCCACTTAAAAAGTCTGCCAGCAGGGCGGCGAAAATGTCCTGCTTGCTGGAAAAATAGTTGTAGAACGTGCCTGCCGCCAGGCCAGTGCGGCGTACGATATCGCGGATGGTGGAGTTGTCGTATCCGCGTTCGCGGAAGCATTCCCGCGCTGCGTCAAGTATGGCACTGCGATTGCGAATACGGTTGAATTCGCGTTTACCAGTGGCTTCCGATTTTGTGTCTAACATATCCATGTCTGTATCCTGTCCCTGGAACTTTTGCACGCGTATAATCCGACGCTCACTGACCTTATGAACGACGTTTTCCTATGCCCGAAGCTATAACCGCCAACTCCGAAACCGCCCAGGCTCCTGAAGCGGAGCGCAAGCAGAAACTGGAACTGAACAAGCTGCAGAAGCGCCTGCGCCGGGAAATGGGGCAGGCGATTGCTGATTTCTCGATGATCGAAGCGGGTGATAAAGTCATGTGCTGCCTGTCTGGTGGCAAGGACTCGTACGCCATGCTCGATATCCTTCAGAATCTTCAGAAAAGCGCGCCGGTGCGCTTCGAGCTGATTGCCGTGAACCTGGACCAGAAGCAGCCCGGCTTCCCGGAGGAGGTGCTGCCTGAATACCTTTCGGCTCTTGATATTGAGTATCACATCATCGAGAAGGACACCTACAGTATTGTTAAGGAAAAAGTGCCGGAAGGGAAGACCACCTGCGGACTTTGTTCCCGCCTACGTCGTGGAATTCTCTATAATTTTGCGGAAGAACACGGTGTTACCAAGATTGCTTTGGGGCACCACCGGGATGATCTTCTGGAAACGCTGTTCCTGAATATGTTTTACGGTGGCAAGCTGAAATCCATGCCACCGGTTCTTCACAGTGACGACGGTCGGAACACGGTGATTCGTCCGTTGGCGTACAGTCGGGAGAAAGACATTGCGCGCTATGCTCGCTTGCGCGAGTTCCCGATCATTCCCTGCAATCTCTGTGGCTCTCAGGAGAACCTGCAACGACAGGTGATCAAGGACATGTTCCAGACCTGGGACAAGCAGCACCCGGGGCGCCTGGAAACCATGTTCCGGGCCATGTGTAACGTTGAGCCGTCACACCTCGCCGATACCTCCCTGTATAACTTCCGCGAGGGTCATCGCCATTCTGCGCCGGGCCAAAGTGCCGGGACTGTCGAGCCGCAAACACCTGATTTCGGACGGTTGGATGTGCTCAATATCTGACCGGTTCGAGCCAGCAGTCCGGCCCTTGCCTATCCGTGACCTGTATGCAGAAGGGCGGTGACAGGAAGGGTCCAGATACCGAAACCGATCAGCAGTAGCCCGGCGATCTGCCGGAAGTGTTGGTGTTCCCGCAGTTTTCGTATCCAGGTGGCGGCGTAACCGGTGGCCAGCATGGACGGCAGAGTGCCGAGGCCGAAGAACAACATGGTGGTGGCGGCGCTACCCACCGAGGGTTGCAGGGCGGCCCAGCCCAGGGTGCTGTAGACCAGCCCGCAGGGCAGCCAGCCCCAGAGCGCGCCGAGGACGAGCGCCTGGTGGAAATGATGCACCGGGAGCACCCGAGCGGTGAGCGGTGATAGCCGTTTCCAGACCGGGGCGCCGATGCGCTCCACGTAGCGGATGCCTTGCCACCACTGCCCCATGGACAGTCCCATCAGGATCAGCAGGATCCCCGCCATTGTTCGAAGTATCGGGCCAAGTTGTGTCCAATAGGCCGAGGCGCTGGTGCTCAGCAGCGCGATCAGGGCGGCAATCGCCGCATAGCTGCCAATCCGACCGCCATTGAAGGCGAGCAGCATACCGGTCTGGCGAACACGAAAGCCCCGGCCAACAGGCAGTGCCATGGACAGGGATGCGCTGATCCCTCCGCACATACTCAGGCAATGGGTGCTGCCGAGCAGACCAATCAGGAAGGCACTGGAGTAACTCAGGTAAAGTTCTTCGCCCATCAGGATTTGTGGCTGTCGCCCGGTTCCTCGGCAGAGTTGGCATCCTGCTTGGGCTGTTTGGCGTCGTCCGGGATCATGTCTTTGTCATCGTCATAAAGGATGCGATGGGCCGGTCCATCAAGGTCATCGTACTGGCCGTTCTTGACGGCCCAGGAGAACAGCAGGATGCCTAGTGCCACCAGGATCAGCATGACCGGAACCAGGATCATTACGATTTGCACAGGGCTACCTCAGACGTATTGGGTGATTCAGTGTTCACGGTATCAGGACGTTGCTTCGGCGCCAACCGCCGGGGTTGGGGGTGCCGGGTTGCCTCGCTGCCTACCAAGCCGCATGGCATTGAGTACCACCACCAGTGAGCTAAGGGACATGCCAATAGCCGCCAGCCAGGGTGGCACCAGGCCTGCTGCTGCCAGGGGCAGGGCGCAGACGTTGTAGGCCAGTGCCCAGGCCATGTTCTGGCGGATGACGCGGCGTGTGTCCTGGCCGGCTTTCAGGGCTTCGGACAGCTGCGTTAACTGCCCGCTCAACAGCACTGCATCGGCCTTGAGCTGGGTCAGGTCGGCAGCGCTTCCCATGGCCACGGACACACCGGCACCGGCCATGGAGGGCAAGTCGTTGAGGCCATCACCCACCATCATGATGTGGTGGCCCTGGTCGCGGAGGTTCTCCAGTACGCGGAGTTTCTCTTCCGGTGAGGCCTGGCCGATGGCTTCGTCAATGCCGAGTCTGCCCGCTATCTGCTCAACGTGTCCTGAGCGGTCACCGCTGAGCAGGATGGTGCGCAGTCCTGCATTTTGCAGGGCCTGGACGGCCTCTTTTGCATCCAGCCTGGGTTCGTCGTCCAGTGTGAACCGGGCCAGCCATTCGTGGCGCGTGGCCAGCCATATCTCGATGCCATGGGAGGTGTCGGCTTCCGGCGCCGGGCTTCCCACCTTCTCTTCCACAAAGTCCCGGTGACCAATATAGAGGGGAGCCCCGTCTACCTGTCCCGAGAGACCACCGCCCAAGTGGTTTTTTACCTGCCTGGCGGTGTCACCGGATATCTGGTGGAATACCCTGGCGATAGGATGTTCCGAGTGTTTCTCCAGGCCGGCTGCCAGTTGCCGGCACCGATCCGCATCAAGGTTACCGAAGGTTCGGGTATCCAACAGGCTGAGCTCACCTCGGGTCAGGGTACCGGTTTTATCGAAAATCACCGTGTCGATGGTGTTCAGGGATTCGAGAGTGTGTCCGCGTGTCGGAAGGAAGCCCAGCTTGCGGAGCCTCATGGTCGCCGACGTTATCGCGGTTGGAGTGGCGAGTGACAGGGCGCAGGGGCAAGTCACCACCAATACCGAGAGCGTAATGTCGAAGGCATTATCGGCGCCGGCCAGCCACCAGCCAATCCAGATGATTGGGGCCAGGATCAGCACACGGCTGACAAACACGCCGGCAATTCGATCGGCCGCGAGCGCAACGGGCGGCTTCTCAGCCTGCACCCGATCCAGCACCCGCAAAATGCCGGACAGTCTGGTCTGTGTGCCGGCACGGCGGACCTCAATGTCCAACGGGTTCTCGCCGTTGATGCTGCCAGCATGGACGGGGTCACCCTCACTGCGGGTTTCTGGCAGATATTCACCGGTTAACGCCGCTTCGTTAAGGGTGGAGTTGCCGCTGACGATGACGCCGTCTGCGGGCAATGTCTCGCCGGGCCGGATGCGAATAATGTCGCCGGCAGCCAGGTCATGGGTGGCCACAATGTCACTGCCGTTCCCCTGAATGCGATTGGCGACCATGGGCTGGAAACCGGCCAGTGCGTTACCTGTCAGCCCGGCGCGGTAACGGGCCTGCATTTCGATGTAGCGGCCAAGCTGCAGGAAAAAGGTGAACATGCAGACAGACTCGAAATAGACTTCCTCGCCGCCAAACACCGTCACCCAGGCGCTGGCAATATAGGCCAGGCCAATTGCCGTGGCCACCGGCACGTCCATGGTCAGGTGGCGGCTGCGAATATCCCTGAACGCGTTAGCGAAGAAAGGGCGAGCGCTATAGAACACAACGGGGGTGGCGACCAGAAGGCTGAACCAGCGGAAAAAACTGACAAACTCTGGCGACAGGTCATTCACCAGCTCGAAATACAGCGGAAAGGCCAGCATCATGCTCTGGAACGAGCCTATGCCCGCGACGGCAAGGCGGATCAACGCGGAGCGATGTTCGGCTTTTAGAGCCTTTTCGGCCTCATCGGCCTGATAGGGGCGGGCACGATAGCCCAATTCATGGACGGCAATCAGTAACTGGCTGAGTCTGGAGTGCTCCGGGTTCCAGACCAGCCGCGCGCGTTGGGTGCTGTGATTGACGGAAAATGACACCACGCCCGGTTGCCTGGCCATGTGGTTCTCCAGCAACCATATGCAAGCAGCACAGGTGATGCCGCTTACCAGCAATGTGGCTTCCTGGCCTGCGGTAACGGGAGAGACAAACGACTTCTGAACCAGGGGGTGATCCACTTCAAGGATCCGGTTCCGCTCGGAATCGCTGAGTGCCTTCGGAGTGACCGCCGGCTCGGTACGGAACTGGTAGAACCCGGTTAACCCTTCGGCACGAATGGTCTCACAGACCGCCTTGCAACCAAGACAGCAGAAGTGTCGCAACGCCCCTTCGAGTTCCAGGGTGATGGCTGGTGCTCCGAGTGCCGGTTCACCACAATGATAACAATCCAAGGGGGTCACCCGCGGTCTTCTGTGACCGCACTGAGGCTCAGGGAGCGTTGCGATGGCAGGCTGGACTCACCCTTCAGTCGCCATTGGTTGTCGGGGCCACGCAGGTCAAAATACCAGCGGCCTTCAATCGGCTGATTCAGCGTGGCGCTGTACAGCCCCTCTCCGATCGACCGGAACTGTATGGTGCGGTCGTACTCCGACATGGTCGGGTGATACAGGCTCAGTATCAGGTAAGGGTAGTTTGCAGGACCGGTGGCAGTATCCATGGAGAGAGTGATTTCCCGTTCGCCAAATGTCATATCTGCCGTCAGGCCCAGGTCCTCGGCTTTCTGGTCGCGAGCGATCGCCATGTTGATCCCGCGACCTTCCTTGGAATAGTCATCGGTTACCATGGAGTTGTCGGTATTTATCGCGACTGTGATGGCAATGGAGCACCAGATGATAGCGGCGCCGGGGAATATCAGCAGAAACCACAGCCAGGGTTGCCGGTACCAGGGAATGATGGGTGCGTTTTCATTCATAGTGCTGTCTCTCAAGGCTGGTTTCCCTGATTGGTGTCAGGGAATCAGCGATTTGGGCCGACAAACCGGCTTTCGGTTTCAAGAACGAGCGATTCATCGGATTGTGATTCAAGCGTGAAGACAATGGCATTGTTGCTTTCCGAGATGTTCTCGGGTGCGACATCCACCACCGTCGGCAGTGCCCGGTTTTCACTGCTCGCCACGGTCAGGGTGTTCTCGGTCAGCAGCCGGATGCCTTCCAGGCCTGAAACCGAAATCGTAAAGGTTTGCGGCACCTCCGACATGTTGTCGACCTTCAGCGTGTAGGTGTTCTCTACCCGGCCTTCACCGTTAAAGCTGAAGAGGGCGCCTCGATCCCTCAGGACATCGAGTTGCGCCGGAACCCGGGTGGCAATTGTGAATACAATCGCGCCAATCATTAGCAACAGTACCAACCCGTAACCAAAGGTGCGTGGCCTCATCAGCTTCGAGGTCTTGCCTTCCAGTTCGTTTTCAGTGGTATAGCGAATCAGGCCGCGCGGATATTCCATCTTGTCCATGATCTCGTCACAGGCATCAATGCACAGCGCGCAGCCAATGCACTCGTACTGCAGCCCATCGCGAATGTCGATGCCGGTAGGGCATACCTGAACGCACTGCCCGCAGTCGATGCAGTCACCGAGACCCAGTTCCGAAGGTTCAGTGCCTTTCTTGCGTCCGCCGCGGGGTTCTCCCCGGTTGGGGTCATAGGACACCACACGGGTGTCGGGGTCGAACATGACGGACTGGAAGCGGGCGTAGGGGCACATGTAGAGGCATACCTGCTCACGTAGCCAACCCGCGTTCAGATAGGTGGCAGCCGTAAAGAAAGCCACCCAGAAATAGGCCCAACCGTTGGCCTGCAGGGTGAACAGGTCACTGATGAGTTCACGGATGGGGTAGAAGTAACCCACGAAGGTCAGGCCGGTGGCCAGTGCAATCAGTAGCCACGCGGAATGCTTTACGGATTTCTTGACAATTTTCTCGGCGGAACGGGGCGCCTTGTCCAGTTTCATCCGCTTATTGCGGCTGCCCTCTATACGCTCCTCCACCCACATGAATATAAACGTCCAAACGGTTTGAGGGCATGTGTAGCCACACCACACCCGACCAAACAGCGTGGTGACAAAGAACAGGCCGAAAGCAGCGATGATCAGCATACCCGACAGCAGGATGAAATCCTGGGGATAGAATGTGGTTCCGTAGAGGTGGAATTCCCGGGCCGGGAGATCGAAAAGAATCAGGGGCTGACCATCCACGGTAAACCAGACAAACAGGAAGTACATGCCCATAAGGGCTGTCAGGCTGATATTCCGGATACGCTGAAAGAAGCCATTCTTGACCCCTTTGACGTAGATCTTTTTGCGGCTGGCGTATAGCTCGACAGTTCCGGTGTTTTTATTGTTGTCGGAGGTGTCAGAGGATGGGTCAATCTGTTTGACCGGAATCTCACTGCTCATCGTTACCTCCCGATGATGTGGCGCCCTCATTCACAGCTGACTGTGGGCAGGCGATCTTCTCAAGCCTTGGCCAGCAGCTGCAGGCCAAGGCTTGAGAAGACCTGGCCGGGACAGAATCCCGGCCGATTACTCAGTTGGACAGGCTGTAGACGTACGCAGCCAGAATCTGGATCTGGTCGTCGGAGAGCCGGTCGCCCTGTGCGGGCATCTGGTTCGCACGACCGTTCACCACGGTTTCCTTGATCCACTCGTAGGTGGAGCCGTACAGCCAGGTATTGTCGGTGAGGTTCGGAGCGCCCATGGCCTGGTTGCCCTTGCCGTCCTGACCGTGACAGGCCACACAGGCCTGTGCGAATACCTGCTCACCCTTGGCAGCGGCTTCCTCGTCCTTTGCCCGGTCGCTGAAACTGAGCACGTAGTTAACAACCTGGTCAACCTGCTCAGAGGTCATACCCGGCATGGTGCCCTTGGCGGGCATGTTGCCGTTACGACCCTGGTGCAGAGTGGTCAGGATGGTGTCCGGGTCGCCGCCATACAGCCAGTCGTCATCCGTCAGGTTGGGAAACCCGAGGGAACCACGCCCGGCGGAGCCATGGCAGACGGCACAGTTATTGGCGAACAGCCGCTGGCCCATCTTCATGGCATCGTCGTTCTCAGCCAGTTCGGCCACCGGTGTGTCACCGAACTTGGCGTAGAGCTCGCCGTAACGGGCATCGGCCTGCTGCATTTCGGCCTGCCACTGGTTCTCCGCAGTCCACCCCAACAGACCCTTGTAGTTACCCAGGCCCGGGTACAGGGCGAGATAGCCCAGTGCGAAAACACAGGTCGCGATAAAGAGATAGTACCACCACTTGGGCAGCGGGTTGTCGTATTCCTCAATGCCATCGAACGAATGACCAACGGTTTTGTTGGTTTCAGTATCGGTGGTCTGGCCCTTGCGGGTGGCATACAGAAGCCACCAACAGCCAAACACGGTACCGAGCACGATCACGCTGATCCAGATGCTCCAGAAGGTACTCATTGCTTTTTCTCCGTTTGTTCCTGTTCAAGAGTACGCTTTTCCACGTCGTCATCCTCGAAGGGCAGATGGGCCGCCTCGTCATTGGGCTTCTTCCGGTGGGCGCTGTAGGCCCACCAGATGATGCCAAGGAACATGGCCATAATGACCAGTGAGTGAATGCCACGTAACTCGTTAATATCCATGGGGATCACCGTTTATCTGAAATCACGGTACCAAGCTGCTGCAGGTACGCCACCAGGGCTTCGATTTCGAATTTGCCCCTGACTTCGTCGGGCGCACCGGCAACCTGCTCGTCGGTATAGGGCACGCCCAGAGTCTGGAGTGTTTCCAGCTTGGACTCGGTGCTGGTGTGATCAATACGATTTTCGAACAGCCACGGGAAAGCGGGCATGTTGGATTCAGGCACTACGCTGCGGGGATCGTACAGGTGCTGGCGCTGCCAGGCATCGGAGTAGCGACCACCGACACGGGCCAGATCAGGACCGGTGCGCTTGGAGCCCCACAGGAACGGACGGTCGTAGACGAACTCGCCCGCAACGGAGTAGTGGCCGTAGCGCTCGGTTTCCGCGCGGAACGGACGGATTTGCTGAGTGTGGCAGACGTGACAGCCTTCACGGATGTAGATGTCCCGGCCTTCCAGTTCCAGTGCCGACAGGGGTTCAAGGCCTTCAACCGGCTCGTTGGTCTCGTCCAGGAAGAACAGTGGAACCACTTCTGCCAGGAACCCACCACTGATGGTGAAGATGATCAGTACGATCATCAGCCCCAGGTTCTTTTCAACAATTTCGTGTTTCATTGATTCTGTCTCCCGTTACGCCGCTTGCGCTGCTGTATTGTCCTGAGCAACGGCTTCTTTCTGACGCACGGTCATGTAAACGTTGTATGCCATTACCAGCATACCGGTCAGGAAAATCACACCGCCAAGGAACCGCACGAAATAGCCTGATTCGGACGCTTCAAGGGCTTCGACAAAGCTGTATGTCAGGGTTCCGTCTTCGTTGACGGCGCGCCACATAAGCCCCTGCATGATGCCGTTCACCCACATGGCAACGATGTAAAGTACGGTGCCCACGGTGGCCAGCCAGAAGTGGACGTTGATCAGGCTGACGCTGTACATGGCCTGAAGGCCCCACAGCTTGGGAATCAGGTGGTAGATGGCGCCGATACTGATCATCGCAACCCAGCCCAAGGCACCGGAGTGTACGTGGCCAATGGTCCAGTCCGTGTTGTGTGACAGCGCGTTAACCGTCTTGATGGCCATCATCGGGCCTTCAAACGTGGACATGCCATAGAATGACAGAGACACCACGAGGAAGCGGAGGATCGGGTCGGTACGCAGTTTGTGCCAGGCACCCGACAGCGTCATCATGCCGTTGATCATGCCACCCCAGGAAGGTGCGAGCAGAATCAGTGACATCACCATTCCCGCGGTCTGGGCCCAGTCCGGCAGTGCCGAGTAGTGCAGGTGGTGGCCACCCGCCCATACGTAGGTCGCAATCAGCGCCCAGAAGTGAACGATGGAGAGACGATAGGAATAGATCGGGCGGTTGGCCTGTTTGGGAACAAAGTAATACATCATTCCCAGAAAGCCTGCGGTCAGGAAGAAACCGACCGCGTTATGGCCCCACCACCACTGCATCATCGCGTCTGTCACGCCTGCATAGGCGGAGTAGGATTTGAAGGCACCCGCTGGTAAGGCCAGGTTGTTACCGATGTGCAGAATGGCCACGGTCAGGATAAAACCGCCGTAGAACCAGTTGGCCACATAGATGTGGGCAGTGGCGCGCCGCATGATTGTGCCAAAGAAAACCAGTGCGTAGGACACCCAGACAATGGCGATAAGGATATCAATTGGCCATTCGAGTTCCGCGTATTCCTTGGAAGACGTGAGGCCCATTGGCAGGGTGATGATCGCCGCGACCATCACGGCTTGCCAGCCCCAGAAGGTGAACGCCGCGAGTCCATCGGAGATCAGTCGCGCCTGACAGGTACGCTGAACAACGTAATAGGAGGTGGCAAACAGTGCCGAACCACCAAACCCGAAGATGACGAGGTTTGTGTGGAGCGGCCGTAAACGACCGAAGTGAGTCCAGGAGAAATCCAGGTTCATCGAGGGCCAAACAAGCTGGGATGCGATCAGCACACCCATGCCCATGCCAACAATGCCCCAGACCAACGTCATGATGGCAAACTGTCTTACCACCTTGTAGTTGTATGTCAGGTTAGCATTTACTGTGCTCATAGCCTTACCAATGGGTTTAGAGTGGGGAAAATATGCGGGCGCAAGTATGGAGAAACGATTAGCTGTTTGCAATGACGTAGATCAACTCTGAAACTCTGTCAACTGTGTCTAAATCAGTAACATGGCGAATCTACAAGGGTAATCATGAATGCTCCAAAAGCGGTTTTTGATGTTCGGTTGATGCGTTGCTTCCCGGAACACTAATGATAGTCATAATTCGGAGGTTTGGTGAATTCTGTAACTGTATTCAAAACCAGGGCGCAAGATAGTGTGACCGCGCCGGTGCTTGTCCTTGCGCATGGCGCAGGCGCACCCGCCGATTCGCCGTTCATGGAGCTCCTGGCGGCAGCGCTGTCGGCGCAGGGCGTGACGACCGTCAGGTTTGAGTTCCCCTATATGGAGAAGCGACGGGAGGATGGCAAAAAGCGGCCACCGGACCGCCAGCCAACCCTGCTTGGGCATTTCCGCAGGGTAATTGCGGATACTTGCGCCGGAGCCGATGGTCAGGCCGGGGTTTTTGTCGGTGGCAAGTCCATGGGGGGGCGAATGGCCAGCATTCTGGCGGCGGAGCCTGGTATTGATGACGCGGTTCGTGGTGCCGTGTGTTTTGGCTATCCCTTTCACCCTCCTGGCAAAAATGACCGGTGGCGGACGGATCATTTCCAGTCGCTGTGCCGGCCAATACAGATCATTCAGGGGACACGGGACCCTTTTGGAAAACAAGCAGAAGTTGAGGCGCGTGACTTCGACGTGCTGGACAACGTGAACCTGGTTTGGCTGGAAGGCGGAGACCACGATTATCGGCCCCTGGCGCGGCAGAGTGAGAGCCGGGAAGACCTGATTCAGCAGGCGGCGGCAACAGCTGCAAGGTTTATGACCGGGCAGGAGTGAGTCAGGAGACCTCGGGTGTCGCTTGCTCAGTCCGGTTTCGACCGCATGCTTTGGCACGATAGAGTGCCTCATCGGCACGCCTGAACAGGTCCCGCTCATCATCCCCCTGGGATAATGTTGCGGTACCGGCGCTCATGGTCAGCGTAACCGGTGTACCATCGTCCGCAGGCACGCGTATCGTGGCGATATCCTCAAGAATCCCTTCACAGACACCCAGAGCGCCATCCGCGTCGGTGCCGGGTAACAGGATGGCGAACTCCTCTCCGCCAAAGCGGATCGCGATATCACGTGGTCGTTTGACGTGGCGCCTGAGAATGTCGGCAATGTGTTGCAGGCAACGATCACCAAACCCGTGCCCCCAGGAGTCGTTGACAGCCTTGAAGTGGTCGGCATCCAATAGAGCAATGGTCAGGGGTTGACCAGTACGTCGGGCTTCGGCACAGAGTTCCGGCAGCAGGTTGTCCATATGACGGCGATTATGGAGCCCGGTCAGAGCGTCATTGAGGCTTAGGGTTGCCAGCTGCCGGTTTGCCTTCTCCAGCTCTCTCATGGTGCTGCGAAGCTGCGCGGTTCGTTCATGCACTTTTAACTCGAGATCCGTTCTGGCGTTATGCTCTACGTCCAGAAGCTTCTTATTCAATAGTCGCCAGCGCTGTACCATGGCGTAATTGAGCAGAATGACCTGTGCTGCCACGGCGGTCTGCATAAAGATTTCCCGCGCCAGGAAATCGGCCAGGTGACCAAAGGCCGCCATTGAATAGATCAGGGCGCCTGCCAGCATGCCCGACCATGCCATCACGTACCACTTGGCGGGAGAGTATCCCTGGCGCCAGCGGACGATGCCCATGATAAACAGGCAGGCGATGATCAGCAGTGCAATCCCGGTATTCAATACAATGGATTTGTTGTAGGGCAGCAAGAACGCCATGAAGAACAAGCCTGCGCTGGTCAGAGCCAGCCCCGTCAGCACCTTGTCCGCAATGGTGTTGGTGGGGATTTCGAGGAATGAGCGCCCGAACAGGGTCATGGCCAGCGAACTGATCGACATCAGTATGGGAATCGATGTATTGGCGAAACCGGTACTGTCGGGCCAGAAATACTGGTTGGCGAAACCGCCCATGGCAAACAGGAACAGTCCCAGTGATGCCATGTAAAAGGCATTGTAGAAGTAGTAGCTGGTGCCGGAACTGCAAAAGAGCAGCAGGTTGAATATTGCGAAAACCAGCAACGCCCCATAGAAGACGCCGTGTATGAGGGTGAGGTGGTTGCTTTCCGCGATCGTCGTTTCCGGCGTTTCCAGCGACAGTGGAACATTCAGTGCCCCGCTGCTCTGAATCCGCAAGGTGATGGCTTGGGTCTCGCCAGCGCCGAGCGTGACGGGGAGCAGGAAATACCGGTAATCTATGCCCCGCGAGAGAAAGGGTTGCTGGTCCCCCGTGGTCATGGCTGGTTCAACGAGTTCACCGGAGCGCCAGAACGTCACCTCGTCCAGCAGTGGGTAATTGAGCTTCAGATACCAAAGCTTCCGGGTATCGCCAGAGTTCCGAACTTTGAGGCGAACCCAGTACACCGAATCGGTGTGACTGAATACCAGGTCGTGTCCCCTGGCGGATGTCCATTGAACATCCGCCGGCAGTTCACGGGGGGATTCGGCCCGATGTGCGGGCGTGTTCGGTGTTGCACTCAGGAAGCAGACATGGTTCATCAGCGCTTCCCGTTGCACCGGATCGTTGGCGTCCAGCGCCGGACAATGAGGTGTGGTTCCCGGAAGGGCTGCCAGTGGCAGGTCCGTAACCAGTAGTAGCCCGATCAGTGGAAGCAGAAAGCGCAGGTACAGCGGCATTAAGGTATTCCTGCCAGCGGAAAGCCCGTTAGTGTAGACAATTGCGGGCTGTGTATATGTTAAACAGATTCAAATTTAGGGGTTTCTGACGAGAAGCCCTTTCCAGGTGCCTAATGGAACAACTGATTGCAATTTGTCGTCCCGGGTTCGAGACGGAAGCGGGGCGGGAGTTGACCGACTCGGCAGCCGGTGGCGGGGTCTATGGCTACTTCGAGCCCTCTGTGAACCAGGGATTTCTGACCTTTCACTGTCCGGGGCCAGAACAGGTTGAAACGCTGCTCAAAAGGCTATCCATCGACCAACTGGTGTTTGTCAGGGACTGGTTTGTGGTTTTGGCGGACACAGCCTTGCCCATGTCTGACCGGGTCGGCGCTGTCATCGACGCATTGCGACCTGTTGATGGGGTGATTCCTGCCTGTGCCCGTGTAGAAATCCGCCTTCCTGAAAACAATGCGGATGCGGACCTTGGCAACTTCGCACGTAAGTGGGTCTCCCCGCTGTCGAAAGCGCTAAGGGGCGCCGGGTTACTGGAAAAGGATTCGAAAGCTGAGTCGCCAGCGCGGCTTGAAGTGTTACTGACGGGATTCGAGCGCGCCATTATCGGATTCAGTCTGGCTCGCAATCGTGCGCGCTACGTCGGTGGCATTCCAAGGCTTCGACTGCCCGCGTCCGCCCCCAGCCGGTCGGCGCTGAAACTGGAAGAAGCGTGGAAGGTATTCCTGCCCCCGGGCCAGGAACTGGACTACCTGGGAAGTGGCAAGCAGGCTGTGGACCTGGGTGCTGCCCCCGGTGGCTGGACCTGGCAACTGGTCAGGCAGGGTATGATGGTGAGCGCCGTTGATAACGGGCCTATGAATGCTGAGTTGATGGCTTCCGGGCACGTAGAGCATGTTGAGGCAGATGGTTATCAATGGCGGCCCCGGCGAGGTGTGGACTGGATGGTGTGCGATATCGTCGACCATCCACGCCGAACGTCGGAGATGGTCGTGCATTGGCTGTCCGCCAAGCTCTGCCGCTATACCGTTTTTAATCTGAAACTACCGATGAAAAAACGGTACGACGAATGGTTGGTGTGCAAGGACATCCTGGAAGAAGGTCTTGCACGGACGGAAATGAACTTCTTGCTGAGGGCCCGTCACCTTTACCACGATCGTGAGGAGATCACCTGTTTCATAGAGCGCAGGGACTGAGCGCCTGTGAATGGCGTGCTTTAGCTACTATGCTGCCACACAGTGATAATCTCGTCCCGGTCCATCATTGGGATCAACTCCGCCATCAGTTCCCGGCGCTCCTCGGAGAGGAGCCAGCGCTGCCAGTCCGCTTCGGAGCGCCAGTTGGAGAGGGTGAGGCGATGGTTGGAGTCGTGGGTATCAACCAGCGTTTCACCGGAAACGAAGCCGGGGGCGCTTACCGCGTTCTGAAGGACCTTACGGGATCTGTCCTCGTAAGCGGATTCGAGTGTTTCAGCAATATGACGTTCAATCAGCACCCGGATCATTGTTTACCTCGTTTTGTTTTTTGACATCTATAAACAATAATTTAGCACGTATTTTCTAAATTTCAGGTGGAATCGCAGGAGGAATAACATTGGAACAACCGGAGCACGATGCAGAGCTGGACGCCCGGGGGCTGTTTTGCCCGGAACCCGTCATGCTGCTGCACAACAGAATCGTGGATATCAGTGTAGGGGGCGTCTTGAAGGTGGTTGCCACGGACCCGTCAACAACCCGGGACATACCGAGATTCTGCCAGTTCCTGAATCACGAGTTGGTTTACAGCGCCGAGGACAACCAGGAATTCGTTTACTTCATCCGCCGGGGGGAGTGACCGAAGGCCGTCAGGAGCCGCCGGACATGTCCAGTGCGTTCAGATGGCCGAGGAACTGTTCGCGATCCATTTCGCCCAATATCCGGGCGGTTTCCAGCTCAGCCCCATCGTTGCCATAGAACAGAATGGCAGGGGGACCAAACAGTCCCAGTTCTTCAAGCAGTGCCTGCTGGGCCGGCGTGTTGTCCGTCATATCCAATTGCAACAGTGTGTAGGGTGAAAGCGCCTGGATCACAGAGCCATTGCTGAAGACGTTTCGCTCCATGACCTTGCAGGAGATGCACCAGTCGGCGTAGAAGTCCAGCATTACCGGGGTGCCGTCTTGCTTCGCCAGGGCCAGTTGATTGCGAATATCGGCGGGCGACTCCAACCGAAGGAATTGGGCGTGGGCCATCTGGGGCGCAGAGCCACCAGTAACCGCCGGGTTGGATGCGGTGAACGGCGCTAACGGCTTCATCGGGTCGTTGGCGCCGGATACGGCACCGGCCAATAACGCGATGCCGTAGGCAAACATCACCAGGCCCAGACCTTTGCGGGTGCGCTCCCAGCCAGCCTTTGCTGCATCGAAGGCTCCGAGTTGAACGCCGGTAACGGCAATCAGTAACCCCCAGAGCGTCAGCGCCAGCCAGGCTGGGACCAGCCGTTCCACCAACCAGATCGCAACAGCCAGCAGCATGACTCCGTAGAATGCCTTGACCACGTTCATCCAGGGACCGGTGGAGGGCAACAGTTTACGGCCGCCCACCGCCACGAGTATCAGGGGAATGCCCATGCCGAGCCCAAGGGCGAACAGGGCCACGCCTCCGATGACGGCATCCTGGGTGGTACTGATGTATAGCAGGCTACCGGCAAGCGGTGCCGACACGCAGGGTGAAACGATCAGTGCTGACAGCGCACCGATGCCGAAGATGCTGACGACCCGACGTCCGGTCAGGCGATGGCTGGCATCGTTAAGCGGCTCCCGGATAAACCGGGGTAGCTGTATCTCAAACAGGTTGAACATGGAGAGGGCAAATACCACGAACAGTGCCGCGAAAACACTCAGCACCCAAGGCGACTGCAGATGCGCCTGAAGGTTGAAGCTGGCACCCAGTAACCCGGTAATCACACCCGCCGCGGCATAGGTCAGTGCCATGCCCAGGACATAGCTGCTGGCCAGCAACAGCGCATGGGCGGTAGTACCGGTGTTGCGCCCAGACACCAGTGAGGAAATGATCGGCACCATGGGCAGGACGCAGGGTGTAAAGGTCAGCCCCAGCCCGAGCAGCAGAAACAGGGCCGCGATGAACAGGACTGACTGGTTGGCCAAAAAGCCGGCGAGCCCGGTCGCCGTGGATGTATCCGTGGGTGCATTTGTCGAAGACGACTGGGCATTGCCTGATGACCCCGAAGAGCCGGACATGCCGGCAGGAACAGAGGCATCGTCGCTTCCGGCGCTGGCGTAGTATAACGCGTCACGGGTTTGCGGCGGGTAGCACAAGCCTGCCTTGGCACAGCCCTGGTAGGTTACCTGCAGCTCCGCCTCGCGGACGCCTTCAGGAAGATTGACCGGGACGCGTGCCTGGACCGGATCGTAGAAGACTGTGACCTTGCCGAAGAACTCATCCTCCGTATCGGTGCCGGTGTAGGAGAAATCAGGCTCACCCAGGGTGACGCCGTCTGTCTTGCTGCTTACCTGGATGCGACCTTTATAGAGGTAGTGTTCAGGAGTGACATCCCAGGACAGCACAATAGCGCCGGCATCAACGGTGTAATTGAACGGCAGGGCTTCGTCCACCGGCAGGAAATCGTTGCTGCCGCCGAACAGCGAATTGCCTGCCCCGAACGCGAACAGCGATACGGTGGACAGTGCCAGAAACACTAAAAAGCGGCTCAGCACCCGATGGAGAGCACTACTGCGTGAGGCTGTATTGTTGCCGGTCATAATCAATGGATTACCGTAGCTGGTTCCGGAAATATCTGCGCGGTCTCAGTGTCTGTTGAAACCTTGCATCCCAAGGTTGCAATGGACTCATTTGTCAGGCAAAAGTTCCCTCTGGTATTGAACGGTCTAAAGTCGCACAATAGCCGTCCCATGAAACACGATCCTGATGATCTTATCATGCTGTTCAGTGACCTGTTCCGGGGGAACTACCGGACCGTTCTGGTCAAGGGCAGCGATGAGCCTGAATACCTGCCCGCAACGGCGTCTGGCAATTACGCGCAGATTATCTTTGCTCACGGTTATTATGCCAGTGCTCTGCACGAAATCAGTCATTGGTGTATCGCCGGTGAGCATCGGCGCACACTTCGGGACTTCGGCTACTGGTACTGTCCCGATGGCCGTGACGAGGCGCAGCAGCAAGCGTTCGAAAAGGCTGAAATCAAGCCGCAGGCCCTGGAATGGCTGTTCTCTGCCGCATCGGGCACACGCTTCCACATCAGCGTCGACAATCTCTCCGGTTGCGGGGCATGGGATGAGAGCGCCTTTCGCAGGAATGTGCGGGCGCAGGCAGATTATTACCTTGAGCACGGCATGCCGGCCCGCGCGGGCCTGTTTTTCGAGACGCTCAAGACATTTTACGGAACCGGGGCTGACTTTAACGAAGTCTGGAAGAAAGAGACCAGGCGCCTGATGCCCGACGATTCCGCCACAGACACTGAGGTAGATTGAAGCAACATGACATCTGACGCACCCGAAGCCGGCAAAACCTTTTTCAAGGATCTCAACCTTGACCAGCGAGTGCTCGATGCCATCACCGATATCGGTTTTGAGCATTGCACACCCATTCAGGCAGAAACTCTTCCGTTCACCCTGGCGTGCCAGGACCTGATCGGCCAGGCTCAGACCGGCACCGGCAAAACCGCCGCATTCCTGATCACTGCTATCCAGAGCATGCTGGAAACGCCGATTCCGAAAGAGGACCGGTTCGCCTCGGAACCCCGGGTTCTGGCCCTGGCGCCAACCCGTGAACTGGCCATGCAGATCGCCAAGGACGCGGAGCAGCTTTGCGGGTACACGGGCCATAATGTGGTCACCGTGGTGGGCGGTATGAACTACGATAAGCAGCGCGATCAGCTCCAGAACGAGATTGTTGACATACTGGTGGCAACCCCGGGCCGGTTGATCGATTTCCTGGGCTCTCAGGACGTTTTTCTCGACCAACTCGACATCCTTATCCTGGATGAAGCGGATCGGATGCTGGACATGGGCTTTATTCCCGATGTGAAGCGCATTATTCGCAAGTGCACGCCAAAGGAAGAGCGTCAGACCCTGCTGTTCAGCGCCACCTTTAATCAGGATGTTCTCAACCTTGCCTCGATGTGGACCAAAAGCGCGGAGTTCGTCGAGATCGAGCCGGAACAGAAGACCGCTGAGCGAGTAAGGCAGACCGTCTATCTGGTGGGCGAGGATGAAAAACTGCCGGTGCTGGTCAACTATCTTCAGCGCCCGGAGGTGGAAAAAGCCATCGTCTTTGCGAACCGTCGTGACCAGTGCCGTGACCTGGATGAAGATCTTCGCAATCAGGGCGTAAAGGTCGCGCTGATGTCTGGTGAAATTGCCCAAAACAAGCGACTCAAGACACTGGAGCAGTTCAAGAATGGCAGCATTCAGGTACTGGTCGCCACGGATGTCGCCGGTCGTGGCATCCACGTCGACGGCGTAACCCACGTATTCAACTATAATCTCCCGGACAACGCCGAAGATTACGTTCACCGTATCGGGCGTACCGGTCGGGCAGGAAAGCACGGTGTCTCTGTCAGCTTTGCCAGTGAGGACGATGCCTTTTCACTGCCGGCCATCGAGTCCTACATCAGCCAGAAACTGACCACGGCGGTGCCGGATGAAGCGCTGATGACCGAACTCGCCAAACCGCCCATCACTCGCAAGCGTGGTGGCCGGCGTCCCCAGGGCAACCGCAGCCAGGGCGGGCGTGGCGGCAACCAGCGTCAACGCAGGAACTAACAGGTCGGGAAGCAGGATCATGCGGATAGTAGCGGACGAGAACATACCCTTACTGGAATCGTTTTTTGGCGATATCGGCGAGATACGACCAGTGTCCGGGCGCACGATGTCAGCTGCGGATGTTCAGAATGCGGATATCCTGCTCGTTCGCTCAGTCGCCCGGGTCAATCAGGCATTGCTTGAAGGAAGCCGGGTTCGCTTCGTTGGCACCTGTACCATCGGTACCGACCATGTCGACCAGAATTGGCTTGAATCCAGCGGCATCGCGTTTTCGGCGGCTCCCGGCTGCAACGCCAACAGTGTGGTTGAGTACGTGCTATCAGTGATCTCCCTGCACGCGGAAAAGCGTGGCGTTGTGGATTGGTCAAAACTCAGTGTTGGTATCGTGGGTGCCGGCAATGTGGGTGGAGAGCTTGCACACAAGCTGGACAGGCTCGGTTTCAATGTACGCCTTTGTGACCCGCCGAGGGCCGAACGGGAAGGCGACGAAGGCGAGGCGTATGTCGGTCTTGACGAGGCCATGGCGTGCGACGTGGTAACACTGCACACGCCACTGACCCGCGAGGGAGAGCATGCAACGTTCCATATGTTCGGGCCGGAACGTCTGTCTTCGCTGACTGAAGACCAGTTGCTGATCAATACCAGCCGGGGCGAAGTTATCGAAACCTCCGCCTTGCTGGCGCGCCTGGGGGCGCCAAACGCGCCCACAGTGGTACTGGATGTCTTTGAGCATGAGCCCCGGGTTCACGCTGAACTGGTTGAAAAAGCATGGCTTGCCACTCCCCATATCGCAGGCTATAGCCTGGAAGGCAAGGTGCAGGGTAGTGAGATGGTCTACCAGGCCCTGAGCCGTTATATGGGGCTTCCGGCCCGCAAGAAGGCTGGCCAGTTCCTGCCAGAGCCGGCGCTGAACAAACTGTCCTTTACCAGTGCAGCAGAAGAAATGGCTTCAGCCAATATTGCCATACGGTCCTGCTACGATCCGCGTCAGGATGATGCCCGCATGCGATTGGCAATGGCGTTGCCGCCGGAAGATCGGGCCCAGGCCTTTGACCGGTTGCGCCGGGATTATCCCGTCCGCCGGGAGTTTTCCAGTCTGAAGATCCAGCTCAAGGGCACGAGTAAATCCATGCAGGATACTTTCCGGGCCCTTGGCTTTAAGTTGAAGATCTGACGTTCCCGCGAACGCGTCTGTTCGCACTTATTGGCAACCTATTAAAGTGGCGCGCTCTTCAGAGCCTCAATCCGGCTGTCCAGCGGCGGGTGTGTCATGAACAGGGCGCTGATTCCCGCCCTTGCACCTCGATTGATGCCAAACGCCTGCAGGCTGTCGGGCATTTGATCAGGTACTTCGCTTTCCTGTTTTAGCCGCGCCAACGCGTTGATCATGGCCCCACGGCCTGCCAGTTGCGCGCCAGCGATGTCGGCACGGTATTCCCGACGTCGGGAGAACCAGAACACGATGGTGCTGGCAAGAATGCCCAGCACGATTTCCGCCGCGATACTGACCACAAAGAAGCCGATACCGTGCCCGCTCTCGTTCTTGAACACCACGCGGTCAACAAACGAGCCGATCACACGGGAGGCAAAAATCACGAACGTGTTCACCACACCCTGAATCAGCGCCAGGGTTACCATATCGCCGTTGGCCACGTGACCTATTTCGTGGCCCAGGACCGCACGAATCTCATCCTTGTTAAAGCGGTGCAGCAGTCCCTCGCTGACGGCTACCAGGGAGTTGTTCCTGTTCCAGCCGGTGGCAAAGGCATTGGATTGTGAGGCTGGGAAAATGGCGACTTCCGGCATACCGATGCCGGCATTTTTCGAAAGCTCGCGAACGGTGTCTACCAGCCAGCGCTCAGCCGGTGTGCGTGGCGACTCGATCACCTTCGCCTTGGTACTCCACTTAGCCACGGGTTTTGAAATCAGCAGCGATATAATGGCGCCGGCAAAGCCGAAGACCGCGGCAAAGGCAAGCAGTGAGCCGTACTGGATCCCGTTCTGGGCGAGGTAGCTGTCAACACCCAGAAGTTTCAGGGTGAAGCTGGCGACAAGAATGACAGCCAGGTTGGTGGCAAGAAACAGCAGAATACGCATCTTGAATCCCTTGTTGAATCATCGGCTGCAAACCGCGGTTTGTGTCTGGGTATTTATATGTGGCCAGCGTGGCCATGTTCAACAGGTTTACGCCAATTTAATGATCGGAACGGTCGTGAAAGAACGTCGCTTGCATTACGCGGCTGATTTTCGCGGAGCTGCCGCTTCGGAGGGCGTTGCGAAGTGTGTGGATATGAGTGGAGAAGTCCTCTCGAATGGCCGGAGGCAGGTTCTGCCCGCTATCGGAGTGGTTTTCCTCAAGCAGGTCAGGGCTGGCAGGTGAGCTCAGCCGCACGAACGCCCGCTGGGTCAGCACGGCCTGGTCCAGGGCTTCCTGGCGGATGGTATCCACGTAGCGGAGCAGGCCTTCCTCGGCCAACCAGAGCAGGGTGCCGAAGCAGGCCATGTGCCGCTTGCTGTGGAGCCCGAACTCGTCTGGTTCGTCAGCGCCAGCAATGTCTTCCACAAACAGGTTCACCCGGCGGGGAAACGCATTATAGAGCTGAACCAGAGCGATTGCGGCGTCCTTGTAGAACTCTTCGATATGAATGTCCGCCATCAAGCCTCCTTCACAACTGGTAGGACGACAGGAAGTGGGCCAAACGCTTCATGGCATCCTCAAGGGCGTCCTCACGGGGCAGGAAAACTACACGCAGGTGTTGCTTGTCGTCGATGTTAAAGGCGGAACCCTGAACCAGGAGAATCCGTTCCTGCAGCAGCAGGTCCAATACCAGCTTTTCGTCATTGACGATAGGAAAGCGCTTTGGGTCCAGCTTCGGAAACAGGTAAAGCGCGCCCTTGGGCTTCACGCAACTGACACCTGGAATATCATTGAGCAGGTTCCAGGCGGTTTCCCGTTGTTCGAACAGGCGACCACCCGGTGCCACCAGATCTTCAATCGACTGGTAGCCCCCCAGCGCGGTCTGGATGGCCAGCTGTGCCGGTACATTGGCGCACAAGCGCATGTTGGAGAGCATTTCGATGCCCTCGATCAGGTCCTGCGCGCGGTGTTTGGCGCCGCTGATAATCATCCAGCCGGAACGGTAGCCGGCGGCACGGTAGTTCTTGGACAGGCCGTTATAGGTAAAGAACAGCACGTCATCGGCCAGTGACGCGGTGGGTACGTGTTCAGTGCCGTCGTACAGGATTTTGTCGTAGATCTCGTCTGATAGCACGATCAGGTTGTGTTGCCGCGCCAGCTCCACCACCTGTTCCAGCAATTCGCGGGAGTACACGGCGCCGGTCGGGTTGTTGGGGTTGATAAGCACGATAGCCCGGGTGCGGCGAGTTATTTTCTTGCGGATATCGTCGATATCCGGGAACCAGTCCTGTTGCTCGTCGCATCGGTAGTGAACCGGCTTGCCGCTGGACAGGGTCACGGCGGCAGTCCAGAGCGGGTAGTCAGGGGCTGGGATCAGCACCTCGTCGCCGGTATTGAGCATGGCCTGCATGGACATCACAATCATTTCGCTGACGCCATTGCCCAGATAGATATCGTCGATATCCACCTTGTCGATGCTCCGTTGCTGGCAATAGTGCATCACGGCCTTACGGGCGGAGAACAACCCTTTTGATTCAACATACCCCTGGGCCAGGGGCATGTTGTGAATAACGTCCTGCTGGATTTCCTCAGGAACGTCCAGTTCGAAAGCCGCTGGGTTGCCGATGTTGAGTTTGAGAACCCGGTGGCCCTCTTCCTCCAGCCGACGGGCTTCACGCAGAACCACGCCACGTATCTCGTAACACACGTTATCCAGCTTGGCGGATTTGAGATAGTTCTGCATAAGCCCGGTAGTTCCTCAGATCAGTAAGGTGACAAGTGTCATGTTTCAAAGACAAGCCTGTATTCTAGCGGAGCAACGGCCGGCGGCAACAGGCCAATTGTGATGAATTGTGGCACAAATGCGGAGATTTAACGCCCAAAGCTCACAGATTCCATGAACTGAGCGTGACAACCATGACGGAATCAGTTGTAAATAGGGTTGTGCACAATATAATAGCGAAAAATACAAGGGAGGAATGTAATGAGCACGCAAAGCATCTACGACTTTAACGCGGCCGATATTCGTGGCGAGGAGCACTCCCTGGGTGAGTTCCGTGGCAAAGTTCTGTTGATTGTGAACACGGCCAGCAAGTGCGGTTTTACCCCACAGTTCGAGGGTTTGCAGTCCCTGTACGTCGATCTGAAAGAAAACGGTCTCGAAGTGCTCGGTTTCCCCTGTAACCAGTTCCGGAATCAGGACCCGGCGGACGACAAGGCCATCAGTGAATTTTGTAGCCTTAACTACGGCGTGGACTTTCCCATGTTCGCAAAGATTGACGTCAACGGCCCTAATGCCCACCCACTGTTTGAGTACCTGAAGCACAGTGCCAAGGGGCTGTTGGGTTCCGAAGCCGTTAAATGGAATTTTACCAAGTTCCTCGTGAATCGTGATGGTGACGTAGTGCGTCGTTACCCACCAACCACCAAGCCGTCTGCCATTCGCGCTGACATTGAAGCGTTACTGTAAACCATGACTGACGAAGACGACATCCTGACGCTGGACAATCAGCTCTGTTTTGCCCTCTATGCAGCCAACCGGGCAATAACCGCCCGCTACCGTCCGCTGCTGGCGGAACTGAATCTGACCTATCCGCAGTATCTGGTCATGTTGGTGCTGTGGGAAGCGGGGGAGAACGGACAGACGGTCAGGGTGTCTGACCTGGGCAAACGGCTACGCCTGGATTCCGGTACCCTGACGCCGCTGCTCAAACGTCTGGCCGAGCGTGGTCTGGTAACCCGTTTGCGGGATACCATCGATGAGAGAGTGGTTACGGTCGCCCCCACCGAGAAGGGCAGTGCCATGCGCCAGGAGGCTCGGGATATTCCCGGCCGCCTGCTGTGCGGTACCGGCATTGATCAGGAGCGCATTGTGGAACTGAGGGAAGAGTTGCGATCGGTCCTCAGCCTTCTGGAGGCTGAGGAGGGGCCCAGCGGTCGATAATGGATTCCAGGTCAGCGCGATTGTACGGCTTGGTCATGTAGTCGTTCATGCCGGACTCAAGGCAGTCGTCCCGGTCCCCCTGCATGACGTTGGCGGTGACCGCGATCACGGGTAAATCCTGCCACTCGGGGTTTGCACGAATATTGCGGGTGGCCTCATAGCCGTCCATCACCGGCATCTGGCAATCCATTAATACAATATCGAATGCCCCCCCGCTCTGTTGCAAGGCTTCCAGTGCCTGCCTGCCGTTTTCGGCCAGGGTGACGGTGTGGCCCAGCTTTTTCAGCATGCCGCTGGCGACCACCTGATTGACCTGATTATCTTCGACCAGTAAAAGGTTGAGTGCGCGTGGCGCGCTGGCTGGCGTGCCGCTGGCGGCTGCCCTGCTACCGGTGGCGTCCTGCTCCAGCCCGGCGGCCCTGCAAAGAGCGCGGAACAATTGCTCACGCCTCAGTGGCATCGACAGTATCTGACGATCTTCGGAGGGCTGGGTGGTGCTGTCCCTGTCCACCAGGATAATGCCGGTGCCCGGCCAGGCCGAGGCAAGCTGACCTGCGGTTTCGTCGCTTTTGTCGGCGACGATCATCAGGATTCCTTCTCCGCCACGTGCGGCATCGCGTAGTGGAATGCTCCAGGCTCTCAGTTGATGCTCAATGGGGCCGCGATGTGGATATTCCTGGGGTAGACCCATATCCACCCCTATCTGCCGGAGTCGGTCTGGAATGGGAGGTATCGACGGACTGCTCTCTTGCTCATCATGAACCGGGAGGGGCAGATTAACGGTGAAATGCGTGCCTTCATCTTCCTCGGAGTCTACCAGGATCTGGCCGTGCATCCGTTCCACCAGTTGACGACATAATGTCAGGCCCAGGCCAGTGCCACCATAGAGCCGGGTGGTATCGCTGTCTGCCTGAGAGAAAGGTGAGAATATGCGATGCAGTCCTTCCTTGGACATGCCAATGCCGGTGTCAATAACGTCAATGCGCACGTTGCCGTTGTAGCGGGTGGCACGAATTCGAACGCAACCCAGCTTAGTGAACTTAATGGCATTGCTGAGCAGGTTGTTGAGGATCTGCCGTGTGCGGGTCGGGTCGCCCAGGAAGGATTCTGGCAGTTCACAATCAATATCCGCCACGACATCAATATTTTTTCGCCTGGCTTGCTGGGCATGCAGCGTTGCGCACTCTTCCACCAAATTGCGGAGCGAAAACGGGATGTTCTCCAGGCTCAGCTTCCCGGCTTCGACCTTGGATATGTCCAAAATGTCGTTCAATAGGCCGAGCAGGCTCTGGCCTGCGTTGAGCGCAATTTCCAGCCGGTTTCGTTGCGCCTGTTCCATGTCGCCTTCCAAGGCCAGGCCAAGCATCCCGAGAACACCGTTGAGTGGTGTGCGTATCTCATGACTCATGCTGGCCAGGAAGTTGGCACGGGCCCTGGCGCGGCGTACAGCATCCTCTTTGGCGCGAACCAGTGCGCGATTGCCTCGCTGCAAGGCTTCATTTTTCTCGGAAATTTCCCGTGTACGGTCTTCCACCTCCTGTTCCAGCTGGCTGGAGTAGTTCTTCATCGCACTTTCGGCCATCCTGAGCTGTGCGAGGCTGGAATCAATGGTTTCCAGGTGTTGATTGATAACACCTACCATCAGGCCGATCTCATCTTCACGATGATTTTCCGGTACTGGAAGACGGACCTTTTCGGGCGTCTCAGCCTTAACCCGGCTAAGAGCACCGATAACGTTCAGCATGGGCCGGGTCAACACGAAGAAGAAAATGAACAACAGAGCAGCGGTCAGCACCAGGCTTTTCAGTAGGCCGCTGATGACCGTATAGGCTGCCCGTTGGAGGAACAGCAGGCCGTAGTGGTAGGTATCAATGGTCACCGTGAGACTCCCTAGGGGAAGATCGCTCAGTTGCGGCACCACCAGCTCCTGGCTGAATACGCGGCTGTCGCCGAACAACAGGTCGCTGATCCAACGATAACGTGAATCAGGGCTACTCTGGCTCGCGGCAGCCATGGTTTGGCCATTGTTGTCGATAATGCGGGCGTCGATCGTTGCGGGATGGCGAAGTAGGCCGTCAAGAAGCTCTTCCGCAAGCCGGATGTCAATGTTATAGGCGATCTGGGAAGCGGGGCTGTGGCTAATTTCGATGAGCGCACGGATCTCCTGTTCCATGGAGTCCCTGGCGCTGAAATAATCGAGAGTGACCTGGACAATGTTGAGCATAAGGCCCAACACCATTGCGATTAAAACGGTGTCACGGGTCAGGCGATAGGATAGCCGCTTTTGGAATGCAGTTGTCACGGCGTTTCACGGTCCCTGTCATAACGTTTCGGTGGTTTTGGCGCGGCGCCAGCCAACGCTTAGTCGTCGTAATCGGCTTTCTTGCGCCACTCATCGTCGTGGAGGAACGTGTCCCATTCCTTGTCCAGGCTGGACGGTCCTGCTGTCGCGGCACTGTGGACGTCATCTCCCTTCAAGACCTCCAGCTCCTTAATGCGGGTACGGAAGCTTTTAACGGCTTTCATGGCCATTGGGTTGTCCCTGGACTTGCCCATTTCGGTACTGGCCAGATGATAGGCGTGAATGGCCTTTCGAATCTGGTTCTGCTTCACATAATCGCGTGCCTGGAATACATGCAGGTCGGCGTGGGTCTTGTGCACCAGAAACAACACGAATTTAAGGTTTTTCTTGGCTGTGGCGCTATCAATCTTACCAGCCTTGTGCATGCTTTCGATCATCTTGAACAGGTTCTGCAGCAGCTCCTGAACATAGGTGGACTTTTCCGGGGAATCAATTTTGATCGGAGCGCGCTTGTCTTCGCCGTCCATAACGGACTTTTTCAGCTGTTGTACAGCACTCAGTCGTTCTTCAACGGGCTGATCAGATTTCAGGGCCTGGAGGTCTTTGCAAGACTCCTCCATCCGCTTGATCAATAACAGTTTCAGATCTGCAGTGAAATACTGGCCCGGAATTTCGGAGAGCAGGCGGCTGGCTCTGTTGTAGCTGTCTTCCAGAGCTGTTGTTTTACGAATACGCTCGATACGTGCGCGCTCTCGCATCTGACTGGCCACAATAATAATGATCGAAACGGTAACGACAGCCGCCAGCAGCAGCACAATCATTGTGGTATCCATCTTGTTGCAAACGCTCCGGCTAAATGGATAGGCCACTGGCAGCTCCGGCCACAGAAAAAAATCCGGAGAAGTCCAGCAAGTATCCGGAAGATTAGCAGAAAACCCGGGATGATTCCGTTGCGAAATGTGAAAGATTGCTGCTTCATATCAATTCGATGAATTGATATCCTGCTGACCATTATTCTAGTGAATAAAAGCCGTTTTATGTGTTACCTCCGATAGGGCCACTTCATGGACATTTCCCGGGTAGACCTCAATCTGCTTGTTTATCTCGACGTACTGTTACGGGAGCGGAACGTCACCAAAGCCGCTAATCATCTCGGGATTACCCAGCCCGCGATGAGCAATGGTCTGCGCCGATTGCGGGACCTGTTCGGTGACCCGCTGCTGGTTCGTACCAGTGAGGGTATGACCGCAACCGAGCGTGCCACTGAGCTTCAGCCACTGGTGCGTAGCATCCTTTCTGATATTGAGCAGGCCGTTCACGAGAAAACCGCGTTCGCGGCTATGGAAAGTCAGCGCGTGTTCCGAATCATGGCCAGCGACTACGCGGAATCCTGCCTGATGCCACGGGTGCTCCGTCGAATCCGCCAGGAAGCCCCTCACGTGACTCTGGATGTCCTGACGCCCAGTGATGTGAGTTTCCTCGACGTGGAGCAGGGGCGTCTCGATATGGCGATCAACCGTTTTGACAAGATCCCCCAGTCGTTTCACCAGAAAACGTTGTGGACGGAATACTTTGCCTGTCTGATGAATGCACGTAATCCGATCCTCAAGGAGCCGTTTACCCTCGATACGTACCTGGACGCCAGCCATATCTGGGTTAGCAAGACCGGTTTTGGTGTTGGGGTAGGGGTGAATCCGAAGGACGTCCAGCGCCTGGGGTGGGTGGACGAGGCTTTGTCGCTGATGGGCCGAAAACGCCAGATCTCCGTGTTTACGCGGCATTACCAGGTGGCGATGCTGCTGGCGGAACAGCATGACCTGATCGCCACCCTGCCGTGCCGGGCGGCCTGGTTGCAGAAAGACAATGCCAACCTGGTGGTTAAGGTGCCACCGTTCGAGATACCGCCGTTCGAGCTCAAGATGGCCTGGAGCCCGTTGTTGCAACACAACACGGATCACCAGTGGTTACGTAAGCTGATTGCCGAAGTGGCGGAAGAGGTAGACGCGGAATTTGCCCCGTTCGGAGCACAGTTTGAATCCACCGGGGTGCCCGGTATCCGCCACTCAGAGCGGTAGTTCTCGCAGTTCCAGAGAGCTCCTTCCAGCATCCCACATGCGCTGGAACGACTCCGCCAGCAGTTTGACCCGGCCGCTGTTGGCAAACGTTGCAAAGCCTTCCGGCTTGTAGAAGTCATGCCGGTAAACCACGCCTTCGCGGTCCGCAAGCAGGAAGGGCTGGTCGTCCACCGGATAGTCCTCGTTCACCAGCCTCAGTTCAATCCGGCTGGGCAGGCGGCGCATCAGTTCAACAATCTGGTGACGGCGCTGGACCAGCGGCTTGTCATCGTGGATCAGAAGCCGCACGTCACTGAGCCGATGGCTTCGGGCCAGGCTGGATATCAGTTCCCGGAAACGCAGGCGGTCATAGAGATCATGGTCCAGCACTCGGTCATACAGCCAGAGCCGCTGCCGTGCCTGGCCAGCCAGGGAGTCGATCAGTTCTACCATGGTGTTCTCGCGGTCAAACAGCCAGGCGTCCCGATCTTCACCCAACAACATTGGATTCTCGCGGGTTGAGTAGGCGTCGTTCACCAGCTTCGGAGCCAGGCAGCGCATGTCGACATGGGGGATGCCGGCGTCATCGTAGAGGTCGGAGGACACGTGAAAGCCCGAGCGTTGGTAGAAGGGGATGGCGTGTTCCTGGGCGGAAAGTTGCAGCTCGGTGAACCGCTCTGCGGCTTCGGAGACAAGATGGCGCAGCAGGACTTCGCCCAGACCCTTGCCCCGATGGGCAGGCAGGATGGCCATGCGGCCAATGTGTGCGGTTTCCTCAAGGGTGGAAAACAGGCGTGCGACGCCAACGGGGGTGTTGTCGGGCAATACCATCAGGTAGTGGTCGGCAATTTCGTCAGTGTCGTCCCACTCCAGTTCTGGTGGGACTTTCTGCTCGTCCACAAATACGGACTGACGAATGTTCCGGACATCGGCCGGCGCCAGTTGCCAGCTGTATTTTCGAACCCGTACGTTCATGCTGCCTTCACCCAGGTTTCAGTCAGATGTCAGTCAAAGTACAGAGAGCCCTGGTTGACCAGGGTGCTCAGAAGACCCTGTATGGCATCGTCACCGGAAAAACTGGCCAGTGCGCCCATGTCCGGACGAGCGCCGGCACAAAGAAGGGCTGCCAGGGGCCGCGCGTCGCCCCGAAGCAGGAACTGCTCGCCGTCCACGAACAGGGCTGTTTCGTCATCAAAGTCATGGTAGGCGAAACGTGAGCCTTCGTTCCAGCGTAAAGGATTGCCGGCCGCAATCAATTCACCCAGCAATTCTGGTGTGACCGGCTCTTCCGCGGGCACGACGATCTCCAGGCTCTTGGGCGCCGTTGAGTACTGGCCGAACCAGAGCGCCAACTGGCGTTGATCACTGAGTTGGTCGCGGATGAGGCGGTCAAGCCGATGGATAACGTCGGGCCCGATGGCGCCGGGGTTGTCCTGGATCTTCAGGTCCGGATCGTCCAGGTGTTCAAAGGCATCGGAGCGGCTGCACAGGAAGTCGGTGAAGCCTGTCAGCACGTCGTCGACCGTAGGCGCTCGGAACCCGATAGACAGGGTGATGCAGTCGTCCTCGGCGACCCCGTGGTGGCCAACGCCCGGTGGCAGGTACAGCATGTCTCCCGGTGCCAGGGTTACCGTTTCCTCGCCATCCCAACTGCTCAGGATTCGTAGCGGCGTACCGTCCACGCGCGGCGAGGTGTGGTCACAATGGCCGCCAAAGGTCCAGCGCCGGTGCCCCTCGGCCTGCAAAAGGAAGACATCGTACTGGTCGTAGTGGGGGCCTACGCTGCCACCTCTTGGCGCATAACTGGCCATGATGTCATCCAGCCGCCAGTTGGGTACGAAACGGAATTCGTCCAGCAGGTCCGCGAAGTCTGGAACCCAGTGGTCAAGACCCTGAACCAGTAGTGTCCAGTGACTGTCCGGCAGCTTGCTGAAACGTTCGGGCTCGAAAGGACCGTTGTGCAACTGCCAGGGTTTGCCGTTGTCGTTCTCGATCACAATGCGGGATTCAACAGCGTCCTCGCAGGCCAATCCCGCCAGTTCGTCGGCCGAGACAGGGCACTCAAAGCCTGCAAAGGCCTGGCGGATGACCAGTGGTTTTTTTTGCCAGTAGTCCCGCAGGAATTCCTGGGCGGGCATTCCGCCGGGCAATTGCATGGTTCAGATATCCCGTGCCTGTTGTGTGGCGTTGCCAATATAGCTACCCGGTGTCAGTTCCATCAGTTCGGCTTTGGCGGCATCGGGGATCTCCAGCGACTCCACAAAGGCCTTGATTACATCCGGTGTCATGGCCTTGCCACGGGTCAGCGCCTTCAACTTTTCGTAGGGCTTCTCGATGTTGTACCGGCGCATAACGGTCTGGATCGGCTCCGCCAGCACTTCCCAGGCGTGATCCAGGTCCTCGTCCAGACGTGTCGGGTTGATTTCCAGTTTACCCAGACCTTTCAGGGTGGCCTCGTAGGCAATCAGGCTGTGTGCGAAACCCACGCCGAGGTTGCGCAGAACGGTTGAGTCGGTCAGGTCACGTTGCCAACGGGAAATGGGCAGCTTGGCCGAAAGATGGCTGAACAGGGCGTTGGCGATGCCCAGGTTGCCTTCAGAGTTCTCGAAATCAATCGGATTGACCTTATGGGGCATGGTGGACGAGCCTACTTCGCCTTCCACGGTTTTCTGCTTGAAGTAGCCCAGGGAGATGTAACCCCAGATATCCCGGTCCAGATCGATCAGAATGGTGTTGAAGCGCGCAATAGCGTCGTAGAGCTCGGCGATGTAATCGTGGGGTTCGATCTGGGTGGTGTAGGGGTTCCAGTCCAGTCCCAGGCTTTCAATGAAGTCCTTGGCATTCTGGGCCCAGTCGATCGATGGGTAGGCAGACAGGTGGGCGTTGTAGTTGCCCACGGCTCCGTTAATCTTGCCCATCAGCTCTACGGCGCGAATCTGTTTCACCTGCCGGCGCAAGCGGTGAACCACGTTGGCCAGTTCCTTGCCGACGGTGGAGGGCGAGGCTGTCTGGCCATGGGTGCGGGACAGCATGGGTTGTTCCGCGTGCTCATGGGCCAGCTCTGCCAGCCGGTCAACGATGCGCTCCATGGCCGGCAGCAGGCCGTGGTCCAGCCCTTCACGCAACATCAGGGCATGGGACAGGTTGTTGATGTCCTCAGAGGTACAGGCAAAATGCACGAATTCAGTAACGGCGTGCAGTTCTGGAGTCTCGGCAATCTTTTCCTTGATGAAGTATTCCACCGCCTTTACGTCATGGTTGGTGGTGCGTTCAATGCCTTTGATCCGTTCCGCGTCTGCCAGGCTGAACTCCGAAATCATTCGATCCAGAAATTGGTTGGCGTCGGCAGAGAAGGCTGGCACTTCAGTGATGTCGGGATGGGCCGCCAGTTTCTGCAGCCAGCGGAGCTCAACGGTCACGCGGTTCCTGATCAGGCCATACTCACTGAAAATATTACGAAAAACGCTGACTTTACTGCCATAGCGTCCATCGACCGGGGAAATGGCGGTCAGGGCGTTGAGTTCCATCGAAAACCTCTCAAGTCATCAAAGATACGGTCAAAAGAAAAACTGGGGGCGCATATGATACACCAGTGATGGCCGGGATTCAGTCGTAAACCGAGCGGTTTGCCTTCTCCGCCAACTCCCGGGCGGTCATGATGACCTTGCGGCGAGTGAAGATAAGCTGCCAGCGGCGGCCACCGGTCTGGTGCCAAAGTACGGCGGAGCGAATGCCGGCCAGTAACAGGGCACGTACCTTGGCCGCATTTTCCTCACGTTGAAGAATGGTAGGTTCACCGCTGACCTGGATACGCTGGCGGAAGGTGCTGATGGTGTCCGTGTAAATCGACGCCACATTGGCAATCAGGTTGCTGTGGTTGTAGCCGAAATGGCTCGCGGTGTGCCGGGCCTGATCGATCCGACTGCCGATCACATCCAGCATATCGCTGTTTTGACGAAGCTTGGAAGAGAGATTGATCAGGTTCAGGGCGTAACGCAGTACTTCAATGTCCTGCTGTTTGCTCTGTTGGCTCATTACGCTGGCGAGGGTGGAAAGGCCTTCACGCAGGTCCTTCAGTTCACCGCCGAACACATCCAGGGTCGTTTCAGGCTGCGTGGCGAACAGTGAACGCAGGCAGGTTTCAAAGCTGGACTCCGCGCACTGGCCGGAATGGGCTATTTGCTGAACCAGAGCAGAGGCCTGGAAGACGCCCGCCAGAGCCAGGGTCTGGTCGTGTATCGATCGGCTCATGCGCCGGCTCCTTCCGCCTTGCTTTCAGTTCCTGTGGGCGCCTGCTCACCGTCCCGCCAGGTTTGTTCGATAACGCCGCCACCAAGGCAGACCTCGTTGCGGTAAAACACGACCGACTGACCTGGAGTGACGGCGCGCTGTGCGTCGTCAAAGACAACCCTGAACCCGTTGTCCAGGGCAGTCACCGTACAGTCCTGGTCCGGTTGGCGGTAGCGGGTCTTGGCCTTGCAGCGGAATTCCGCTGCCGGAGCTTCGCCGGCAATCCAATCCACCGGTCCGCTGATCAGCCCCCGGGAGAACAGCAGGGGATGGTGCTTGCCCTGAACGGCAACCAGTACGTTGCGGGACAGGTCTTTCTCCGCGACGTACCAGGGCTCGTCGCCAAACTCACTCAGGCCGCCAATGCCCAGGCCTTGACGCTGGCCAATGGTGTGGTACATCAGGCCCTGATGCCGGCCGATCACCTGGCCATCGGGGGTCTCGATATTTCCGGGTTGTGCGGGAATGTACTGTTTGAGGAAATCCCGGAACTTACGTTCCCCGATAAAGCAGATACCGGTGGAGTCTTTCTTGTCGTGGGTGATAAAGCCCTGTTCGGCGGCAATGCGCCGTACTTCCGGTTTTTCAAGCTCGCCCACTGGAAAGAGCGTGCGGGCAATACGTTCGCCGGAGACGGCGTGCAGGAAGTAGCTCTGGTCCTTATTGGGGTCAAGGCCCTTGAGCAGTTCGGCTCCACCACTGCCGTCGTCCAGAGGACGCTGGCGGGTGTAGTGACCGGTGGCAATGTAGTCAGCGCCCAGGGTAATGGCGTAATCCAGAAACGCCCGGAATTTCACTTCCTTGTTGCAGAGGATATCGGGATTCGGGGTCCGGCCGGCCTTGTATTCCGACAGGAAGTGCTCGAATACCCGGTCCCAGTATTCCGCCGCAAAACTGGCGGTGTGCAGCGTAATACCGATAGTTTCCGCTACTGCCTGAGCGTCTGCCAGATCGGTCATGGCGGTGCAGTATTCGGTGCCGTCATCCTCGTCCCAGTTTTTCATGAACAGGCCTTCCACCTGGTAGCCCTGGTCCTTCAGGAGCCAGGCTGCCACGGAAGAGTCTACGCCGCCGGACATGCCGACAATCACTCGGGTATTTTCAGGTGCTTTAGTCATGTCTGGGTCTGTCGGGGTCAAAGGGGCGGATTCTAGCATTTAAGCCAGGTTACGTCTGCGGCTCGACGATGACATCCAGGGGAAAGCGGCGTCCGTTTCGGTAATCTTCTATGCATTGCATGACCAGAGGGCTCCGAAGCTTGTCGGCCTGTGAGCGAATTTCGCTGGGTGTTAACCAGTGGGCGGCGATAATGCCGTCGTCCAGCTCATCGGTCACGCGGCTCAGGGCCCTGGCTGAGAAACAAAACCGGTAGTAGGTAACGCCGTTGGCGGGGGCCTTATAGGTGTAGACGCCAAGAAAGTGTTGAGGTACCACCTCCCAGCCAGTCTCCTCCAGCGTTTCCCGCTGTGCGGCGTCAAGAATCCTTTCGCCTTCCTCTACGTGGCCAGCAGGCTGGTTGAGCACCACCTGACCATGGCTGAGCTCCTCAACCAGCAAAAAACGGCCCTGGTCATCTTCAACAATAACGGCGACTGTGGCGTGGGGTGTCCAGGTCATGGGCGGGAGCGCCTCCGGGGTGGGTGTTTGCGAAATTTCGCCGGCTTCCGCGCCGCGTTACCCGGCGGAGGTGCGGGCGCATGTACGATGGTCGCCCTGTATTCGCCGGGCGAAAGCCCGTCCAGGGTCCAGTCTCCAATACCATAGCGAATCAATCGCAGGGTAGGGAAGCCGACCGCCGCAGTCATACGGCGGACCTGCCGATTTTTACCCTCGGTAATGGTGATCTTTACCCAACTTGTGGGGATCGATGCCCGGTGCCGCACTGGCGGGTTTCTGGGCCAGATCTCTGGTGGTGCCATCGTTGATATTTCGGCTGGGCGAGTCTTACCGTCTTTCAGTTCCACGCCTTCGCGCAGTTGGTTCAGCGCCGTTTCGCTGATCTCGCCTTCGACCTGAACCCAATACGTTTTTGGCATTTTCAGCCGCGGAGAGGCGATTCGCTGTTGCAGCTGTCCGTCATCCGTCAGCAGCAGGAGGCCTTCCGAGTCATAGTCAAGCCTGCCGGCAGGGTAGATGGCGGGAATAGTAAGCCAGTCGGCGAGGGTGGAGCGGACGGTGCCGTCCGTACCGCCTTTCTCGTCGGTAAATTGGCAAAGAACCCGGAACGGTTTATTGAACAGAATCAGCGTTGCCATCGTGGCAAATGAACCTCGATTTGGGGAATCGAATTTGAAAAGGCGCATTATGCCAGAAGAAAACGAGGGGAGGGGCTACGCCCCTGGGCTCGGCCGCCCCAACTGGTTTCGGAACGACCGAACGTCCGGACGCAGACTGACTTGCCGGTCATAGCGAGCCGGTGTTGTCTGCCCGGGTTGTGGCAGTGTCAGCATTCAGGCGTTAGCTGCGCGGGGCTGATCCTGGTATCCGCTGTCTTGATCCCGTTCCACGTCGTCATCGCTGCCGGATGCTTTTTCAGAAGAGTCCTCCGGTGAGCTCTGCTTCCGTGGCTGCTCTTCTGGGACAATGTTGACCGCGTGGATCCCCTTATCGCTAGGCTTTTTATCGAAGGTGACGGCCTGGCCGGCCTTTAAGGTTTTGTAACCTTCCATTTGCACTGAAGAGAAGTGAGCAAACAGATCGTCACTGCAGCCTTCCTCGATAATGAAGCCATAACCCTTGGCATTGTTGAACCACTTTACCTTGCCTCTTGGCATGATGAACTCCCCTGTTCTTTCACTGTCAGTGTCTTTGTTATTGATATTATTACCGAGCGTTTCGCCTTGCACGGATTGCAGCCTGTTACAGGCTTCTTACGCCAATTTACAATATTTTACATTGCTATCGTACTGTTGACCAATATTCGCTCAGAGTCAATAGCAGTTATAGCCGGAATGTATGGTTGAACCGGGGCCGGAGCCTGTATCATGAGGATATTGATAACCAGTGCACGCCCGGTTACCGGAGGTACCTTGAAAACCGGGCGGCAGACAACCATCTTTAAGCAGAGGCACCGATTTCCGGTAAAGAATCATGCGGACTATCCAGAATTCTCTACTAGTATTAAATCAGGGGGAGGACGAACAACCAGGGCGTCAGGACGATGTCAGCGTTGCTCCCGAGAAGCCCGCCCTCAAGCGCCCCGCGCGCTTCAGGGTTCTGCTTCTGAACGACGATTACACACCCATGGATTTCGTTGTGGATGTGTTGATGACATTCTTCGGTATGAACGAAGAAAAGGCGACGCAGGTGATGCTGCTCGTCCATACGCAGGGAAAGGCTGTATGCGGGGTATATACCCGGGACATCGCGGAAACAAAGGCGGCACAGGTGAACCAGTATTCCTCGGAATGCGAACATCCGCTCCTTTGCGAGATTGAACGTGCGGACTGATAGACCTTGGGGTGGCCCATGCTGAGCAAAGATCTTGAAATTACACTGAATACGGCTTTCAAAAGTGCCCGCGACAAGCGTCATGAGTTCATGACCGTCGAGCATCTTTTGCTGGCCTTGCTCGACAACGAATCGGCAGTGGGCGTCCTGAAAGCATGCGGTGCAGATCTGGCCCGGCTTCAGGAAGAACTCGTAGAGTTTGTGGATTCAACCACACCACTGATCCCCAGCAACGACAGCGAGCGGGAAACGCAACCCACGCTCGGATTCCAGCGCGTGCTTCAGCGTGCTGTTTTTCACGTGCAATCCTCTGGCAAGAAGGAGGTGACCGGTGCCAATGTACTGGTGGCCATCTTCAGTGAGCAGGAGAGCCAGGCGGTGTATGTGCTCAAGAAGCAGAGCATCGCCCGCATTGATGTGGTGAACTTTGTTTCCCATGGTATCTCTCGCGTTCAGGGTGCCGAAGACCAGGAGGGCCACGACCAGGCGTCCCACGATGAAGCCGCTGAAGAAGGCGGCGCGTCACGCCCACTGGAAAGCTACGCAACCAACCTGAATGATCAGGCCCGACAGGGCCGCATTGATCCGTTGATCGGCCGTGAACACGAAGTCGAGCGGGTTGTACAGATACTGGTCCGCCGTCGCAAGAACAATCCGCTCCTGGTGGGCGAGGCTGGCGTGGGGAAGACTGCGATTGCCGAAGGCCTTGCCAAGCGCATCGTGGATAGCCAGGTGCCGGAGATCATTTCCGATGCAGTGGTCTATTCACTCGACCTTGGTGCTCTGCTGGCCGGTACCAAGTACCGCGGTGATTTCGAGAAGCGGCTGAAGGGGCTGCTTGCAGAATTGAAGAAAGAGAAGCATGCGATTCTGTTCATCGATGAGATCCACACCATCATCGGTGCCGGGTCCGCATCCGGCGGTGTGATGGATGCCTCCAATCTGCTCAAGCCCATGCTGAGTTCAGGGGAAATCCGTTGCATTGGCTCCACCACCTTCCAGGAATTCCGTGGCATTTTCGAGAAGGACAGCGCGCTGGCTCGCCGTTTCCAGAAGATTGATGTGAACGAACCCAGCGTTGAGGATACCTTCCAGATCCTCAAGGGGCTGAAATCCAATTTCGAGAAGCACCATGACCTGAAATACACCGACCAGGCACTGCGTGTGGCGGCGGAGCTTTCTGAGCGCTACATCACCGATCGCCATTTGCCGGATAAGGCCATTGACGTGATCGACGAAGCCGGTGCTCACCAGCGTCTGCTGGCGGTGTCCAAACGCAAGAAGACAATCGACGTGTCGGAAATCGAGGATGTGGTGGCCAACATCGCCCGCATCCCGCCGAAGAACGTGTCCACCAGCGACAAGGACCTGCTGCGCAACCTGGAGCGGGACCTCAAGATGGTGGTCTTCGGGCAGGATCCGGCCATCGAGTCGTTGTCCACTGCCATCAAGCTGGCCCGTGCTGGCCTGAAGGCGCCGGAGAAGCCGGAAGGTGCTTTCCTGTTTGCCGGCCCCACGGGTGTGGGCAAGACCGAAGTCACCAAGCAACTGGCCAAGGTGTTGGGTATTGAGCTGGTCCGCTTCGACATGTCCGAGTATATGGAACGGCATACGGTGTCCCGGTTGATCGGTGCGCCTCCAGGCTATGTCGGTTACGACCAGGGTGGTCTGCTGACGGAATCCGTCAGTAAGCATCCGCATTGCGTGCTGTTGCTGGATGAGATCGAAAAGGCTCATCCGGAGGTCTTCAACCTGCTGTTGCAGGTCATGGATCACGGTACGCTCACGGATAACAACGGTCGTAAGGCAGATTTCCGTCATGTGATCCTGGTGATGACCACCAACGCCGGTGCCGAAAGCATGGCCCGTCGTTCCATTGGCTTCAGCGAGCAGGACCACAGCACGGATGGTATGGAAATCATTTCCAAGACCTTCACGCCGGAATTCCGCAACCGTCTGGACGGCATTATCCAGTTCGGTGATCTCCAGCCGGCCACCATCACCCACGTGGTGGACAAGTTCCTGACCGAACTTCAGGCACAGCTGGATGAGAAGCATGTGGTGCTCCATGTGGACGACGCGGCGAAAGAGTGGCTGGCAGAGAAGGGCTATGACGTCACCATGGGCGCGCGCCCGATGGCACGTCTGATCCAGGACAAGATCAAGCGTCCCTTGGCGGAACAGATATTGTTCGGTCGGTTGTCAGAACACGGTGGCGATGTCCACATTCACCTCAAGGATGGCGAACTGCAATTTGAGTATGAGGACGAGCCTGCGGAAGCGGTTTAGGAAAGCGGAAACAGGTTTGGCTGTAAGATAAAGAAAGGCCCTGGTGGAGACACCAGGGCCTTTTTATGTCTCAAGGCTATCAACGAGCGCGGTAAACGATGCGCCCTTTACTCAGATCGTACGGGGTCAGCTCCACCTTGACCTTGTCGCCTGTCAGAATGCGGATGTAGTTCTTGCGCATCTTGCCAGAAATGTGAGCGGTCACAATATGGCCGTTTTCGAGTTCAACCCGGAACATGGTGTTTGGAAGCGTATCAACAATAACGCCTTCCATTTCAATAGCATCGGACTTCGCCATTCAGTAAAAACCTCGTAAATTGGCTTGCTGTGATTTTAAATTGCGCAATTCTGCCTGATTTACCGCCATTTGGCAAAATCAGTTAACCTCCATGATGTGCCATTGCCCGTCCTGGAGCGCTTCGATCGGGCGGAATCGTGTTTTGTAATTCATTTTACGGCATTCTTCGATCCAATAACCCAGATACAGGTGTGGGAGCCCCCGTCGTTTTGCTTCCTCGATCTGCCAGAGCACCGCAAAGGTGCCCAGGCTTCGGCTTTCATAGGCAGGATCAAATACGGTATAGATGGCTGACAGGCCTTCGTCCAGCATGTCCACGGCGGCCAGGCCAACCAGGTTGTCTCCGTCCATGATTTCGACAAACCAGGAATCGGTGGCGCCCTCCACCAGGAACGACATGAACTGTTCGCGGGAGGGTGGGTACATGTCGCCGTCAGAGTGCCGCTGTTCAATGTAATGCGCGTAGAGACTGTAATACCGTTCCGAGAAGGTTGCCTTGACCATGCGGCAGCTAAGGTCGGCGTTCTTTTTCATGACCCTGCGCTGGCTGCGGTCTGGCTGGAACTGTTCCACCTTGAGCCTGACAGGGACGCAGGCATTGCAGTTTTCGCAGTGGGGGCGATAGTAATGCGAGCCACTTCGACGGAAGCCCAGGGCGGTCAGCTGGCTGTATAACCGCTTGTCCACATGCGCCCTTGGGTCGACGAACATGGTGGTTGCTTCGCGATCTGGCAGGTAACTGCAGTCGTGGGCCGGCGTGGCAAAAAACACCAGGGTCCTGAGATTGCTCATTCACACCTCCGGGCCGGGCCACTGCCACCGGAAGCCCCAGTCGCTGTGGTCCGGACTACTGTCGACGCATGTCCTGAGTATAGATAAAAATTCGCTGCGTGGAATACTTCGTGCGCCCATTCGCAATAGGTGGCCGCTTTCCACCTGACAATCCATAATCCGGTACCCCCAGTCCCGGAGCTGGTTGGCCAGATGGACCATCAGTACTTTCGAGGCATTGGTTTCCAGTGAAAACATGGACTCGCCAAAAAAGCAGCGGCCAATGGCCAGGCCGTACATGCCGCCGGCCAGTTCTCCCTTTGGATTCCATACTTCGATGGAGTGGGCGACCCCCTGTTTGTGAAGCTGGCCATAGCTGTCAATCATATCCTGAGTTATCCAGGTGCCTTCGGCACGGGTGTTGGCGCAGAGGCGGATGATGCGGGGGAAGGCCTGGTCGGCGGTGATGGTGAAATAGCCGCGGTTGAGGGTGCGCCGGAGGCTTCTGGAGACGTGGATTTCTTCCGGGAAAAGGACGCATCTGGGGCTGGGGGACCACCAGAGTATGGGCTGGTCGTCGCTGAACCAGGGGAATATGCCGTTGCGGTAAGCGAGTTTGAGCCGTTCGGTGGAGAGGTCGCCGCCCAGCGCCAACAATCCGTCCGGGTCGTCCAGGGCCTGCTCGGCGGGGGGGAACCAGAGTTGGTCTTGTTCTAGCCAGGGTAGTGAGGTCATCTGTTTTCGGCTTTGGTGGTTGCCTTCAGGTTTCTGGCCCTTGGGGAGTCGGCGGGTGGAGTCGGGTGTCTGAAACACGCTCGAGCACGTCCGTGTGGCGCTTGGGCTCCGCCATCCATGGCTCCGCACAGTTTCAGACACCCGCCTCCACCCGCCTTTTCAGACCTGGGAGTTACCTGCCTTGGCTTTGATCGAATTCCGTTGTTCAGTCCTGATCCAGGAACTTTTCCGCGTCCAGCGCTGCCATGCAGCCGAAGCCTGCAGAGGTGACGGCCTGGCGGTAGACATGGTCGGCTACGTCGCCAGCGGCGAAGACGCCCGGTACGCTGCTCTGGGTGGCCATGCCTTCCAGGCCGGAGCGGATCTTGATGTAGCCGTTTTCCATGTCCAGCTGGCCCTGGAACAGGTCGGTGTTGGGTTTGTGGCCGATGGCGATGAACACGCCGGCCAGATCCATTTCCTGGGTGGCGTCGCCCTTGGTGCTTCTGATGCGCATGCCGGTGACGCCAGTGCCGTCGCCGAGGACTTCGTCCAGGGTATGGTCCCAGATGATGTTGACGTTGCCGTTTTCGGCTTTATCGAACAGTTTGTCCTGCAGGATTTTTTCAGCGCGCAGGCTGTCTCGGCGGTGTACCAGGGTGACTTCGTCGGCGATGTTCGAGAGGTACAGCGCTTCTTCAACGGCGGTGTTGCCGCCGCCGATAACGGCGACTTTCTGTTTCTTGTAGAAGAAACCGTCGCAGGTGGCGCAGGCGGAGACGCCCTGGCCCTTGAATTTTTCTTCCGAGTCGAGACCCAGGTACATGGCGGAGGCACCGGTGGCGATGATCAATGCGTCGCAGGTGTATTCGCCGCTGTCGCCCTTGAGGCGGAAGGGGCGGTTGCGCAGATCGGCTTCGTTGATGGTGTCGTAGACCACCTGGGTTTCGAAGCGCTCCGCGTGTTTGAGCATACGCTGCATGAGTTCCGGGCCCTGCACGCCGTCGTTGTCACCCGGCCAGTTGTCCACGTCGGTGGTGGTGGTCAGCTGTCCGCCCACTTCAATACCGGTGATCAGTGTGGGTTTCAGGTTGGCGCGTGCGGCATAGACGGCAGCGGTGTAGCCGGCGGGGCCGGAGCCTAGGATGATCAGTCTGGAGTGTTTGGTTTCGCTCATTGTGGGTCTCTCGCTAACGAATCTGGACGTGTTGCGCTGGCGGCGTTTTCACGTAATCGGTACGTTGGTCCGGGGACTGGCCCGGAGGAAAAGGGCAAAAGGCTAACATGAACAGGATTGGTTTCCAGTTGTTTTGCCCAATTCATTCCATTAAGTGTTGCTATCTATTCAATGACAGAGACGGAGGTCAGAAGTTGCCTCACCCGCTCCGCGCTCTTTCCGGACTCGCCCTGTTCAAGACGGTGTTCTGCGACTGCCGGAAATACGGCCTGGATGTCATCCGGTAATACATGGTGACGACCGTCCATCAGGGCCCACGCGCGTGCTGCGCGGACCAGGCCGAGACCAGCCCGGGGTGAAAGGCCGTACAGCAAACCGGGCATACGCCGGCTTTGTTCCAGCAGGCGTTGTACGTAGTCCAGCAGTGCCGGGCTGGTGGTTACCCGGTTTACGGCGTCCTGGAGGGTTTGCAGGTTTTCCGAAGAAAGCAGCGATTGCAGTCTGTCGGTCATGACCCGCCGATCTTCACCTTCCAGCAGTTCCCGCTCGGCGCGTGGATCGGGATAGCCCAGGCGTACGCGCATCAGGAAACGGTCAAGCTGGGACTCCGGTAGCGGGTAGGTGCCGCCCTGCTCGATGGGATTCTGTGTGGCGATAACGAAGAATGGGTGGGGCAGAGGCCGTGTCTCTCCCTCGATGGAAACCTGCCGTTCCTCCATGGCTTCCAGTAGGGCACTCTGGGTTCTGGGGGAGGCGCGGTTGATTTCATCGGCCAGGACAACCTGCGCGAAGATCGGTCCGGGATGGAACACCAGGCTGCCCGCCTGCTTGTCGTACATCGAGAAGCCGAGTACGTCAGCAGGTAAAAGATCATTGGTAAACTGGATGCGCTGGTAGGTCAGGCCCATGACCTTGGCTAACGCATGGGACAGGGTGGTTTTGCCCATTCCCGGAATGTCTTCAATCAGCAGATGGCCCCTGGCCAGCAAGCCACAGAGCGAAAGTCGTACCTGGTGATCCTTGCCCAGCAGTATGCTGTTTAACTCGCGGATAACCGTGTCCGTCAGTTTTTTCATGCAGTACTCAGTCCCTTACCCGCTTGAGAATGTCGCCGTAGGCGTCAATGCGCCGATCCCTGAAATACGGCCAGATGCGCCGAATCGATTCACTGCGAGAGCGGTTAATGGTAGCGGACAGTAGAGTTTCCGAATGGTCGTCGGCACGAGCCAGGAATTCTCCCTGAGGCCCGCAGATGAAACTGTTGCCCCAGAAACGAATGCCGTCCGAACTGCCGGACGGGTCGGGTTCCGTGCCGACGCGGTTTGGCGCGATGACGGGAAGGTTATTGGCAACCGCATGGCCGCGTTGAACGGTTACCCAGGCATCCAACTGGCGCGCCTGTTCCTCAGGGTCATCGGTGACATCCCAGCCAATAGCGGTGGGGTAGATCAGTACCTCCGCGCCGGCCAGGGCCATCAGGCGGGCGGCCTCTGGATACCACTGGTCCCAACACACCAGCACACCCAGCCGACCCACGGAGGTGTCGATAGGAGTGAAGCCATTGCGGCCGTCGTTGAAGCTGGCGTCGCCCGGGGTGAAATAGAATTTTTCGTAAAAGCCGGGGTCGTCAGGAATATGCATCTTCCGGTAGAGGCCGGCGATGGTTCCATCCCGCTCAAAAACGACGGCCGTGTTGTGGTAGACGCCGTTCATTCTCCGTTCAAAGATAGACCCGACGAGCACAATGCCGAGTTCCGCCGCCAGAGCGGATAGCCGACGGCTGGTCGGGCCGGGAATCGGTTCGGCGAGTTCGAATACCGTGGTGTCTTCGGTCTGGCAAAAGTAGAGCGTGGCGTGCAATTCCTGCAGGACGACGAGTTGAGCGCCGTCCGCTGCCGCCTGGCGAACCAGGCGTTCGCTGGTTGCCAGGCTGGTGTCCTTGTCGGCACTGCACTGCTGTTGAATGGCGGCAATGGCCAGGTTGGCGGATAGAGGGGGCTGAGTCATGTGCCTACAACCCCTGCCGGTATCTGCATGGTGACGCAATGCAGGCTGCCTCCCTGTGTGATCAGTTCTCGGCAGTTGACCGGAATCACTTCCCGCTCCGGGAAAAGGTTCGACAGGATGGCCAGCGCCTCTTCATCCTGAGGTACGCCATAAACCGGTACCAGTACGGCGCCGTTGATGACCAGGAAATTGGCATAGGTTGCGGGAAGGCGCTCGCCGTTTTCATCATGAATGGCATCCGGCCAAGGCAGCGGGGTCAGGCGGTAGGGTCGGCCGTCGGCCTGGTGGAACTGCTGCAGCTCTTCCTCCATGGCCGCCAGGGCGCTGTAGTGCTCATCGCTGACGTTCGGGCAGGATACGTAACAGATATGGTCCGGTGCGCAAAATCGCGCCAGGGTGTCGATATGGCTGTCGGTGTCGTCACCGGCAAGATAGCCGTGGTTCAGCCAGAGGATGCGCTCGGCGCCCAGCGTCTCCGACAGCAGGTGTTCAATACCCGCTCGATCCATTGATGGATTGCGGGAAGGCGTCAACAGGCATTCGCTGGTGGTCAGCAAGGTGCCATTACCATCGGATTCGATAGAGCCTCCCTCGAGAACGAAGTCGACCGGTATCAGCGGTGTCGCTCCAAAGCTGCCAAAATTCGACAGGTGGCTATTCAGGGCATTGTCTTTTTCCCAGGGAAATTTTCCGCCCCAGGCATTGAACCTGAAATCCAGTAACTCGTGGCCCTCGCCACGGCTAATGGCGATGGGGCCGTGGTCGCGTGCCCAGGTATCATTGGCCGGGGCGGGGACGGCCGCAACGCGGCCGGGAAAGCCATTCTCTTGAGCGAACTGATTCAGTTCCCTTTCCAGCTCCTGCAAACGGAAAACATGCTCACAGCTGAGTAATACGTGCTGAAAACGCAATACGGTCCGCGTGATTTCCAAAAACACCGGCTCGACATCGGCGAGGATGTCGCTCCAGTCCGTTCCGGGATGGGGCCAAGTAAGCATGATGGCGCTTTGGGGTGCCCATTCGGCGGGCATCACAGGTCTGGAAGTCAAGTTGTGAACACCTTATCCAAAAGTCGCCATTCTAACGAACGAGCGGGGTTGCGTCAGGATATGCAGAGGATTTTTTAGCGGTTGGGCTTCAGCACCGCATGGATTACCCGGTCAGCTTCAAAGTACACGACGAAATCCGCGTAGTGCCATTGCGATATGGGTGGATTGCCCACGGGCCCGGACATGCGTATCGGGTTGCCCCAGCCGTTGCGAACGCTGGACTGGCTCATGCCAGTGCGTGGAAGGTTTTCCTGTGCGCCGCGCTCAGCCTGCGACATCACTGGAACCCGAACCTCTTCCGCCACCGCGGTGGTAAGCGGGGCTGTCGCCAGTCCTGAGAGGGCTGCGACGGCACAAACGGCTTTTATGGTGCGGTTTTTCATCAGTGATTTACTCCCTGGGATCGATCGTATCCGGTTGAACGGGGTTGCCTGGAACGTACCGTGGCGGGTATCCGCCAGACATTGATAAAACGTAATATCCACCAAAGACTAACAAAAGTCAGCCCGAATTCGATGATTTGTGGACCGTTTAGTCTTTCTGTCGCTGGCGGATCTGCCATCGCATCACATGGCGGGCGATTTGCTGTCGGTCGCTGTCATGAATGTCGGTAAATTCCGTATGAACCTTACCACCGCCGCTTTTGTCCGGCACAACGTCAATGACTCGGGCAGTGGCCACGGGCTGAAACAGCTCCGGCGGCAGCGTCATTCTCAGGGCCAGTTGGTCACCGACGGAAAAACGGTTGGTGGGACTGTGGAACGACAGTCCGCCTTCACTGAGTGTGACATCCTGCCAGTCCCCAGGTTGCAACGGATTTTGCTCAAAGGCCATAATGCGCGCCAACGTATCCAGCTTCCCGTTCAGAGACTTGATCAGAGAGGTCAGCAGGCGGTCACGTTCTGCCAAATTGGCGAGCTGTGCCCTGACATCCTGGTCCAGGCGCCTGAACTCCGAGCGCAGGCTCTCCATGTGATCGCCGTTAAAAGGGTTTTCCCGGTTGGCCTCGCCAGGACCCAGCGTTCGGATTTCCAGGCCAATATGGTCACTGATGCGAAAGAAGTCCCTGCGGTCAGAGGGAATATCCGCCGGGTTATTGTCGGGTGTCATTTCAGACATCTGGGCTCCATAACACGGTATTATTGTTTCCTGATAGCAGTTTAGCAGCTTCCTGACGGTCCGTATCGCCGCAGGATTTTCGACAGACCAGAAGGCAGCGACAGGCTCCTCCCAATGTTCAGACCCTTATCATTGTATGTCGGCTTGCGGTACACCGCGGCCAAACGACGTAATCACTTTATTTCGTTCATTTCCCTGACGTCCATGATTGGCCTCATGCTGGGTGTGGCCGTTCTCATCATCGTGTTGTCGGTGATGAATGGCTTTGACCGCGAGCTCAAGCAGCGAATTCTGGGCATGGTGCCTCATGCTGTGATCCAGGGTAATCCCGATCTTGATAATTGGCAGGAAGTGGACCGGGAAGTAGAGAAGCACCCGTCGGTGATCGCGGCAGCGCCCTTTATCCAGGGGCAGGGCATGGTAACAGGTGGCGGTGACGTTCGCGGCGTGATGCTCAATGGTGTGCTGCCAGAACAGGAGCGAAGCGTTTCCATCATCGAAAACCATATGATCGAAGGCGGGCTGGACGATCTCAAATCCGGAGAGTTTGGCATCATTATCGGCCGGCAGATGGCCGCCAGCTTGCGCCTGCAACTGGGTGATCGGGTAACCGTGGTGTTGCCTGAAGCATCGGTCACTCCGGCCGGGGTGTTGCCGCGACTGAAGCGATTCACGGTCAAGGGCGTATTCAGTGTCGGGGCCGAACTGGATGGCAACTACACCCTGATTCATATGGATGATGCGTCCAAGCTCATGCGCACCGACGGCAAAGCCCAGGGCGTGCGCCTTCTGGTGGACGATCTGTTTCAGGCTCCGAAAGTGGCAGAAGAGGTTGCGCGCCAGCTGAGCGGCCGCCACTACATATCGGACTGGACCCGAACCCACGGCAACCTGTTCCAGGCCATCCGTATGGAGAAGACAATGATCGGCCTGCTGCTGATGTTCATTGTCGCGGTGGCCGCGTTCAACATTGTATCGACACTGGTGATGGTGGTTACCGACAAGACAGCCGATATCGCTATCCTTCGCACGATGGGCGCAACACCCGGGCGAGTGATGCGGATCTTCATGGTTCAGGGCGCGGTGATTGGCATTACCGGCACCCTGGTGGGCACAGCGCTGGGTATCCTGGGTGCCTACAACATCAGCGGGTTTATTGCCTGGCTGGAGGCGTTCATGGGGCATCAGTTCCTGAGTGCTGACGTCTATTTCATCAGTTATCTGCCGTCCCAGCTGCAATGGCAGGACGTGTGGATCATCAGTGGTGCCGGCCTCGCCATGAGTCTGTTGGCAACTATCTATCCAGCGTGGAGAGCATCCCGCGTCGACCCGGCGGAGGCCCTGCGATATGAGTGATTCAGCAACCATGAACGATGACAGGTCATTGGTTATCAACTGCGACAAAGTGACCAGAACCTATAACGAAGGGCCGGGAAAGCTGACGATTTTCTCGGACATTTCGCTTCAGGTATCGGCCGGCGAATCGATTGGTATTGTTGGCAGCAGTGGTGCCGGCAAAACCACGCTGCTAAACCTGCTCGGGGGTCTGGATAAGCCTTCTTCGGGTCATATTGATATTTGTGGGCAGGATATTCATCGGATGAGTGAATCCGGCCGGGCACGTTTTCGCAACCGTCACCTCGGGTTTGTTTACCAGTTCCATCATTTGCTGCCGGAATTTTCGGCCCTGGAAAACGTCATGATGCCGGGTGCGTTGGGTGGTCGCGGCGTTCGCCGGGCCTCGGAGCAGGCAACCGCCATTCTCGAACGTGTCGGATTGGGGGCGCGTCTGGGGCATAAGCCCGGAGAACTGTCTGGTGGTGAGCGCCAGCGGGTGGCCATTGCCCGCGCCCTGGTGAACGAACCGGAGTGCGTCTTAATGGATGAGCCCACTGGCAATCTGGATGAGCAGACCGGGGAAAGTGTCCGCGAGCTTATCGAGTCGCTCAGGGATCAAATCGGCATTGCATTCGTGTTGGTCACCCACGACATGGCCATGGCCAAGAGCCTGGGGCGGGTGCTTCGGCTGGAGCAGGGTGAATTATTTCAGGAGCTTTGATGGGCGTCTGCGCCCGGTTTGGACTTGCGGGTGGCCCGGCGGTGCCGGATTCGAAGTAGCTGGCGCTCCCGCCAGTCGCTACGGACCTTGCGCCGCCACAGGAATTGAATGACCAGATAGGCAAGGCAGGCTGAACAGGTGGCTACCAGAAGCGATCCCAGGTAGAGAGGGATTCCTATATCCAGTAGCCGGCCGCTGAGCCAGGACCAGGACAACTGGAACTCGAAGTTCAGTACCGGTCTGTCCAGTATCCAGGCTCCGATCTTGTAATTAAAGTAGAACATCGGCGGCATGGTCACCGGGTTGCTGATCCAGACCAGCACCACCGAAAGCGGCAGATTGGCGTTGAACCAGATGGCGAAGAAGGCAGCGGCAACCATCTGGAACGGCATCGGAATAAAGGTCAGGAAAATGCCGACAAGGAATGCTCTGGCGACACTGTGCCGATTGATGTGCCACAAGTTGGGTTCATGAAGGATATCCCCGAGGAAGTGCAGCGACTCGATCGAGCGCACCCGTTCCGGCGTTGGTAGATAGCGTTTTATGAACTTCTTTGGCATTGGGAAGTTCTGCCTGCTCGGGATAATGGTTCCGGGGTATGGCGGCTCCCGGAATTGACCAACTATCAGGAGGACAAGGATTGTCCGGAAGTTTTATGGCCAGGGTCGGCCTCGTGGGCTTCGCCTGCGGCGTTATCTTACTGTATAGCCTGGCGGTCTTGCCACCTTTGCACTGGCTGATGTCCGCCACGCTCATCCCGTTTGTCGCGATACGTCTTGTCAGGCCCCCGCCATTCAGGGCGGTCGCAGTCTTGCTTGCCGGTGGGATTGCTGGTCTGGCCTGGGCGGCAATGCAAGCCGACGGTCGGCAGCAGTCGGTGTTGCCGCCAGCACTGGAAGGTCAGACACTGGACGTGTCAGGGTATCTTTGTGATGTCCCGTCCGAAGGCAGCTTCGGTAGCGTCCGTTTCGGCTTTTGCGTGACGCAATGGCACCTGCCCGAGGGCGGCAATACCTACCCCTCCGATGAATTGCCGGATCAGCTTCGGCTTGCCTGGTATGGCGACGATGTCACGAACACGCCCGGTCATCGCCTGACGCTGACAGTTGTCCTGAAACGCCCCCATGGAGCCGTGAACCCGACGGGGTTTCGCTACGAATCCTGGCTGTATCGAAAGGGCTTTGGTGCCACCGGTACAGTTCGCGAGCTTTCCCGCGCAGACCACCTTGAATGCCCGCTTCGTTGCCGCTACCACCGCTGGCGGGGTGAGCTTGTCGACGCTACCTCGGATAGACTATCTGACGCTCGCCATTTCCCCTTAATAACCTCCCTGATGATGGGCTACCGCGGGCATATGCAGCCCGAACACTGGGACGTTCTGAAGGCCACCGGAACCATTCACCTGGTCGCCATTTCAGGGCTTCATCTGGGATTGATAGCGGCGGGGGCCGGCTTCCTATGTCGCCGTCTGCTGCTTTGTCTTCCGGAACGTCGAGTGTCGCCCACGAGGCTAAGGTTGCTGGTCTTTCTCGTGGTTGCCAGTGCGAGCGTCGGGTATGCGCTTGTGGCCGGGTTTTCCGTGCCCACCAGGCGGGCACTGATTATGGTCATCATCGCCGGGTGGGTTCTCGTTGGCGCCCGGCAAACCGGGGTTTTTACGGGTCTGCTGACCGCGTTGGTTCTGGTGTTGTTGAGTGATTCGTTTTCGCCCCTCGACCAGGGATTCTGGCTGTCTTTTGGCGCTGTGACGGTCCTGGTAATGCTGTTTGCCCTCCGTGTTGGAAGGGTCGGTTGGCTTGCGGGGCTATTACTGGCCCAGATGGCCGTGTTTGCCGGGCTCTGGCCGATATTGTCCAGCCTGGGGCAGTCTCAGCCGGTGATCGGTCTGGTTGCCAATCTGTTTGCCATTCCCTGGGTATCGCTGGTGGTCATGCCTTTATTGGCCCTGGGGGCTTTTACGCTGGTTTTCCTTCCCGCTGGGGATGCACTGGTGATCAGCATGCTGGACGGGGTCTTCGGGGTGCTGTGGCAGGGGCTTTCCTGGCTTGCGAACGTTGATATTGTGCTGACGGCGCCTGGCCCATTGCAGATTGTGGGGTTTTCTCTGGTGGTTCTGATGGCCTTGGTGGTGCCGTTCGGCGGGTATCGGAAGGTGAGTGCCTGTGTTGTGTTGTTATGGATTGCCGTGTTCGTGTTTAGGGGCAACGAGATGGGACAACCGAACGAGACGGTGGCCCACCCTGAACTCTGGGTATGGGATGTCGGCCAGGGGCTATCCGTCATGCTTCGTGAGCAGGATCAGGTGCTGGTCTACGACACCGGCCCAGCACTGGAAGGTATTTACTCGTCGGTGGAGTCGGTGCTGATTCCCAATCTCAGTGCTCTGGGAGTTCGCCGTATTGATACCCTGGTGATCAGTCACGGTGATGGTGACCACGCCGGGGGGCTGCCGTTGCTGTTCGATCGATTCGAGGTTGGGCGGGTTATTACCGGTGAAACCGGGAGAGTTGCCGGCAAGTTGCCGGAGGGTGTAAATGTCGAGCCTTGTTCTGGCCAGGTGGATGTCCGGATGGGCGAATTAGAATTGGCGTTCTGGCGAAGCCCAGGAAGGGTTGAGGGCAATGACGCGTCCTGTGTACTGACGGTATCGTCGACTGTCCCGTCCGTTGAGGTTGTGTTGCCTGGCGACATAACCCGACGGGTGGAAGAGGCGTTTATGGCCCGGGCCGATACTCTGGGGAATGATGCCGACCACTATCGGGTTGTGCTGGCACCCCACCACGGCAGCAAAACGTCCTCATCGAAATCCTGGGTCGCCCGGATGGTTCCGGATCTCGCCCTGTTCAGCGCCGGCTACCGGCATCGTTTCGGTCATCCCCATGCCGATGTGGTTGAACGTTATCGGTCCGTTGGCAGCGACATTGTCAATACCGCTACCTCCGGCGCAATCAGGCTGGTTCTGGAACCGGGCGGAGTGTTGACGACAAAGGCCAGGGCAGGTGCCCCCTTCTGGATTCGCAAACCCGAACTCCCTTGAACGGAGTGTAAAAACCGTGACATTCCGGGTGTGGCCTACACCGGCAGCTATGCTAAAGTAGCGCGGCTTGTAAACAATCAGGGAGACCAAGCGTGTTCGAGCTTTTGAAAGCCGGTGGCATCCTCATGGTGCCGATTCTTGCCTGTTCCATTCTTGCCCTTGCCATCATTCTTGAGCGCTTCTGGACGCTCAGGCCATCCAGGGTAACGCCCCAGCACACCATCAATGAACTGTGGCGGTGGATCAAGAAAAAGGAGCTTAACGGGCGAAAGCTCAAGGCATTGCAGGGATCATCTCCGCTGGGCCGGATTCTGGCCGGAGGACTTCTGAATGCCAAGCATGGTCGCGAGATCATGAAAGAAAGCATTGAGCACGAGGCGAGCCAGGTCATCCATGAACTGGAACGTTTTCTGAATCCCCTGGGGACCGTTGCGACCATCACGCCTCTTCTGGGCCTGCTGGGGACCGTTATCGGCATGATCAAGGTATTTGCAGAGATCCAGCTCGCCGGTGTGGGCGATGCCGGCAATCTGGCAGGGGGTATTTCGGAAGCGCTGATTACCACGGCTTCCGGCCTGAGCGTGGCCATACCGGCACTGATTTGCCATCGGTACTTTATTCGCCGTGTCGATGAGTTGGTCGTAGGTATGGAGCAGGAAGCCATCAAGCTCGTGGAAGTGGTACATGGCGACCGCGAAATTGACGTGGAAGGAGCCTGAACACTGTGAAGTTCAAGCGTCAGAGAAGTCAGGAGGTCGGGGTAGACCTGACGCCACTGATCGATGTGGTGTTCCTGCTGCTGATATTCTTTATGGTGTCCACCACGTTTACCCGTGAGAGCCACCTCAATATCGAATTGCCGGAAGCCAACGGTGAGCGGTCGGAGTCCGAGGCAGAGTTGATTGATGTGGTCATCAACGCCGAGGGCCAGTACATCCTCAACGATCGAACCCTGGTGAATAATCGTCGGGAAACGCTGGAAAGGGCGGTTCGTGAATTGGCACAGGACAACACGTCGCTGCCGTTCATCATCACTGCGGATGCCCGTACCCCTCACGAGTTTGTCGTGCGTGCCATGGATGTGGCGGGTCGTCTTGGTTTTGCCAAACTCAGCATCACCACAGAACGAGAGGCCCAAGGCAGTGAGTGACGCCACGTCGACAGCCGAAGAGTCCCAACAGCCGGCAACCAACTGGGGAACCTACAAACGCCTGTTGGCCTACGTAAAGCCTTTCTGGCTGGCGTTCTCGCTGGCCGTGGTTGGCAACGTCATCTACGCAGCGGCCTCCACCGGTATGGCGGCGGCGATGGAATACGTCATCACCGCGCTGGAAAACCCCACCGACAAGAACCGGATTCTGCTGACATTGCTGATCGTCGGTGTGTTTGCCTTTCGCGGTGTCGGTACCTTCATGAGCCAGTATTTCATCAGTTACGTCGGGCGCCAGGTTATTAACGCCCTGCGCAAGCAGGTCTTCGACCGTTTGCTGAGCCTGCCTTCCCGCTATTTCGATGAGAATGCTTCTGGTCGGCTGGTTTCGAAGATCACGTACAATGTTGAGCAGGTGGCGGATGCCACCACCAACGCCGTGACCATCACCCTCAGGGAAGGACTTACCATCCTGGGCCTGCTGGGCTTTATGATCTACACCAACTGGAAGTTGACCCTCGTGTTTCTGGCCGTAGGGCCGTTGATTGCCCTGGTGGTCAGTTACGCGAGCAAACGCTTCCGCAAGATCAGCAAACGTATCCAGGGGTCGATGGGTGACATCACCCACGTGGCCTCCGAATCTATCGGTGGTTACCGGGTGGTTCGCACCTTTGGCGGCGAGCACTATGAGCGTGATCGCTTCCGCAAGGTCAGTGAGAAAAACCTGGAGCAGAGCCTGAAGATGGCCTACACCCAGGCCATCAGCATTCCGGTTATCCAGGTGCTGGTGGCGATTGCCATTGCAGCATTGGTGTGGACCATGCTGGCGCCGGAGATCCGTGGAGAAATGAGTACCGGCCAGCTTGTGGCCTTCATTACCGCCGCAACAACCATGGCCAAGCCCATTCGCCAGGTATCGTCCGTACATGCCAAGATCCAACGTGGCGTTGCCGCTGCCCACGACGTCTTTGGAGCCATGGACGAGGAACCGGAACACGATCCGGGTACCTACGCGCCGCAGCGGGTTAACGGCAACATTGAATTTGAAAACGTGTCCTTCCGCTATCGTGACCAGTTGGACGACGTACTCAAGGACATCTCCCTGAACATACCGGCTGGTCAGAGTGTGGCCCTGGTCGGGCGTTCGGGCAGTGGCAAGTCGACTATGGTCAGTCTTTTGCCGCGTTTCTACGAATACACCGGGGGGGATATCCGCCTGGACGGCCATTCCCTGAAGGAGTTCAGCCTGGAAGCCCTGCGCTCACAGATTGCGCTGGTGACCCAGAATGTGGTTCTTTTCAACGATACCATTGCCGCCAACATTGCTTATGGCGCCCTCCGCCACTGCAGTCGCGAGCAGATCACTGATGCGGCGGCCAAGGCCCATGCGCTGGAGTTCATCGAGCGTATGCCGGAAGGTCTGGATACCATGATTGGTGACAACGGGGTGATGCTTTCCGGTGGCCAGCGCCAGCGACTGGCCATTGCAAGGGCCCTGCTGAAAAACGCTCCGGTGCTGATCCTGGACGAAGCAACATCGGCCCTCGATACAGAATCGGAACGGCACATACAGGAAGCCCTGGAAACCGTCATGCAGGGCCGTACAACGTTGGTCATTGCTCACCGGTTGTCGACGATTGAAAAGGCGGATCGCATCCTGGTGATGGATGGCGGCAGGATTGTCGAGTCCGGTCGCCATGACGAATTACTGGCCCAGGGCGGAGCCTATGCCCAGCTCCACCAGATGCAGTTCAGCGAGCAGGCATGACCACGCTGGTGGAGCGGGTATGGTACAGCGGTAAGCGCCCCCTGTGGCCGTTGTATCCACTGGTCTGGCTTTATCGCACCATTTCTGAAAACCGTCGCCGCCGGGCCTGGCAGGCGAGGAACGAACGTATCCCGGTTCCCGTGGTGGTGGTGGGTAATATCACCGCCGGGGGCACAGGAAAATCCCCGTTGACCGTCGCCCTCACCAGCCTGCTTAAGGACCTGGGCTGGCAGCCAGTGATTCTGAGCCGAGGCTACGGTGGCAAGTCTGATCGCTATCCGCTGTTGGTCAACGCTGACACCGACGCCAGAATCGCCGGTGACGAGCCGGTAATGCTGGCCGCGCAATCGGGATGCCCGGTTGTGGTGGACCCGGATCGCAGACGGGGTGCCCTATGGGCACTGGAGCAAGAGCTGGGTACCATTCTGGTGTGCGACGACGGGCTCCAGCATTATCGGCTTCCCCGGGATATTGAACTTGCCGTCTTCGACGCGGCCCGTGGCGTCGGCAACGGCGCCCTGATTCCTGTGGGGCCGTTGCGTGAACCTCTGGCGCGGCTGGAATCCGTCGACTTCGTGATCACCAATGGCGGCCTTCTCGAAGAGCTCGAGCATGAGCGCCAGTTCGCCATGAACCTGGCCCCGACTGAACTGCGCAACCTTGTGACCGGGGAAGCGCTGTCTCCGGAGTGCCTTAAGGGCCGGCGTGTGAGGGCTGTGGCGGGGATCGGTAATCCCAGCCGGTTTTTCGATACACTGATGGCGCTGGGGGCTCAGGTCAGGCCTCTTGCCTTGCCCGACCATCACCGTTTTACGCCCGCCGACCTGCACTCCGAAGACGGCGAATGGCTGGTGATGACCGCCAAGGATGCGGTCAAGTGTCGCGGGATCGCCCCGGACAACACCTGGGTCCTGGCTGTCACGGCCAGCCTTCCCGAGGCGTTTGCCGAGGCGTTCGTGGCCCGCGTCAATGACTGCAACCAATCGCTGGATACAACGACATTGTGAGAATCGCACCATGGATAAAAAACTGATGGCCCTGCTGGCCTGCCCGGTATGCAAGGGTGACCTGAAGCTGAACGACGCCAAAACGGAACTTGTCTGCTATCAGGATGCGATGGCCTTTCCGATTCGCGAGGGGATACCGGTGATGCTCGCCACCGAAGCCCGGACTCTGACGACCGACGAGCGACTTCACAAACGCTGACAGGAAGCCTGTATGTCCTACACCGTCGTTATCCCGGCACGTTATGCCTCCACTCGGTTGCCTGGCAAACCCTTGGCAGACATTGCCGGTAAGCCGATGATTGAGCATGTTTATGAGCGGGCGTGTGAAAGTCAGGCTGGTCGTGTGGTGATCGCAACCGATGACGAACGCATCAAGGCCGCTTGTGCCGCCTTCGGTGCGGAAGTGGTGATGACCTCCGCCAACCATGCCAGTGGTACTGACCGTCTGGAAGAGGTGGCTCGGAAGCTGGGATTTGGCCCGGATAACCGGGTCGTCAATGTTCAGGGTGATGAGCCCTTGATTCCACCGGAACTGATCGACCAGGTGGCCGCAAACCTCGAAGCCCATCCTGATGCGGCCATTGCGACTCTCTGCGAGCGGATCCCGGACGCAACCAGCGTGTTCAATCCCAATGTTGTCAAGGTGGTGTTCGATAACCGGGGCATGGCCCACTACTTCAGCCGGGCACCGATTCCCTGGGCCCGGGATACGTGGCTGGGCAGTGGCGACACCGGCGCCGTACGGTCGCTACCCGAAGGCTGTAATTACTATCGTCATATTGGTATCTACGGCTACCGCGTTAGCCTCCTGCGGAATTTCGTGACCTGGGCGCCAGCCCCCATTGAAATCACTGAGTCCCTGGAGCAATTGCGGGCACTCTACAACGGCGCCCGCATTCACGTCGAAGAGGCGTGCCGGATGCCACCCGCAGGCGTCGATACCGCCGAGGATCTCGAGCGTCTGCGGCAAATCATGATGACCAGATAAAAGGGGGCAGGACACCCATGAATGCGGAAGTAAACGTACTGTTTGTCTGTCTTGGCAACATCTGCCGCTCGCCCAGCGCTGAAGGCGTCTTTCGCCAGGTGGTTCAGCGGTCCGGGTTCGAGGGCCGCATTGCCATCGATTCCTGTGGTACCGGCGACTGGCATGTGGGCAGGTCCCCGGACGGACGCGCCGTGGCGGCTGCGGGCAAGCGCGGAATAGATATCAGCGATCTCCGGGCCCGCCAGTTCCAGGCACCGGACCTGGAGCGATTTGATTACGTGCTGGTGATGGACCGTCAGAACCTCGCGGAAGTGAGGGATATCTGGCAGCAACATGGCGGCACCGAGCCGGCGCTGTTTTTGGGATTCGGTCGTTCCGGTGAGAAAGAAGTGCCGGACCCATACTACGGTGGCGACCAGGGGTTCGAACACGTACTTGATCTGATCACCGAAGCCAGTGAAGGCCTTCTTGAACATATCCGGGAGCGGCTGGTGTGACCCGTTCCGGTGAGATCAGGGAGAACGTGTCCCTGGGGGGCATGAACAGTCTGGGTATCGAAGCGAGGGCGCGGTACTTTGTGTCGGTAACCTCTGTCGAGGCGCTCCGGAGGGCGCTGGAGTGGGCATCGGAAGCGTCGGTTGAACCGCTCCTGCTCGGAGGCGGCAGCAATCTGGTGTTTGCCGGCGATTTCCCGGGGCTGGTGATTCGTATCGCCATTGCCCGCCGGTGCTGGGAGCAGGTTAATGGCGACGAGGCAACATTGGTACTGGGTGCTGGTGAAAACTGGCACGAAAGTGTGTTGTACGCGGCCTCCGCGGGCTACAGGGGCATCGAAAACCTGGCGCTGATTCCCGGCACCGTCGGGGCAGCACCGGTTCAGAACATCGGGGCTTATGGCACTGAGTTGCAGGACACTCTGGTGGATATCCGGGCCCTGGATCGGAGGACTGGCAACGAAGTGGTGTTGACCAACAGCCTGTGCCATTTCAGCTATCGCGACAGCGTGTTCAAGCATGAACCCGGGCGTTACGTCATCACTGAGGTTCGTCTGCGGTTGGCCCGCACCCGCCCATTTTCACTGGATTATCGTGACCTCCGCGACTATTTCGACGGACAGGACCTGAACGATCTTACTCCCCTTGATGTGGCCAATGCCGTCATGGCGGTTCGTCGCCGCAAATTGCCTGATCCGCAACAGCTTCCAAATGCCGGTAGCTTCTTCAAGAACCCGGTAGTACCACTGGAAACCTGGGGATCGCTGAAGAAGAAACATCCGGAGATCGCCGGCTACCCCGGTGATGACAATGCCAAGGTGGCGGCCGCGTGGCTGATCGACCAGTGTGGTTGGAAGGGGTACCGCAATAGCAGGGTTGGCGTGCATAACCGTCAGGCATTGGTGCTGGTGAACCATTCGAACGGCAGCGGTCAGGACGTGTTGGCATTGGCCAACCGTATCCGGGAGGATGTCGAAGCCCGCTTTGGTATTGCGCTGGAAATGGAACCGGGCGTGATCGGTTCATGCCCATAGGACAGGCCTGAACCGATCACGCTCGTTGCGTGCTGGCCTAAAGGCCGTTGCGCGGGGAGGCGCTAATCAGAAAGGGAAGTGCCTCGGCCAGCGGAATATCCTGCTTGTCTTCGTCACGGCGGCCCTTGTATTCAAGGGTTTCTGCCGCCAGGCCCCGCTCGGATACCACGAACCGGTGAGGAATGCCGATCAACTCCATATCCGCGAACTTCACGCCCGGACGTTCGTTCCGGTCATCCAGAAGAACATCAAAACCAGCCTGGCGAAGCTGCTCATAGAGCTTTTCGCCGGCAGCCATCACCGCCGGGGATTTTTGGCCGTTCAGCGTCACGATGGCCACCTCAAACGGGGCGATGGCGTCGGGCCAGATAATGCCCTTGTCGTCGTGGTTCTGCTCAATGGACGAGGCGACAATCCGGGAGACACCGATACCGTAGCAGCCCATTTCCAGGATGGAGCTCTTGCCGTTTTCATCCAGTACCGTGGCGTTCATGGCCTTGCTGTATTTGTTGCCCAGCTTGAAAATGTGACCAACTTCAATGCCGCGTCGGATTTCCAGGGTGCCCTTGCCGTCGGGGCTGGGATCGCCCTCGACCACATCGCGCAGGTCTTCCACGCGGGCCAGTGCTACATCCCGTTCCCAGTTCACACCGGTCAGGTGGTAGCCTTCCTTGTTGGCGCCGCAGACAAAGTCCACCATGTGCGCCGCACTGCGATCGGCAATGACGGGCACCGGCAGGGCCACAGGACCGATGGAGCCAGCCTTGCAGCCGACAATCTGTTCGATTTCCTCGTCGGTTGCCATAGTCAGTGGTTCAGCGACATCGGGCAGGTTTTCGGCCTTGATTTCATTAAGGGTATGATCTCCCCGCAGAATCAAAGCAATCAAGCCACTGTTGCCGTTGTCGTCTTCTTCGGCCTTGACCAGCAGGGTCTTGGCGCAGCGACTTGCGTCTACCTTCAGGAACGTGGCAACCGCCTCAATGGTCCGTTGCTCTGGTGTCGCCACTTCCGCCATTTCCTCCGAAGGCGATGAGCGGTCTCCGGCTGGCGCAACGGCTTCCGCTTTTTCAATGTTGGCGGCATAGTCGCTGTCGGTGCTGAACACAATGGCGTCTTCACCGGATGAAGCCAGTACATGGAATTCGTGGGACGCGCTTCCGCCGATGGCGCCTGAATCGGCCTCGACGGGACGGTAATCCAGGCCCAGTCGATCAAAGATGGCGCAGTAGGTGCGATGCATGACCTGATAAGTGTCGTTCAATGATTCCGCATTCACATGGAACGAGTAAGCGTCCTTCATGATGAATTCCCGCGCACGCATCACGCCGAACCGGGGGCGTCGTTCATCGCGGAACTTGGTCTGGATCTGGTAGAAGTTCGCGGGCAATTCCTTGTAGCTTTTCAGCTCGTTGCGGATCAGATCGGTGATGACCTCCTCGTGGGTGGGCCCGAAGCAGAAGTCGCGACCATGGCGGTCGTTCATCCGCAGTAGTTCACCGCCATACTGTTCCCAGCGCCCGGACTCCTGCCACAGCTCCGCCGGCTGCACCGCGGGCATCAGGACTTCCTGTGCGCCACTCTTGTCCATTTCCTCGCGCACGATACGTTCAACCTTGCGAAGCACCCTCAATCCCATTGGCAGCCAGGAGTAGAGGCCGGAGGCCAGTTTTCGGATCATTCCTGCCCGGAGCATCATTTGATGGCTGATGATCTCGGCATCGGCAGGCGTTTCTTTTTGGGTGGCAATCAGGTAGCGGCTTGCTCGCATTGTGTTATCCGTAAGCAGTTGAGAAAGGGTTCTTTATTTATCCTGTCGTGCTCGCTATTGTACGGAGCGATTACCACGAGGTACAGATGGACATTGGGAGAGCAGCGAATGACACTGACCGCAGTAGAAGTCGAGGCCGTTATCCGGGCCGGTGTGCCCATGGCCGAGGATATCGGATTTACGGTCGACGAGGCGCGTGAGGACGGGTTTGCCCGCACCCGCCTGGTATTCTCGGAACGCCTGATTCGCCCCGGTGGAACGCTGTCTGGGCCGGTGCAGATGGCCCTGGCGGATGCGTCCATGTACGCGGCGGTGATGGCCGCCATTGGCCAGGTTGAAATGGCGGTGACCAGCAACCTGTCGATCAATTTCCTGCATAAGCCGGCGCCGGATGACCTGATAGGGGAGGCCAGGGTTCTGCGGATGGGGCGTCGACTTGCTTTCTGCGAAGTGCGGCTGCTATCCGGGCAGGAAAACGAGGAGAAACTGGTCGCCCATGTAACGGGCAGCTATGCTTTACCGTATAACCGCAACTGAAGCAGGAGATATGACCGAAGAAACCGTGGATATCACGCCTCGTCGTCAGCCCGTTCAGGCCAGAAGCCGAGAACGCGTGAATAGCATTCTCAGCCATGCGGCAGCGATTTTCCATGAGGTGGGTGTCGACGCCACCAGTATGTCCGCAATTGCCCGTCAGTCAGGCATGTCTCTCGCCTCCCTCTACCGTTATTTTCCCAACAAGGCTGCCATCGTAAAGGCCATTGCCGAAGGGCATGTTGAACGTATGGAGACGGCGTTGAGGGAGCGCCTCGAGACCCTGGAGCTGGTAGATGCCGTGGACGTTCTGATCGACCTGTTCTATGAGTTTTATCGAACCGAACCTGCCTATTCCGTGATCTGGAGCGGGGTGGAATCGATGCCCGAATTGCGGGACCTGGATCTCCGGGAGTTATACAGTCATGCCCGTGACCTGGATAACCGCTTGCGGGACGTTTGTCCCCGCATTCCGGAAGATCGTCGATGGACGGCGAGCCTGATGTTACCCCGCTCGGCGGGAACCGTTCTCAGGCTGGCGGCAACCCTGCCGGAGGATCAGGCCCATTCGATGGTGAGTGAACTCAAGTGCATGGCACGGGCCTATCTGGCTGAGCTCATCCGCTAGCGAGTCAGGACAGATACCCCAGAGGCAGGGCCGTGCTGTCAATGACCCGTCTCAGCACAAAGCTGGAGTGAACACCGCTGACTCCCTGGATACGGGTGATACGATTTAGCAGAAAGTGGTGATAGTGATCCATATCCGGCACCACCACCTTGAGCATGTAATCGGCATCCTGGCCAGTAATCAGGTAGCACTCCTGAACTTCCGGGTATTCACCCACCTGCCGTTCGAACGCTGCGAAACGCTCTGGTGTGTGCCGGTCCATGCCAATGAGTATGATCGCTGTAAGGGACAATCCCAGTTTTTTATGATCAAGGATCGTTACCTGCCGGACAATAACTCCGGCGTCTTCCAGGGCGCGGACCCTCCGCAGACAAGGGGAGGGCGATAGACCAACCTTGTCCGCCAGTTCCTGGTTCGTCAGTGAACCATCCTGCTGCAACTGTTCGAGGATGTTGCGGTCAATCTTGTCGATTTTAATAAGCGACTTGTCGGAAATTGACATAAAATTTTACCTTCAATGAAAATCCTGAAATATTGTAGCTATTCTTGGTGTCATGAGGGAGAAAAAGCAATCATTTTCCCCGTGTGACGCGTTATCCTGATACACAATCAATGAATTCCCCGTGAGAACAGCAAGGAATCACCCCAATGGCATTTGATCATCGTAAATACGTTGCGTTTACGCCGGTGGCTAAAACCGATCGTCGCTGGCCGAACAAAGTCATCACTACCGCTCCCCGTTTTTGCGCGGTGGATCTTCGGGATGGTAATCAGGCATTGGTAAAGCCGATGTCAGTAGCCCAGAAACAGCGGATGTTTGATTTGCTTGTAAAGCTGGGGTTCAAGGAAATTGAGATCGGCTTTCCCGCGGCGAGCCAGCCGGATTTTGACTTTTGTCGCAAGCTTATTGAGGAAGATCGCATTCCCGATGATGTGCACATTCAGGTGCTGACCCAGGCACGGCCGGAATTGATTGAGCGGACCTACGACGCGCTCAAGGGTGCCCGCAAGGCCATCGTGCATGTGTACAACTCAACGTCGACGGTTCAGAGGGAGCAGGTGTTCGGCATGGACCGTGAAGGCGTGAAAGATATTGCGGTCAATGGCGCGCGTGTCGTCAAGGCAAATGCCGCCAAGTATCCGGACACCGAGTGGACTTTCCAGTATTCGCCGGAGAGCTTCACGGGAACGGAGCTGGATTACGCTGCAGACGTGATCGATGCCGTAAACGACGTATGGCGCCCGGACCAGGGCCAGCCGGTGGTCATCAATCTGCCAGCCACGGTTGAAATGGCGACCCCCAACGTATTTGCGGATCAGATCGAGTGGATCTGCGATCACGTTCGGTATCGCGAGCACATCAGTATCAGTGTTCACACCCATAACGATCGTGGCTGTGCTGTGGCGGCGGCGGAGCTGGCGGTCATGGCCGGTGCCGACCGGGTAGAAGGAACACTGATGGGCAATGGTGAGCGCACGGGCAATATGGATCTGGTGACCATGGCGATGAACCTTTACTCCCAGGGTGTGGATCCGACACTGGACCTGTCGGGAATGGCTGAGATTACCGATGTGGTTGAAGCCTGTACTGAGATCTCCACCCATCCGCGTCACCCCTACGCTGGTGAGCTTGTGTTTACAGCCTTCTCTGGCAGCCACCAGGATGCCATCCGTAAATGCCTGGCTCGCCGCACCGAAGGCGAAAGCTGGCATGTTGCGTACCTGCCCATTGATCCTCACGACCTCGGTCGCCGTTATGAGGAAGTGGTTCGCATCAATAGCCAGTCTGGCAAAGGTGGTGTGGCTTATGTTCTGGAGCGTGATTACAACATCAGCCTGCCACGATGGTTACAGATCGAGTTCAGTAAGCTGGTGCAGCGCGAGGCCGAAACCAATGGCGGCGAGATTGACTCACTGACGATTCATCGGTTGTTCGAAGATCGTTACCTGAAAGTGGCCAAAGCCTGGGAGTTGAGGTCCTATGACCTTCACCGGGATGATGAGGGTGTCAATGCCGTCGTGAGTATTGGCGCTGAAACCGGTCCGATCACTCTCAAAGGTCATGGCCTTGGAGCGGTCGAGGCCGTGTCAGCGTCGCTGGAGGCGGAATACGGTGTAATCCTGGCGGTGGAAGCTTACGATGAGTTTGCATTGGGTGAGGGTACCAATGCCAACGCACTAGCCTGTATCCGTGTGACTGTGGATGGACAGCATTGCAGTGCGGCCGCTCTGGCCGAAGATACAACTTCGGCTACCTTGCAGGCGCTGTTTTCAGCGGTTTCCCAGGTGGTGGAAGCCGGCCGTCGGGATGGGGCCGCCAATAAGGCGTCGGCGGAAGCGGGTGCCTGAAAAAGAAAGAGCCGGCGAATGCCGGCTCTTTCGGAGTCCCTGTGCCCGTGAGGGGCATAGGGCGGGGTCGCGTAACCTCAGACCGGGGTTACGTTTTCCGCCTGGGGACCTTTCGGCCCCTGAGTCACGGTAAACTGCACCTGTTGACCTTCGGTCAGAGTGCGGAAGCCGCTCGCGTTGATTGCACTATAGTGAACGAAAACGTCACTGCCACCGTCCTGGGCGATAAAGCCAAAGCCCTTGGACTCGTTAAACCACTTTACGTGGCCTGTTTTTGTATCTGACATTGATCTTTCCTGTATTTCTGAAATTTTGCCCTCACGGGACCATCGGTATCCAGTCGGAGTACCGGCGCTGTAAAAATTCAGAAAGTACTGAGGAAAGGGGCAACGAAGAGCACTGCGGCAGGACGTTGAAACGCATTCACCAAATACCGCTGTATTTTCACAGCAATTTCAGTATAGACCGAGTTGGGAAGGCGTCAACGCTTTTTCTGGCACTTTGTCTAAGTTTTTTAAACCGCAAAAACAACGAGTTGTCATAAACTCGTCACCAAACGGATGCACCGCTGTGGCGTAGGTTCCGATTGGTGACGGGGCCGGTGGTCAGCCTTTGAATTGCTCGCTGATCTCTTCCAGTATAGCAGGATCGTCGATCGTGCTTGGCACCGCGTAGTCCTCGCCATCGGCGATCTGGCGGATCACCCGACGCAGGATCTTGCCGGACCGGGTTTTGGGGAGTCGCTCCACCACCAATGCCTTGCGAAAACAGGCAATAGCGCCGATTTTCTCGCGAACCATTTCAACCAACTCTTCTTCAAGTTCGTCGTGGTCAATGGTCGCACCATCCTTGATCAGCACGAGCCCCACGGGTACCTGGCCTTTCATGTCGTCGTGAGCGCCAACCACGCAGCATTCCGCGATGGCCGGGTGGGCGGCAACCACCTCCTCCATCTCTCCGGTGGACAACCGATGGCCCGCGACATTAATCACGTCGTCCGTTCGACCCATTACGAATACGTATCCGTCTTCGTCAACAAATCCGCCATCACCGGAGCTGTAGAAGCCGTCAATGGGGGCCAGGTAGGTGTTACGGAATCGGTCGTCGTCCCCCCAGACCGTGGACATGCAGCCAGGAGGTAATGGTAGCTTAACGGCTATCTGGCCCTGTTCCCCGGCAGGAACCTGGCTGCCTTCCATGTCCACCACCTGAACGTTGAACCCGGGAGACGGAAGCGTGGCCGAGCCGGGTTTTGTTGTCATCATCTCAATGCCCACCGGGTTGCAGCAGATTGCCCAGCCGGTTTCGGTTTGCCACCAATGGTCCAGTATTGGCAGGCGGGTATGTTCCTTCAGCCATTCGTAGGTGGGTGGGTCCAGTCGTTCGCCGGCCAGGAAGAGGCGCTTCAGGGAACTGATGTCGTAGCGGGACAGCTGATCAGCCTCAGGGTCTTCCTTGCGGACCGCTCGGAAGGCGGTCGGTGCCGTGAACAACAGATTCACGCCGTGGTCCTGGACCACGCGCCAGAAGGCGCCGGCATCTGGAGTTTTGACCGGCTTGCCCTCGTAAAGGATGGTGGTGCAGCCTGCAAACAAGGGGGCATAGACGATATAGCTGTGCCCGACCACCCAGCCAACGTCCGATGCCGCCCAGTAGACATCCCCCGGGCTCGCGTCGTAAACCAGGTGCATGCTGTAGCGAAGAGCCACGGCGTGGCCGCCGTTGTCGCGCACAACGCCCTTGGGTTTACCGGTGGTTCCGGACGTGTAGAGAATATAGAGCGGGTCGGTGGCCCTGACAGGCACCGGGTCTGCCGCCCGGGCCCGGCTAACCAGTTCATCCCAATCGAAATCGCGACCTTCCTGAAGCGTGGCCTGAGCCTGCGGGCGCTGAAACACAATGCAACAGTCCGGCTTATGGCTGGCCTGGTCAATGGCTTTGTCCACCAGAGGCTTGTATTCGATGACCTTGCTAATCTCGATACCGCAGGAGGCCGTGATGATGGCTTTGGGCTTGGCATCATCAATGCGCACGGCCAATTCATTGGATGCGAAACCGCCAAAGACCACTGAATGAATGGCGCCAATTCGGGCGCAGCCCAGCATGGCAATAACGGCTTCCGGGATCATCGGCATATAGAGAATCACCCGGTCGCCCTTGGTGATGCCTCTATCCTGGAGAGCGCCGGCGAAGATTGCTACCGCAAGGGTGAGCTCATTGAAGGTGTATGAGCGGGTGGTGCCGGTGACTGGAGAATCGTAAATCAGGGCCTTCTGTTCGCCGCGTCCGGCCCGGACATTGGCATCCAGTGCGACATCGGAGGTGTTAAGGATACCATCGGGAAACCATTGCCCATGGCCGTTATCGGTGGGCTGCCAGATGGTTTTCGGAGGCTCCATCCAGTCAATGGCAGACGCTTTCTCGCGCCAGAAGGTGTCAGGCTGGTCGATCGATTGCCTGAACTCGGAGTGGTAGTCCATAACATCCACCTCGCATCACTATTGTTGTTGTGTTTGGTATTACCCACAACTTTAGGCACTTTGAGGTGTAGGACTACTAGACCATAGGCTAAGGCTCTGTCTTTTTGAAAGTTATTGGTTTCCTGAATTGACTGCGGTCACGTTCGCTTCAACGTGGCCGCTGGCAACACGCGCGGTAATCCTGTCGCCGGGCGCGAGTTCACTGGCCTGGCGAACTATATCCCCGTTTTCCTGCTGGACGATGGCGTACCCCCGGCCCAGGGTCGCCAGCGGGCTGACCACATTCAGTGTTTGAGCCAGATGCTCAAGGCGCTCCTGGCGTTGGATGACGGACTGGCGAGCCAAGCGGGTCAGTCGTTTGGACAACTGGCTGACGCTCTTGCGGTTGTCGTCCAGCCGTTTTGCGGGGGATTGCATTCTCAGGCGCTGGCCAAGGTGCTCAGATCGCACCTTTTCCCGCTCGATGCGTTGGCGCATGGACTTGCCCAGCCGCAGGTCAAGGTCGTCCATGCGTTGGGCCTTTTCCATCAGTTCACGCCGAGGATCCCTGAGCCTGGCGGAAAGATGCGCCAGCTGAGTCCCCATACGTTTGAGGGCTCGACTGGCTGCGCCGGCGAGTCGATGTTCCCGTTCCCTGAGTTGTCGCAGCCAGTCCTGCTGGTCGGGTGATATCTTTTCCGCAGCGGCGGACGGTGTGGGTGCCCGCAAGTCGGCGACAAAGTCGGCAATGGTCACGTCCACTTCGTGGCCGACCGCACTGACCGTTGGCAGGGGGCATGCTGCTATGGCGCGGGCGACGGCTTCCTCGTTGAAACACCAGAGATCTTCCAGTGAGCCACCACCGCGACCAATAATCAGGACATCGGCGAGTCCGTGTCGGGCTGCCCGGTCAATGGCGCGGACAATATCAGCCGTTGCTGCCTGCCCTTGGACAGCGGTGGGGTAAAGAGTAACGGGAATGGCCGGGCAACGTCTGGCAAGTACGGTCAGAATATCGTGAATGGCGGCGCCGGTGGGCGATGTCACAACCCCGATGTGGCGAGGGGTTGATGGCAGCGGTTTTTTGCGGACGGCATCGAACAGGCCTTCCATTTGCAGTTTGCGTTTGAGCTCCTCATAGGCCTGCTGCAGAGCGCCCAGTCCCGCAGGCTCGATATGCTCGACGATGATCTGGAAATCGCCCCGGTTCTCGTAGAGCGTTACCTTGCCACGGATGCGAACCTGCTCGCCTTCTTTCGGAATCTCTTTCACCCGCTGGTTGAATCCCCGGAACATGGCGCAGCGGATCTGGCATTTGCGATCCTTCAGGGAGAAGTACCAATGGCCAGAAGAGGGACGGGAGAACCCGGACAATTCGCCCTCAACCCAAACCTGCATGAAGCTGGCTTCCAGCAGATGGCGGGCCTGGTGATTGAGCTCGCTGACACTCAGCGCCCGGGGCCGGGAATCCTGAAAACCGCTGTCCAAAGGGAATGCTCCTTCGTTTCTGTGGGGTTGCTGTATACGCAAAAGCCGAAAATTGGGGAGTAAAAATAGCGAAAATTCAAAAAGATGCAACCCAATAGGTAGTCAGCCCCGGTTTACTGTCAACCAAGGCCCATTTATAATAGGTCGATTAAGAATTTTGTACTGCCACAGCCGGCGGGGTGTGGTGTCAGAATTCTCCAATCTAGCATGTTCAAAAGGCGGATCCCAATGCTGCGAATTGCCGAAGAAGCCCTCACCTTTGACGATGTACTGCTCGTTCCAGGACGCTCAGAGGTTCTTCCTCACCAGGTCAGCCTGCAAACCCAGCTGACCAAAGGTATCACCCTGAATATTCCGCTGGTATCGGCGGCTATGGATACCGTGACCGAAGCTGATCTGGCCATCTCCATGGCCCAGGAAGGCGGCATCGGCATCATGCACAAGAGCATGTCTGTTGAGCAGCAGGCCGCGGCCGTTCGCAAGGTGAAAAAGTTCGAAAGCGGCGTCGTAAAGGATCCCATTACGGTAACGCCAAACACCACGGTTCGCGAACTGGTGGACATCACCATGGCCAACAACATTTCGGGTCTGCCGGTGGTGGATGGTGTCGATCTGGTGGGTATCGTCACCGGTCGTGATATTCGTTTTGAAAGCCGTCTGGATACGCCTGTCTCGGAAATCATGACCGCCAAGGACAAGTTGGTGACGGTGAAAGAGGGCGCCAATCTGGACGACGTGAAAGAGCTGTTGCATCGCCACCGCATTGAAAAAGTCCTGGTCGTGAATGACGACTTCGAATTGCGCGGGCTGATCACCGTCAAGGATATCCAGAAGGCGAAGGATTATCCGCTGGCCTGCAAGGACGAACAGGGTCGTCTTCGGGCTGGCGCAGCTGTCGGCACAGGTGCTGATACCGATGCACGGGTAGCCGCGCTGGTTGAGGCCGGAGTTGACGTGATCGTGGTGGATACGGCCCACGGCCACTCCAAGGGCGTGCTCGACCGGGTTCGCTGGATTAAAGAGCATTTCCCGGAAGTTCAGGTGATCGGTGGTAATATTGCCACCTCTGACGCCGCAATCGATCTGGCGGACGCCGGTGCAGACGCGGTCAAGGTGGGTATCGGGCCCGGCTCCATCTGCACCACCCGTATCGTGGCCGGCATTGGCGTGCCACAGATCACGGCCGTGTCCAATGTGGCGGCCGCCTTGAAAGACCGTGGCGTGCCCGTGATCGCGGATGGTGGCGTTCGCTTCTCTGGCGATATTTCCAAGGCCATTGCAGCGGGAGCCTACAGCGTCATGATCGGCAGCCTGCTGGCCGGTACTGACGAAGCACCGGGCGAGGTTGAGCTGTATCAGGGGCGTAGCTATAAAGCCTACCGCGGCATGGGTTCCATTGGTGCCATGGGGCAGGGGTCCAGTGACCGTTACTTCCAGGACGCCAGTAAAGGCATCGAGAAGCTGGTGCCGGAAGGCATTGAAGGCCGCGTTGCCTGCAAGGGTCCAATGCGGAACATTGTGCACCAGTTGATGGGCGGTCTGCGGGCTTCCATGGGTTACACCGGCAGTGCCACCATGGAAGAAATGCGCACCAAGCCTGAATTCGTCCGCATCACCAATGCGGGCATGCGTGAGAGTCACGTCCACGACGTGACCATCACCAAAGAAGCACCCAACTACCGTATCGGCTGACCATTGTCGATTCAGGCGCGGCTCATTCGGTGAGCCGCGTTTTTTCTTTCTGCTCCGAGGATTTCATGGCCCACAACATCCACGACCACCGCATTCTGATTCTCGATTTCGGTTCCCAGTACACCCAGCTCATCGCGCGCCGCGTTCGGGAAATTGGTGTCTATTGTGAGATCAAGGCCTTTGATATTACCGATGAGGAACTGAAAGAGTTCAATCCCAAAGGCATCATTCTCGCGGGTGGCCCCGAGTCGGTGACCCAACTGGGTGGCCCTCGCGCGCCGGAAGGCCTGTTCGAGAAAGGGATTCCGGTTCTGGGCATTTGCTACGGCATGCAGACCATGGCTGAACAGCTGGGCGGTCGTGTTGCCAGTTCCGAAAAGCGGGAATTCGGCTATGCCCAGGTCAAAGTGCGGGCCAAGGGGCCCTTGCTGAAAGACATTACAGACCATCTCACGGCCACCGGCGAGTCGTTGCTGGACGTGTGGATGAGCCATGGCGACAAGGTTGTGGTGATGCCGGAGGGCTTCGAGCTGCTGGCATCGACGGAGAGTGCGCCGATTTCGGCCATGCAGGATACGTCGCGTAACCTCTACGGCGTCCAGTTCCATCCGGAAGTGACCCATACTCTGCAGGGCAAGCGCATCCTGGAGCACTTCATTCTCAACATCTGCCAGTGCGAGGCGCTGTGGACGCCAGCCAAGATTGTTGACGATGCGGTGGAACAGATCCGTAATCAGGTGGGCAGTGGCAAGGTGCTTCTGGGGTTGTCTGGTGGTGTGGATTCTTCCGTGACTGCTGCGCTGCTTCACAAAGCCATCGGCGAACAGTTGACCTGTGTGTTCGTGGACAACGGCCTTCTACGCCTGAACGAAGGCGACCAGGTGATGGATATGTTCGCCAGCAACATGGGTGTGAAGGTTATTCGGGTTGATGCCGAAGACCTGTTCCTGTCCAAGCTCAAGGGTGTTGATGATCCCGAGCAGAAGCGCAAGATCATTGGCAACACCTTTATTGATGTGTTCGATGAAGAAGCCGCCAACATCCGCGATGTGAACTGGCTGGCCCAAGGCACCATCTACCCGGATGTCATTGAATCCGCAGCCTCCAAGACCGGTAAAGCCCATGTCATAAAATCCCACCATAATGTGGGTGGCCTGCCGGAAACCATGAAAATGAAGCTGGTGGAGCCACTGCGGGAGCTGTTCAAGGACGAGGTGCGCCGTATTGGCCTGGAGCTTGGACTGCCTTACGACATGGTGTATCGCCACCCATTCCCCGGGCCCGGTCTGGGCGTGCGGATTCTGGGTGAAGTCAAGAAGGAATACGCCGAAATCCTCCGTCGGGCCGACGCTATTTTCCTGGAAGAGCTGCACCGAGCTGACTTTTACCACAAGACCAGCCAGGCATTTGCGGTCTTCCTGCCCGTCAAATCGGTTGGAGTGGTAGGTGACGCCCGCCGCTATGAATACGTAGTGGCATTGCGTGCGGTGGAAACCATCGATTTCATGACTGCGCGCTGGGCACACCTGCCGTACGATCTGCTGGAAACGGTATCCAATCGCATCATCAATGAAATTGAAGGTGTGTCCCGGGTAACCTACGACGTTTCCTCCAAACCGCCGGCAACCATCGAGTGGGAGTGACCGGTATGCAGGTCGGGTCAGTCAATCCTGACCAACCCGACCTGATTGGTGCTGCTTTGATGGATCAACAGGTTCCCTGCCTCAGTGACCCAAACATGACGAATGATCCCGACTCCGGAGGGAATGGCCCAGCTTTGAAAGGTCTCGGCTTCGGGGTCGAATCTGACGAGCGCATCAGGTCGCATGCCTGATTCGTTGTACCAGATAATGTCGTCGATAACGGCCAATGCGTAAGGATGAGAGTCCGGGCCACTGGGAGAGTCCCATTCGGTGATTGCGCCGGTATCCGGATTCAGTCGACCGATTTTCCCCCTCGTTGAGTTGACGTACCAGACGTTATCTTGGCTATCGAGGTCAAGTCGACGTACTCGGGTTCGTTTATCCGGCAGGTTGTAATAACGGACCTCCATCGTGTTCGGGTCCATGGCGCCGATCTTGTTCGTGCCATTGTAGGCAATCCAAACGGTGCCGTTGGAATCTACCTTGATTCCATAGGGTTTTGCTTCGGTATTCACTTCCTTCAGCATGCCGGTGTCGGGATCCAGCCGGCCCAGCATGGCCGCGTGCTGAGCCGTAAAATACAGGTTGCCGTTGGGATGAAATACAGCAGAGTGAGGGTCTTTGGCCTGCGTTTCATATTCAGTGATATTTCCGGTGTCCGGGCTAAGCTTTCCAATGGTGGCGTTGCTGTTTCCGGTGTACCAGATGTTGCCATCCTCATCAGGGACAATGGAGTGTGGCCGGGCTGATGGCGGTAAATTGTATTCTTTCATTTCGCCAGTATCCGGGTTCAGTTTCCCAACCAGGCTCGCCCACATACCTGTCCACCAGATAGAGCCGTCTGGTGCTTCAATCGGGTCCCGGGTGCGCTGACCAAGGGTAGGTGTTGTCCATTCGGTAATCTCAATGTCGACGTTTCCCGGAACCAGTGTTGGTCGCCTGCCGGGGTCTTCCGGAAAGTGTTGGGCCAGATAATTGGCGACCCTGGTGGCCTGCTCATCCTGCAGGTCAATCATGGTTGAGAAAACCCGTCGCCACTCTTCGGGTGAGCTGTAGCCAGCTGAGCGCTTGATGGTGGAGACGCCATGGCAGGCTGTGCAGGCGTTCTCGACTAATGCTTTGCCGGCACCTTCCGGTAGTGAAGATTGCGAATTGTCTTTCGCTAGGGAAGCTTGCGTGGTGCCGAGTAGAAGAACGGCTGCAGCTGTCAGGGATGCAGTGAGGCTCATGGGAACGACTCCTGTCATTCGGAAAGACCTTTATTGTAATTGTACGTCACGATGCTGTGGACACTGTGAGGCAATGAAAGTTCCGGGTTGGCGTGCTTTTACCCTAAACTGACTGCCAGGCAACGATGAGATCTGCGCAATAGACGCGAGTTCAGGTATTCGCGCACTCGTTTCCAACTTTGGTAATATGTCGCCTGGTTGATGATGGTACAAATTATGCCGCCTCAGAAATTGTTGCTGCACTCTTTAATCATCCCTCAATAAATCTTTTGTTTTAATAGGTTGCATACCCCGTTTTGTTGAGCGTTAACGTGGCGAATAGGGGGTGTGGCCGGGCAGGCATTATGGCTGGCACTGATGATGATCATTCCTGGATGAAGCGTGCGCTACAGTTGGCCGGTCAGGCTGGAGCAGCTGGTGAGGTGCCAGTTGGTGCAGTGGTCGTGTTGGATGGACGGGAAATTGGAGCTGGCTATAATGCTCCGATCAGTGGATGCGACCCCACAGCTCATGCTGAAATACGTGCCCTGCGGGACGCGGCAAGGCGTGCGGGCAATTACCGGTTGCCGGGTGCCACGCTTTACGTCACCCTTGAGCCGTGCACCATGTGTGTGGGCGCTATTGTGCATAGCCGCGTCAGTCGTCTTGTATATGGTGCTTCGGAACCGAAAGCGGGCGCTGTTGAATCCGCCCGGAGAACGCTGGATGAGGAACACCTGAATTGGCGTGTAGAGTCTGTCGGTGGCGTTCTTGCGGGGTCATGTAGTGAGATTATCAGTGATTTTTTCGCGCGGAGACGAACAGACATCCGCCGCAGAAGACAATTGTTTTCAGGGAAGGAGTGACGATCGATCATGAAAGTTCTGGTAACCGGCGGAGCCGGCTATATAGGCAGTCACGTTGTCAGGCAGTTGGGCGAAGCCGGACACGACATTGTTGTTTTCGATAACCTGTCCACCGGATACCGTTGGGCGGTCACCTGTGGTGAGCTTGTGGTCGGAGATCTCGCCGATGAACAGGCCATTGCGGATCTTTTCAGCCAGCACCGCTTTGAAGCTGTGCTGCATTTCGCCGCCAATATCGTGGTGCCGGAATCGGTCGAAAATCCCCTCAAGTACTACAGCAACAATACCCGTAACACGCTGAATTTACTGAAGGCAGTAGAAGAGCACCGGGTACCTTACATGGTGTTTTCGTCCACGGCTGCCGTTTATGGCATGCCAGAGGAAACCGTACTGACGGAAGATCTTCCGCTGGCGCCGATCAATCCCTATGGCGCCTCCAAGATGATGAGCGAGCGGATGATCATGGATCTGGCTGCTGCGTCGTCTCTCAATTACGTGATCCTGCGTTACTTTAATGTGGCTGGTGCCAATCCTGAAGGCTTGCTGGGTCAGGCCACGCCTGAAGCTACGCACCTGATCAAGGTTGCGTGTGAGTGTGTGACGGGCAAGCGCGATGGCATGAGCGTGTTTGGCACCGACTATGACACTCGTGATGGCACCTGCATCCGCGACTACATCCACGTGGAAGACCTTGCCAAGGCTCATGTGATGGCGTTGAGCTATATGGAAGGTGGCGGTGAATCGCGGGTGCTGAATTGTGGATACGGGCGTGGGTTTACCGTCCGCGAAGTTATTGATGTGGTCAAGCGCCAGTCGGGCAATGATTTTCCGGTACAGGAAACAGACCGTCGGGCAGGGGACCCTGCCGCGCTGATGGCCGACAACTCGCGGATCAAGAATGTACTGGGATGGCAGCCGGATTACGATGATCTCGATACCATCGTCGGTACAGCCCTGGCCTGGGAAAAGATCTGGCAGGATAAGCAAGCCTGAGGCTGCTTGTTCTCGTGCTTTAAACAAATTCAATTTCAGGGTTATGGCGGATGAAGATTACTATTTTCGGGACTGGTTACGTCGGGCTTGTGACGGGTGCCTGTCTGGCCGATGTGGGGCATCACGTTCTGTGCATGGACGTGGATCAGGGCAAGATTGATAAGCTGAGGAACGGCCATATACCCATTTATGAGCCTGGCCTCGAGTCCATCGTAAAGCATACGGTTGAGGCAGGCCGTCTGGCGTTCACCACCGATGCCAAAGAAGCCGTAGCCCACGGTGTGCTGCAGTTCATCGCAGTGGGTACGCCGCCGGATGAAGATGGTTCAGCTGACCTGCAGTATGTGACGGCCGTGGCGCGCTCCATTGGACAGTACATGGACGAGTACAAAGTGGTTGTGGACAAGTCCACTGTGCCGGTTGGTACCGGAGACAGGGTTAAGGCTGCGGTGCGCTCCGAGCTGGACAAGCGCGGGTTGGAGCTCGAATTCGATGTGGTGTCCAACCCCGAGTTTCTTAAGGAAGGGGCGGCCATCACCGATTTCATGAAGCCCGACCGCATCATCGTTGGCACCGACAGTGAGCGGGCCAAGGAGGTGCTGCACGAGGTCTACTACCCATTTAATCGTAGCCATGACCGCATGATTTTCATGGACATCCGGTCTGCGGAACTGACCAAGTATGCAGCCAACTCCATGCTGGCCACCAAGATCAGCTTCATGAACGAGATAGCCAACCTGGCGGAGCGCCTCGGTGCCGATATCGAGAACGTTCGCCGGGGTATCGGTTCTGACCCTCGCATCGGCTATCACTTCATTTACCCCGGTTGCGGTTATGGCGGCTCGTGTTTCCCGAAAGATGTACAGGCGTTGACCCGCACAGCCCGGGACTGTGACTACGATTCCCGCCTGCTGAACGCCGTGGAAGCCGTGAACAATGCGCAGAAGCATGTGTTGTTCGACAAGATCAGTCATTACTTCAATGGCAACCTGAAAGGTAAGGTCGTCGGAATCTGGGGGTTGGCATTCAAGCCCAACACCGACGATATGCGTGAAGCGTCGTCTCGCGCTCTGATGCAGGATCTCTGGAATGCCGGTGCGAGTGTGCAGGCCTTCGATCCTGAAGCCATGGAAGAGACCCAGCGTATCTTCGGTGACCAGCCGGGGCTGACTCTATGCGGAACCAAGGAGCAGGCGCTGAAAGGCGCGGATGTATTGGCCATCTGCACCGAGTGGAAGGAGTTCCGGTCACCGGACTTTGCAGCCATTGCCGCGACGATTAAAGAGCCTGTGGTCTTTGACGGGCGCAACCTGTACGAGCCTGAAATGCTTGAGCGCCACGGTATGACCTACTACGCCATTGGCCGAGGCCGGAACCAGTTCCACGGAGGTTGATATGGGTGGGGCGGAGTCGTTGTTTGTTCTGCACGAGCGTCTGGAAGCTGACACGGTCAGCCTCGGGCAGAGCAGGCTCTGTGAAATTCGGCTGATGAACGACAGCAACTGGCCCTGGATCCTTCTGGTGCCAAGGGTTGATGGCGTGCGCGAGATTTATCAGTTGGCCTCGGACCAACAGCGACAGTTAATGGCGGAATCGGCTCTTCTCGGGGAAGGCATGATGGAAGTGTTTGGTGGGCATAAACTCAATGTTGCGGCATTGGGTAACATGGTGCCGCAACTTCACCTTCATCATATCGTGCGTTTCGAAGGCGATTCCGCCTGGCCTGGCCCTGTCTGGGGCAAACTTCCGCCGAAGCCCTACAGTGTCAGCGACCTGGCCAGAATAAGCGAGCAACTGAAGCCGTTGCTGGGCCGGCTTTCGCAAATACAGGGTTAGCAATCTCTCCCGGCGAAGCCCTGTGGCTTAGCGTTTGTGCCGAGCGATGGTGCGCGACCCAACCAGGATCATCCTGAGCTCGGTTTTCAGTTTGTCTTTCAGTGTTTCCTTTTCGGAGGGTGTGGCGTCAAGCGCCTCTGCGCCTTGATTGAACACCAGTGTCACCATGGCGTCCGCCACCAGTTTCGAGTCTGATAGCGGGCGATTCTCTTCGTCAGCGATGCGAGCCAGATCGGCCGCCAGCTCGGTCACAAAGTGGTCGATTTCAGCTTTGATGGCCGTGCGGAAGGGTTTTGATACCCCGGTGCTTTCCCGCAGCATCAGACGAAACAGATTGGAGTTGTTGCCAAGATACTCCATGAAGGTATCCACTGACGTGCTGATGGCGCTGCCGTTCCGTGCAATTCGCTTGCGTGCCTGGCGCATAAGCTGCCGCAGGGCGACACCGCCCTCATCCACCAGTGCAAGCCCCAGTTCGTCGAGCTCGGCAAAGTGCCGGTAGAAAGATGTTGGTGCAATGCCAGCTTCCCTTGCCACTTCCCGCAGGCTCAGGCTGCCGAAGCCCCGGTCCGCGCTGAGTTGAGCAAGGGCGGCGTCCATCAGGGCGCGGCGAGTGCGGAGTTTCTGTTCGGCTCGGGCTGACAAGGGCGACTCCAAAGGGCGGTAAATCGGCCCATTCTAGCGACCAAACGTTTTACCGTCACCCACGGTGATGGAAGCCTGATTTTCCCGTTCATTGTGTTTATAATGGGCCGCTTTTGCAGTAGGGTCCGCCAGAACCATTCTTGCAAACTTTTACGCACACATCAGATACAACGGGAACCGGTATGCGCAGTCATTATTGCGGTGGAATCAACGAATCTCACATCGATCAGGAAGTTACTCTTTGCGGTTGGGTTCATCGTCGCCGCGATCACGGTGGGGTCATCTTTCTGGATCTTCGCGATCGGGACGGTATTTCCCAGGTCGTGTTCGATCCGGATACCCCGGAGAGCTTCAATCTGGCGGAGAAGGTCCGCAGTGAATTCGTAATTCAGGTGACCGGCCGTGTGCGCCGTCGTCCCGCCGGTACCGAAAACGCTAACATGCCGACTGGGCAGGTCGAACTGCTGGGCAAGCAGTTGTCCATCCTGAATGCCGCTGCAACGCCTCCGTTCCCGCTGGATGAGCATGTGGATGTGGGCGAAGATGTTCGCCTGAAGTATCGCTTTGTAGACCTGCGTCGCCCGGAAATGCTGAACCGCCTGCGTTTCCGCTCCAGGGTAACCAGCTATATTCGCAACTTCCTGGATAGCAACGGTTTCATGGATGTTGAGACGCCCATCCTGACCCGAGCCACGCCGGAAGGCGCGCGGGACTACCTGGTGCCAAGCCGCACCCATGAAGGCTCCTTCTTCGCGCTTCCCCAGTCGCCGCAACTTTTCAAGCAGTTGCTGATGGTGTCCGGTGTGGATCGCTATTACCAGATCGCCAAGTGTTTCCGCGACGAAGACCTGCGTGCCGACCGCCAGCCGGAGTTCACGCAGATTGATATCGAAGCCTCGTTTATTGACGAGGAAACCCTGATGACCCTGAACGAGAACATGATTCGTTCCCTGTTCAAGGACGTGCTGGAAGTGGACCTGCCAGAATTCCCACGCATGCCGTACGCTGAAGCGATGCAGCGTTATGGCAGCGACAAGCCGGACCTGCGTATCCCGCTTGAGCTGGTTGACGTGGGTGATCTGGTTGCGGGCGTTGACTTCAAGGTGTTTGCCGGTCCGGCCAATGACCCCAAGGGCCGCGTTGCAGCACTACGCGTTCCCAAGGGCGGCGAGCTGACCCGTAAACAGATCGACGACTACACCAAGTATGTGGGTATATACGGCGCCAAGGGTCTGGCCTACATCAAGGTCAATGATACCTCCAAGGGTGTTGAAGGCCTGCAGTCGCCGATCATCAAGTTCCTGGGTGATGACGTAGCACAGGCGGTCATCGAGCGTTCCGGTGCGGAAGATGGTGATATCGTGTTCTTTGGCGCCGATAAGACCAACGTGGTCAACGAAGCCCTGGGCGCGCTTCGCATCAAGGTCGGCCACGACCTGAACATGCTGACGTCCGAGTGGGCGCCACTGTGGGTGGTGGATTTCCCGATGTTCGAGGAAACGTCTGACGGAAGCCTGACCGCGATTCACCATCCGTTCACGGCGCCGTCCTGTTCTGGCGACGAGCTGGAAGCGTCACCGGCAACAGCATTGTCCCGCGCCTACGACATGGTTCTGAACGGCACTGAGCTCGGCGGCGGTTCCATCCGTATTCACGACGAAAAAATGCAGGAAAGCGTGTTCCGTACTCTGGGTATTGAGCACGAAGAAGCTCGAGCCAAGTTCGGATTCCTGCTGGATGCCTTGAAATATGGTTGCCCTCCCCATGGCGGCCTGGCGTTTGGCCTCGACCGTCTGATCATGTTGATGACTGGCGCCAGCTCCATCCGCGATGTAATTGCGTTCCCGAAAACACAGAGCGCTACCTGCCTGATGACACAGGCGCCCGGAGAAGTGGACGACAAGCAATTGCGCGAGCTTCATATCCGTCGCCGCAAGCCGGTGGCCAAGGCAGGCGAAGGTCAGGAAAACGCCCAGGCAGGCGAGTAATGCAATGCCGGAGCACACCCCCGTGTGTGCTCCGCGACCGAACGGAGTTGATCATGGCTGGACACAGTAAATGGGCCAACATCAAGCACCGTAAAGCGGCTCAGGATGCCAAGCGCGGTAAGGTTTTCACCAAGATTATTCGCGAGTTGACGGTGGCGGCCCGTCAGGGCGGTGGCAATCCGGACGATAATCCCCGGCTGCGGGGTGTGATCGACAAGGCCCTGACCGCCAACATGAAGAAAGACACTATCGAGCGTGCCGTTGAGCGGGGTGCCGGGGATGGTGACGACAGCAACTACGAGGAACTGACCTACGAAGGGTACGGTCCTGGTGGTGTTGCGATCTTTGTGGAAGTCATGACGGATAACCGCAACCGTACCGTGGCCGACATTCGTTATTCCCTGAACAAGATGGGTGGCAACCTCGGCACTGACGGTTCGGTAGCGTATCTTTTCAGTAAGCAGGGTATTATCAGCTACAGCCCGGAGATGGACGAAGACCGGCTGATGGAAGCAGCCCTGGCTGCCGGTGCCGAGGACCTGGCAACGCTCGTCGACGGCTCCTTCGAAATAGTCACCGTGCCGGATCAGTTCCTCGACGTTAAACAGTCCCTGGTAGGGGCAGGCCTGATTCCTGATAACGCAGAAGTCACTATGGTGCCCTCAACGACCGTCGAGCTGGACGAGGAGGGAGCAGAGCCCATCCTCAAGCTGATCGATATGCTGGAAGACCTGGACGATGTGCAGAATGTCTATCACAACGCCGATATATCGGCGGACGTGATGGAGGCACTCCATCAATAAGGACGCAACGTGTCGATAATCATGGGGGTCGACCCCGGGTCGCGCATAACCGGTTACGGCGTTGTACGGGCTGAAGGCCGTGTGATTGAGTACATTGACAGTGGTTGTATCCGGGTGGGTGAGAAGCCCATGGCGGAACGCCTGCAAACCATCTTCCATAGTCTGGCAACGCTCATCGGCGAATACCGCCCCGGAGAATTCGCCATTGAGCAGGTTTTCATGGCCCGCAACCCGGATTCGGCGCTGAAGCTGGGACAGGCGAGAGGGGCGGCAATTGTAGCGGCCGCTAACAGTGGGCTCGCTGTCCATGAGTATTCCGCCCGGCAGGTAAAACAGGCCGTCGTAGGCAAGGGTGGGGCCGACAAGGCACAGGTCCAGCATATGGTACAGGTGCTCTTGGCGTTGTCCCGCAAACCTCAGGCCGATGCCGCCGACGCCCTGGCGATTGCGCTATGCCATGCTCATATGAGCCAGAGTGTTGCCAGGCTGGCCTCTGGCGGTGGCGGAAAAGTGCGCAGTGGCCGGGTTCGAAGACAATAACCAGACTCATTGAAGTCCAGGGAGAAACCCGTTGATTGGTCGTATCCGAGGCATCCTGATTGAAAAATCCCCCGCCCAGGCATTGGTGGAATGCGCCGGCCTGGGGTATGAAGTTGATATTCCCTACACTACCTTCTTTAATCTTCCCGAAACCGGCGAGGAGTTGGTTCTCCACACCCACTTTGTTGTTCGCGAAGACGCACAGAGTCTTTACGGCTTCTCTTCGCGACTGGATCGGGACCTGTTTCGTTTGCTGATCAAGGTCAATGGGGTTGGTCCCAAACTTGCCGCGGGGATTCTGTCAGGGTTGGACGCCAATCAGTTTATCCGCTGTGTCGAGGCCCGCGATGCCAATGCCCTGGTCAAGCTCCCCGGTGTTGGCAAGAAAACCGCCGAACGCCTGCTTATTGAAATGACAGATCGTATAGGGCAACTTGAAGGGCAGTTCATACCAGCGTCGCCAAATGCGACGGTTACCTCTGGCTCAGCCAACGGGGGCGTTGTGGCAGGTCATGACCCCAGGGAAGAGGCGGAAGCTGCCCTGATTGCCCTGGGTTACAAGCCGCAGGAGGCGTCCAAGGCCATCAGCAAGGTGGCGGAAGAGAGCATGTCGAGCCAGGAATTGATTCGGTTGGCGCTGCGGGCAATGATTCCAGCCAGTTAACCGGCTGGTTAATGGAGTGTCATCAACCACCTCCTGGCCCCATATGTGTAGAGAGCGTAACGTGACAGCAAAAGCGCCGTTTGTACAATTGGGGCATAATGAACCCGATACGAGTGTACAGGCATGTTGTTGATTTCCTCTGAGCGGGTAGTTCAATGATTGAATCGGATCGCCTGATTACAGCCCAGGCCGGACAATATGAGGAAGTGCAGGATCGAGCGATCCGTCCCGGTGTGCTAGCGGACTATGTTGGCCAGCCGGCTGTGCGGGAGCAGATGGAAATCTTCATTTCCGCCGCGCGGGGCCGTCAGGAGGCATTGGATCATGTTCTGATTTTTGGTCCGCCGGGGCTGGGCAAGACCACGCTCGCCAACATCATTGCCAATGAAATGGGTGTGTCCATCAAAACCACATCCGGCCCGGTGTTGGAAAAAGCTGGTGATCTGGCCGCCATGCTGACCAACCTCGAAGAGGGCGATGTTCTCTTCATCGATGAAATCCATCGTCTCAGCGCTGCGGTGGAAGAAGTGCTCTACCCGGCGATGGAAGATTACCAACTGGATATCATGATTGGAGAGGGGCCGGCGGCCCGCTCCATCAAGCTGGACCTGCCGCCGTTTACCCTGGTGGGTGCCACAACTCGCGCCGGGCTTCTGACATCGCCGCTGCGGGATCGTTTCGGCATCGTCCAGCGTCTTGAGTTCTATAACACCCGGGATCTGACCGATATTATTCTCCGTTCCGCGCGATTGTCATCGGTCACTATCGACAACGGCGGTGCCTACGAAATCGCCCGCCGTTCCCGGGGAACACCCCGTATTGCCAATCGCCTGCTACGCCGAGTGCGTGACTTTGCTGAAGTAAAAGCGGATGGCAGGATTAGTGAATCCATCGCGGACCAGGCACTGAACATGCTGAAAGTGGACGCCCAGGGGTTTGATCACATGGATCGGCGCCTGCTCTTGGCGATGATTGAAAAGTTTGATGGTGGCCCGGTGGGTGTCGAAAGCCTGGCGGCGGCGATCAGTGAAGAACGGGGTACCATCGAGGATGTTCTCGAGCCGTTCCTGATCCAGCAGGGCTTCATGGTGCGAACGCCTCGCGGGCGAATGGTGACGTCCAATGCCTACCAGCATTTCGGCGTAGTGCCATCGGGCCCGGAGCGGGAGGACCTTTTTGACTGAGCGCTATGATTCGTCGGTCGGGTTGTCGGTTCGTGTGTACATCGAGGATACCGACGCCGGCGGTATCGTATACCATGCGAAGTACCTGCATTATATGGAGCGTGCCCGCACGGAGTGGGTTCGTCACAAGGGTGTCGGGCTTCGCGCCGGCCTGGCGGAAAACATCAGTTACGTTGTCCAGCGCCTGGCGATTCACTACGGTGCCCCGGCCAAGCTCGACGATGAGTTGCGAGTGACTGCGGAGCCGGTGGCGTTCGGCCGTGTATGGATGGAATTTCGTCAGCAGGTTGTACGTTGTTCTGACGACAAGGTACTGGCATCGGCGGACGTGCGCGTGGCTTGTATTGCACTGGATTCCGGCCGGCCAAGACGCCTTCCGGCAAATATGCTGGAGTTGCTGGAAAGCAACCTGAAAACCAATTCAAAAGTGGAATAATCCAGGAGTAAAAGGTGGAGTCAGAAGTTTCTGTTTGGTATCTCATCGCCAACGCCGGCGTGCTGGTTCAGCTGGTCATGCTGTTGCTTGCCCTGGCGTCCATTATCTCCTGGGCACTGATCTTCCAGCGCCTGAAGGTGTTCCGCAAGGCCAAGCAGGCCCAGTATGCGTTCGAGGAACGATTCTGGTCCGGAATGGACCTGGGCCAGCTCTACCGGGAAGTGAACAGTAATCCAACGCCGTTCTCCGGCATGGAATCGTTGTTCCGCGCCGGTTTCAAGGAATTTTCCCGTTTGCGCCAGCAAAGCCGGGATGCCGATGCCGTCATGGAAGGCACCCAGCGTGCGATGCGAGTGGCGTTTTCCCGGGAGCAGGAAAGGTTGGAGATGCATTTACCTTTCCTTGCAACCGTAGGCTCCACAAGTCCCTATGTCGGTCTGTTTGGCACCGTCTGGGGCATCATGAACTCGTTTCGGGGTTTGGCTCAGGTTCAGCAGGCGACCCTCGCCACGGTAGCCCCCGGTATTTCTGAAGCATTGATAGCAACGGCGATGGGTCTGTTTGCGGCTATTCCTGCCGTGATTGCCTACAACCGTTTCTCCGCTATCTCCGACGCACTGCTGAAGAACTATGAAACCTTCGCCGATGAGTTTTCGAGCATCCTCCATCGCCGTGTGCATAACAGCGAGCAGTCAGCCGCATGAGGATGGCAGCCAGTAACGGACAGCCAGTCGGGAGAGCCGAAACATGAAAGGCATGGGAATGATGCCGGCCAGAAGTCGCAAGCCGATGTCCGAAATCAACGTCGTACCCTACATTGACGTCATGCTGGTGCTGCTGATCATCTTCATGGTGACGGCGCCGATGCTTACACAGGGCGTAAAAGTGGATCTGCCGGAAACGACATCGCAGCCGATCCAGTCTGACAAGAACGTGGAAACCATCGTGGTGTCTGTGGACAGCAATGGTGCGTATTTCATGGATATCGGGGACGAAAGCAGCGACCCGATGTCGCTCGCCGACATTCGCGACCGGATCGCCAAAATCCTGTCCCAGCGTACGGACCGCGAGGTGCTTGTTCGGGGTGATGAGCATGTTGAGTACGGTACCGTTGTTCGACTGATGGCACAGTTGCAGGCCGCAGGGGCGTCTAACGTCGGATTGATCACCGAAGCGCCATCCATTGATGAGTAGGTACAAAGCAGGCAGGTTTTTGTGAGAGGTCATGAGCGTGATGTAACCAACACGGGCCAGCCCCCCTGGAAGTCGCCCGTGGCTCTGTCAATCCTGCTGCATGGATTGATTCTGGGCGTGGCCCTGGCCGGGTGGACATGGACCGATCCCTCCGAGGATCCGCCGCCACCCAGTATATCTGCACGCCTGATCACTCCTAACGAGCCGGAGCCCAGCCCGGTGACGGAACCGGTTGATGAACCGGATCGTGACGAAGAACGCAGGCAGGAGGAAGAGCGGCAGCGTAAGGAAGAAGCCGAACGCCGAAAGGCGGAAGAGGAGCGGGAACGGGAAGAAGCCCGCCGCATCCAGCAGGAGAAAGAGCGTAAGCTGGAACAGAAGCGCCAGGAAGAGGCGGCCGAGCGGGAACGTGAACAGCAACGCAAAGCGGAGGAGGCCGCCCGCCAGAAGGCTGCGGCTGAAGCCAAGGAGCGTGAACGTCAAAAGGCCGAGGAAGAAAAGCGTCGCCAGGAAGAGGCTGCCCGGAAAGCCGCTGAAGAAAAACGCCGTGCGGAGGAGCAGCGCCGCAAGGAAGAAGCGGAGCGCAAGGCGAGGGAAGAGCGGGAGCGCCAGGAAGCCGAACGCAAGCGCAAGGAGCGTGAGCGGCGTTTGAAGGAGCAGCAACTGGAAGCTCTGGCGGAAGAAGCGCAGCAGGAGCGCGAGGCTGAAGAGCGCCGTAAGAGGGAGGCGGCTGCTGCCAAGGCACGCGAGTCACAAATGCTGTCGGAAAGTCAGAAATATCAGGCGCTGATTCGGGAACGGTTGAGTCAGGCCTGGTATCCGCCTTCGTCGGCAACGGAGGAGATGACCGCAAGGCTTCAGATCACTTTGCTACCGACTGGTGAACTTGCGTCGGTAAAGCTTGTCTCCTCCAGTGGCAACACGGCATTCGATAATTCGGCGCTGGGCGCGGTTAAGTCGCTGAATCGTTACCCGATTCCCGATGATCGGGACACATTTGAAAAGTATTTTCGCCAGTTTACGATTGAGTTCAATCCCCGGCGGTTGAGATAAGGATAATGGGAAATCAAATGACGAACCGGAGCACAACAGGCATAACCCGTATTGGCTTGGCCGCGGCGTGGTTCCTAATGCTGGTAGTGATGACAGCGGGTAACCCGGCAAACGCTGAACTGTTGATACGAATCACCGAGGGTGCGGATTCGGCCATCCCGGTCGCCGTGGTTCCATTCTCCGAATCGGGTCAAATCCCCTCTGGCGACAAGGTCAGCAATATCGTCCGCGACGATCTCACCATGAGTGGTGAATTCAAACCACTGCCACCGGAGAAAATGCTCAGTCTGCCGTCAAAGGGCGACGAGGTTTATTTCCGTGATTGGCGACTTCTGGGGCAGCGTTACGTTCTGGTTGGGCAGTTGACACGTACCGGCGACAAAATTGAGGCCCGGTATGAATTATTCGATGTAAACCGGGAGGAGCGGATTCTCGGGGCGACAGCGTCGTCATCGGTGAACAGCACCCGGAGTCTCGCCCATCACATCAGTGACAAGGTGTATGAGGCTATAACCGGCGTACCCGGCGCGTTTTCTACCAAATTGGCCTATGTTACGCTTCAGCGTTCCGGGGGAGAGCCAATGTACCGACTACAGGTCAGCGACGTGGATGGCAAAAGGGCCAGGGTCAGGCTCGAAAGCGACGAACCGATCTTGTCGCCTGCCTGGTCGCCAGATGGTAAGAGGCTTGCCTATGTGTCGTTTGAAACTGGCAAGCCTGCGATTTACATCCATGAGCTTTCATCAGGCAACCGCACGCGGGTCGCAGACTTCCGGGGGTTGAATTCCGCGCCTGCCTGGTCACCGGACGGCCGGTCACTTCTGTTGACCCTGTCGAAAGATGGCAATGCCGAAGTCTACAAGATGGATATTCAGAGTCGTTCGCTCAAACGGCTGACCAATCACTGGTCTATTGATACGGAGCCCACCTGGGATCATACGGGTAAAGGTTTCTTCTTTACGTCTGACCGTTCCGGTGGGCCGCAGATATACCACAAGTCCAGCGAGGATGCGGAACCCCGCAGGATTACCTTTGGTAGCCGATACAACGCCCGCCCACGGCCAGACGACGATGGCAAGTACGTCTACTATGTGCATCAGAGAGACCAGGCGTTTCACATAGCGCGAACTAACTTGCAGACGGAGGAAGAAACGATTCTCACCAGGACTGGGTCCGACGAATCGCCCAGTGTTTCGCCCAATGGCCGGATGTTGATCTATGCAACCAAGCAGAGCGGCGACAGTGTACTAACTGTAATTGCCGCCGATGGCGGAGCGGCCTATAGTCTGCCGGCCTCGGAGGGTGATGTGCGTGAACCGGCATGGTCACCGATCGTCAAGTAAACCGGAACTCCGAACAGAACAGGTTCGTTTATATAAACGTACAACAGACTCTCAAAAAAGGAAGGAAGTGATTATGAACGTATCAGCTCACCACAAATTATTCGCCATGGTAATGTCTCTTGGTCTGATCGCGGGTTGCAGCAGCACCGGTGAGACCACTGAAGACGGCGCGTACGGTTCCGATGTCTCTGCAGTCGACCAGGAAGGTGGTAGCACTGTTTATGGCGGCGATGATGATGGCGGCGTATCTTCGTCCGAGATGAGCGAAGAGCAGCGTCGTGAGGCGGAAGCTCGTGCTGCGCGCGCGGAAGAAGCCGCCATGCGCGAAATCACCACTTTCTACTTTGATTTCGATACCTCCGAAATCGAGGCCGATGCCCGTGATGTTCTTGTGGCCCACGCCCGGTTCCTGCAAGCCAATCCTGGTCAGAATGTCCGTATTGAAGGACATGCCGATGAGCGCGGTACCAAAGAATACAACCTTGCACTGGGCGAGCGTCGTGCCAATGCCATCGAGCGCTTCCTGATTGTGAACGGTGCTTCCCGCGGCCAGACGGAAACTATCAGCTACGGTGAAGAGAAGCCGGCCGTGATGGGTTCCAGTGAGAGCGCGTGGGCCCAGAACCGTCGCGTTGAACTTGTTTTCCAGTAACAGGCGAACCCCATGAGACATCTGCTCATGGCGACAGTGATGCTCCCGCTTGCCCTAGGGCAGGCGGGCGGCACGCTGGCGCAATCCGTTTCTCCAGCGTTCCAGGACAATGCCTCTGAGGCTGAACGCAAGGCTGGCAACAGTCAGGCCAATGCGGAACTGTTCTATATGATTCAGCAACTGCAGGGCGAGGTTCGTCGATTGCAGGGGCGGGTGGAAGAGCAGCGTAACCTCATTGATCGGCTCACCAAGCAATCCCGGGATCGCTACATAGACCTTGACCAGCGAATTCTGAAACTCTCTGAAAAGGTTTCTGAAGCACCAGCGACGAGCTCAGCGGGCTCTAAGAGTGCGGCTGATTCGGCTGAAACAGGAGATTCGGGGGTGAAAACCAGAATCTACCGGCAGCCTACCGATAAAGAACGGACGGATTACCAGAAAATTCAGACCCTGATTCATCAGGAAAAGAACTACGACCAGGCGATCAATGGGTTGTATGACTTTATTGATGAGTATGAGGAAGGGGACCTGACGGTCAACGCCTATTATTGGTTGGGCGAGGTGTACCTCGTTGAGGAACAGCTGGAGCAGGCGCGGCAGGCGTTCACCATTGTCGCAACCCGTTACGGGGATCACCGCAAGGCTCCGGATGCTGTTTACAAGCTTGGCGTGACCCTGGACCGGCTTGGCGATAAGGAGCAGGCTCGTGGGCGTATGCAAACCGTGATCCGTGACTATCCGAATACCAGTGCCGCTGAGTTGGCGCAGAAGTACCTCGACTCCAATAACGGCTGATCGTGGTCATCGCGAGGAATGTTGAGAAACCTGGGAATTAGGGGTTGATCGGCGCTGAAAAATCATTACTATATGCGCCTCGTTTGGGTCGTTAGCTCAGTTGGTAGAGCAGTTGGCTTTTAACCAATTGGTCGAAGGTTCGAATCCTTCACGACCCACCAAATTACGAACGAGGCGGTGGATTGAGTCGTCGCGTTGTTCCGGTCCGGATTCGGTCCGACAGTTATGGGTCGTTAGCTCAGTTGGTAGAGCAGTTGGCTTTTAACCAATTGGTCGAAGGTTCGAATCCTTCACGACCCACCAACAGAACAGGAAGCCAAAGTGGCTCCTGTCGAAAAAAGAGCCTTCGGGCTCTTTTTTTTTGGGTATACGGTCATACATCTGTGATAGTGGGTGTAGTTAAAGGGTGCGCCTAAGGCACCTAGGCAAAGCTCTGTGACAGCAGGGTGACAGCCCAGTGAAAGTCGTGGCTGAAATGATATACTTCCGACGTTAACGCAATACAGAGATGCAGTAATGACGCGAGTTGAAGACCGTATTCTCGTTCAGGAACATCTGGCACACCAGGCGGAGCCAAAGACCCTGAGCGACGACGAAAAAGCCGACCTTGAGTCCCGTATTCGTGCAGCGCTGAAAGCGCAGGATGCAGTGCTCGTGGCTCATTACTACACCGATCCGGACATACAGCGCCTGGCCGAGGAAACCGGCGGCTGTGTTGCCGATTCTCTGGAAATGGCCCGGTTTGGTAATCAACACGAAGCGTCGACCGTAGTCGTGGCGGGTGTCCGTTTCATGGGTGAAACCGCCAAGATTCTGAACCCGGAAAAGCGGGTGCTGATGCCCACACTGGAGGCTACCTGTTCACTGGACATTGGCTGCCCTGCGGATGAATTCTCAGCCTTTTGCGACCAGCATCCCGATCGTACCGTGGTGGTCTATGCCAATACCTCTGCAGCGGTGAAAGCAAGGGCGGACTGGGTGGTTACCTCCAGTTGTGCCCAGGCCATTGTGGAGTCGCTGGATGCCCGTGGTGAAAAAATACTCTGGGCCCCGGATAAGCATTTGGGCCACTACGTGCAGAAAACCACCGGCGCGGATGTGCTGCTCTGGGATGGTTCGTGCATTGTGCATGAAGAGTTCAAGTACCGAGGGCTGGAGGATCTGAAGGCGCTGTATCCGGATGCGGCGGTTCTGGTGCATCCTGAATCGCCCAATGCGGTGGTCGAGATGGCCGATGTTGTGGGCTCGACCTCTCAGCTGATACATGCGGTACAGACGCTGCCCAACGAACAATTCATCGTTGCCACTGACAACGGCATTTTCTACAAGATGCAGCAGTTGGCTCCCAACAAGACCCTGATCGAGGCGCCTACCGCCGGAAATGGCGCCACCTGTCGTAGCTGCGCCCATTGTCCGTGGATGGCGATGAACGGCCTCGAGAACCTGCTGTCGGTGATTGAGAACGGCGATCAGGAGGTTCACGTGGATCCGTCGTTACGGGAGGATGCGCTGAGGCCACTTCAGCGGATGCTGGATTTCACTGCCGAGATGAACCTGAAGGCTGCCGGTAACGCCTGACATCAGCTACGGCGCTGGTTCAGTCGCTCTGACACCTGCGATAATCGCTCGGTCACGATTTGGCGCAACGGGGCTCCGGCGGGGAGCTTCTCCTGGGCCTGGCGCAACTGGCGCTGGGCCGCTTCAAGGTCGCCCATCAGGATATCGTATTCAGCCCTCGCACGGTGTACCCCAACGATATTACGTGCCAACCCTTCGGCTTCAGCCAGCCTTAGCCAGAGATGCTCTTTTTTCGGCAATTCCCGCGTCAGTCTGTGGAGGTGTTCGGCAGCGCGCTCACCGTTACCCGCCGCGGTTTCAACACGTGCAAGCATGTCGGTAATCGGGTAGTTTCCGGGATTCCTCGAAAGGGCCTCGGAGAGCAGGCTGCGAGCGTCATTGAGCATGTCCTGCTCAATCAGCGCCTCCGCAAGTGTAACCTGGTAAGTGATGCGTCCCGGTGTTCCGTCGAGCAGCCGTTCGAGCTCTGCAATCGCCTCACGATGATTTCCGTTCCGCAGCCACGCGACCGCCAGGCCGTAGCGAATAGCATCCGGCTTTTCGGTATCCGAACGGTTCAGGTAGTCCTTGAATGTTTCCACAGCGATGTCTGCGGACTTGGCGTAGCGAACCTGCAGTCGGGATCGGATCAGATGATACTCCTGAGCGTCGGCCACATCCCGCCGAGGGTATTGCTCGGCACGGTTACGGGTGTCGGACACCCGATTCTGTGTCAGCGGGTGGGTGGACAGGTACTCCGGTACGCGATTTCCCTGCAGGCGGTTCTGACGCATCATGATTTCGAACATTTCCGGCATCCCTCTCGGGTCCATGCCGGAGCTGGCCAGTATGTCCATGCCAACCCGGTCGGCTTCCTGCTCGTGAGCCCGGCTGTAAGCCAGCATGTTCTGCACTGCCAGTGCCTGGGTGCCTGCGATAGCCGCTATGCCGACATCCGACTGGGTAACCGCTGAGAGTATGATGCCGGCGATCATGCCGGCAATGGTCAACGGGGCGCTGGTTTCCTGTTGCTCCAGACGCCTGGCGAAATGGCGCTGGCTCAGGTGCGCCAGTTCGTGGGCCAGAACCGAGGCAAACTGCTGCTCGCTCTCTGCATTCAGGAACAGGCCGCCATTAACGCCGACGACATTGCCGGGTACCGCAAAGGCATTGATATCGGGGCTGTCGATGATCGCCAGTGTTAGGTCACTGCTGCTGAGGGGAGCTGAGGGTACGAGGCGATAAATGACCGAATTCAGGTAGTCCTGAACCAGGGCGTCGGTGATCTGGGGAGCGGATCGCCGGATGGACGTCATTACCTGGCGCCCGATATCCGATTCCTGGCGCTCCGAGATCAGCCCGCCACCTGCGCCACCAATGGATGGCAAGGTGCTGTCCGACGACTGTGCCGAGGTCTGACCGACCGTCAGTGAGAATGCCAGGGCAAGGGCTGATGCCAGGGTGCCTGGGCGGTGAATTCGGCGGCGGTTTGTGACAGTCATGAATGGGCGATGTCCGTTGTCATTGGGTTCTCTCTGACAGCATTGTGTCACCGAAAGTTCGTTCGGAGTCCGTCTGTTACGATTGAGGTGCAATACAGTACCACTGTGGGCATAATGCCGGCTCCTGTTTTGAACATACGGATGCTTTTTTGCCATGGCTGACCGAACACTGGATGCATCGGGTCTGCGCTGTCCGATGCCGCTATTGAAAACAAAGCTTGAGCTCAACAGCATGTCTCCCGGCCAGGAACTTGAAGTTATCGCCACAGACGCCGGTTCTGCAAGGGATATTCCCGCGTTCCTCGAGCTGTCGACCCATCAGTTGGTCCGTACATCGGAACAGAATGGCTGTTTCACCTTTGTGATAAAGTGCGGCGATTAAGCTCGTAGTAGGGACCCTCCGGAGTCGTTGATGATCAGAATTTTACGTGGTCTTGCCCACAAATACTTTTCAGATGAAGAAGCCGTCATTCTTTTCCTGCTAATACTCGCAGGCGTCATCTTCATTATTTTTTTTGGTTCCATGCTGGCGCCCGCTATTGCTGCGGTTATTGTTGCCTTTATTCTCCAGGGGCTGGTCACCAAACTGAATCGGCTCGGTATCCCGGAAATTGTGTCCATCATAGGCGTGTTCTTTGTCTTCCTTGGGCTGCTGATCGGCGTCCTCTTCGGACTGCTGCCTCTGATCTGGACTCAGGTGACCGGGTTGGCGGGCGAAGCTCCACGCATTTTCAGAGAGATGCAGTCCTATCTTGAAGTGCTTCCTGAACAGTATCCAACACTGATTTCCATGGAAGGCATCAACACCATTTACAACCAGGTGACCACCGAAGCAGGCCGCATGACCCAGTGGCTGGTGTCCTTCTCGCTGGAGAGCATTCCGGACCTGGTGGCGCTGCTGATCTACATGGTGTTGTTGCCGATCCTCGTGTTCTTCTTCCTCAAGGATCGCCGGGTGCTGCTGGGTGCCATCGCCCGCATGCTGCCGTCCCAGCGCCCGATGATGCTCAGGATATGGCACGAGGTGAATCTTCAGTGTGCCAACTATGTACGGGGTAAGGCGGTCGAAATATTGATCGTTGGTGGTATTACCTACGTGGCCTTCAAGGTTCTGGGCATGCCCTATGCGGCCCTGCTGTCATTGATGGTGGGCCTGAGTGTGGTGATTCCCTATATCGGGGCAGCCGTCGTCACCATTCCGGTCGCCATGATTGCCCTGTTCGCCTTCGGGTGGGGCAGTCAGTTTATCTGGGTCATGGTGGTGTACGGTGTCATTCAGGCACTGGATGGCAACGTTCTGGTTCCCATCCTGTTCTCCGAAGTGAATAATCTGCACCCCGTTGCCATAATCGTGGCCGTACTGTTCTTCGGCGGTATCTGGGGGTTGTGGGGTGTGTTTTTCGCCATTCCATTGGCGACCATGCTCAAGGCGATCTTCTCGGCATGGCCGGTCAAGAACGGACAGTCAGAGGCGCTGCCAAGGGAGCCTTAAAGGCTCCTGGCGGCCTCCAGCACTTCGTCAACGTGGCCGGGTACTTTCACACTTCGCCATTCCTTGCGAAGAACCCCGTCTTTGTCGATCAGGAAGGTGCTTCGGTCAATGCCCATATATTCTTTGCCATAGAGCTTTTTCAGCTTGATGACATCGAACTGCTGGCAGAGGGCTTCGTCCTTGTCGGAGATCAGGTGGAAGGGAAATGCCTGCTTTTCGCGGAAGTTGTCATGGGCTTTCAGGCCGTCACGCGATACTCCGAAAATGACCGTGTCCAATGCATCAAACTGGTCGTGCCGATCGCGGAAATCCTGACCTTCAGTGGTACATCCAGGGGTGTTGTCCTTGGGGTAAAAATAGAGCACCACGTTCTGGCCTTTCAGGCCCGATAAACGAATGGTTTGATCTCCGGTAGCTGGGGCCTCAAAATCATCAACAGGACGGTTCAGTTCGGGTGCTGACATGACATCTCCTTTAATTCCCTTGTGTCAGTGGGTGCCCAACATTACCATATCGTTTTTATTCGTACGGAGTTTTTATGATTACGGGGAGCCTTGTCGCACTGGTCACGCCCATGCATTCCGATGGCAGCGTTCATTGGGAGCACCTTGATAAGCTGGTGGACTTTCATCTCGACAACGGAACGCACGGTATCGTGGCCGTTGGAACGACGGGTGAATCCGCCACGCTGGACCCGGAAGAGCACATGCGGGTGGTAGGGCATATCATAAAACGCGTCAACGGCCGCATCCCTGTGATTGCCGGTACCGGTGGCAACAGCACCCGCGAAGCCATAGAGCTGACCGAAGAAGCGCACAAGCTGGGTGCCGATGCCTGCCTGCTTGTAGTTCCGTACTACAACAAACCGACCCAGGAAGGCCTTTATCAGCACTTCAAGACCATTGCCGAGGCTGTCCCGGTCGATCAGATTCTCTACAACGTTCCCGGCCGAACGGCGTGCGACATGCTGAACGAGACCGTAGAACGCCTGGCGGATATTCCGAACATCATCGGCATCAAGGATGCAACCGGCAACATTCCCCGTGGAGCAGAGCTGGTTGAAGCCGTTAAAGGTCGCCTGGTGGTCTACTCTGGTGACGACGCGACAGCCGCCGGACTGATGCTTGCCGGCGCCAAGGGCAACGTCTCCGTTACCGCCAATGTGGCTCCCAAGGGCATGGCTGCGTTGTGCGAAGCCGCCATCGCCGGCAATGAAAAGGAAACCGAGCGGCTTAATGAGTTGCTCATGCCCCTGAACCGCAAACTGTTCCTCGAGGCCAATCCCATCCCGGTCAAATGGGCCCTTTTTCATATGGGCATGATCGGAGAGGGCATCCGCCTTCCGCTCACCCCCCTGAGTGACAGGTTCCACGAGGAAGTGGAAGACGCACTGAAAGCCTCTGGCGTACTCTGAGTCAGGCTGTACCATCTATCGTAACTGGAGTCGCCTGATGGCGTTTAGGTTCAGGACAGAAATCAAAAAAACCGAAAAATGCATCAGGCCCCTGGCGGGCCTGATGTTTGTTATGGCCCTATCAGGCTGTAGCCTTATCGAAGACCGCTCAGAGCGCTATGTCACTGCGCCGGAAGGCACACCGCTGAAACTGCCGGAAACGGCGGATGAAGGCGAGTTTAGTCAGATCATGCCGATACGCGAAGCGACAGCTGCCGACTCGGGTCGCATGTATCGGGGAAGCATACCCAGGCCGCCGGATATGACCTCCGATATCCTTGACGAAAATTACCTGGTTGAGGAACTGGATGGACAGATATGGCTGCTGGTGAACGATGTTCCCGGTCGCCTCTGGCCGGCGGTCGCTTCCTACATGAATGAGAACGGCCTTGGTGTGGCGTATGACAGCCCCCAGCTTGGCCTGATGCAGAGTGAGCTGGTTAACTTCAGCAAGCAGGCGAGGGGCTTGTTGGGGTTGCCGGATAATCCTGACGGGCCAGAGGCAAAAGTGGTTGTTCAGGCTCGTGTCGCTCCCGGTGTGCGCCGCAAGACCTCAGAGGTTCAATTCCGTTCTTTCGAAGTTGCCGATGACCCCAACGAGCTGATGGCATGGGGCGGCGGGGACGTCCGCAGCCGTGAGCAACTCGACACCAGTCGGAAGCTGCTCGACAACCTGGCTCAGTATTTACGCAACCGGGAAGATAGCAAGTCGTACTCCCGTGCGGCCTTGGGCATGGCCAGCGAACCCCTGGTCAGGCTGGTATCAGACGATGAAACACCCCGGGAAATTGTGATGAGCCTGGATTACGGCCGGGCCTGGGCGGAAGTACGGCGAGCGGTGGATGACGCAGGCATACCGGTGATCGACCTGAACCGTGAAGACGGCTATTTCTTTGTGGATTTCCGGCCGGAATCCGAGCGCGAGCCAGGGTGGTTTAGCTGGTTCTCCGACGCCCCGGAACCGGTCCATTCGTTTGATATACGGCTCGAGGAACGCGACGGCGACATTATCGTTTCCACCGCCATCGCCGAGAGTTACGATGGTGAGAATCGCTCGTCCGAGCTGCTTTCAGAACTGTTCGAATACCTTTACTAATGCAAGCAGTGCCTGCGCAGAGCGGGCACGTCCGGAGACCTGACATGGAAAAGCGTGAAGAGCTTTACGCGGGCAAGGCCAAATCCGTATACCGTACCGACGACCCCGACCGTTTCGTGATGGTATTTCGCGACGATACGTCGGCTTTTGACGGCGAGAAGAAAGAGCAGCTTAACCGCAAGGGCATGGTGAACAATCGCTTCAATGCGTTCATCATGGAGAAACTGGAAGCAGCCGGTATTCCCACACACTTTGAAGGCCTGCTTTCGGGCACGGAATCACTGGTCAAGAAGCTGGACATGATCCCGGTGGAGTGCGTGGTTCGTAACATCTCGGCTGGCAGCCTGTGCCGTCGTCTGGGTGTCGAGGAAGGGCTGACGCTGAACCCGCCCACCTTTGAACTGTTCCTGAAGAACGACGCCATGCATGACCCCATGGTCAATGAGTCTCTGGCGGTCAGTTTTGGATGGGCGAAAGCCGACGAGCTTGCCAGAATGAAAGAACTGACCTATCAGGTGAATGACGTACTGAAGGCCCTGTTTGAGGAAGCCGGTATGCTGCTGGTGGACTACAAGCTGGAATTTGGCCGCTCGGGTGGCCAGATTGTTCTGGGTGACGAATTCAGCCCCGATGGCTGCCGCATCTGGGACCGGGAAACCCGAAAAAAGATGGATAAGGACCGTTTTCGTCAGGGACTGGGCGATGTGATTGAAACCTACGAAGAAGTTGGTCGTCGTCTCGGTATTCGTTTCGACTGACCAGTCAGGTACAACAACCATAAAACAGGTGCACTATGCGTAAACTGATTTTTGCCATCGGCGGCTCATTGGTCATTGCTGCCCCAGTCGCGACCGCTGATGTGGTCGGGGTAGGGGCCAATGTCAGTTATTGGGATTCTGACCTCTCGGGCAGAGCCGGCAAAAACAACAGGGTGGTCGATGTTGAAAACGACCTGGATCTGGAAAGCGACACCAATGCGAACCTGAACGCCTATCTGGAGCATCCGGTACCGCTACTGCCCAACGTGCGATTAAACTATACGCGCATCGAACAGAGTGGTCGTGGGGAATTGTCCACCGAGTTTGACGCGCTTCCGAACGGCGCGGAAGTGGATTCCGATCTGGACCTGAGCCAGTTCGACGTCACCCTGTATTACGAAGTGCTCGACAACTGGGCCAATCTGGACCTGGGCGTGACCGCCCGCAATCTGGACGGCGAGCTGATTGTCCGTGAGCAGGCCACCAATGGTCGGGTCAGTAAGACTGAGGTCGACGGCGTGATTCCGATGGGTTACCTGGCTGCCCGCTTTGATCTTCCCTTTACCGGTGTTTCCGTCGGTGGCGAGGCGAACCTCATCAGCTTCGACGGCGATTCCATCTATGACTACAACGCCTACGGTCAATACGAACTGTCGTTGTTACAGCTGCGTGCTGGATACCGTCAGATCAGCATTGATTACGAAGACAGCGATGACCGTCTGGACATCGACCTCGGTGGCCCGTTTGTGAGTGCCGGGCTGACGTTCTGAAGGAACAGGAGATCACACGTTGAAAATTCTGGTTACAGGTACGGCGGGCTTTATTGGCTCCCATCTGGCGCATCGGCTGCTTGATCGAGGTGATGACGTAATTGGCGTGGATAACGTCAACGATTACTACGACCCCACCCTGAAGGAAGCGCGGCTTGAGCGCCTGACCTGTAAACCGGGATTCACCGAGGTACGCAAGGACGTGGCCGACCGGGCCGCCATGGAGGCCCTGTTCCGCGAGCACAAGCCAGAGCGCGTGGTTCATCTGGCCGCACAGGCGGGCGTGCGGTACTCGCTGGAGAATCCCCACGCCTACATTGACGCCAACCTGGTGGGTTTCACCAACATTCTGGAAGGTTGTCGCCACAACGATGTGAAGCATCTGGTGTACGCCTCCAGCAGCTCGGTGTACGGTGCCAATGAAACCATGCCGTTCTCCATCCACGATAACGTGGACCACCCCTTGAGCCTTTACGCGGCCTCCAAGAAAGCCAATGAGCTGATGGCCCACACGTACAGCCACCTCTACAACATGCCCACCACCGGCCTGCGTTTCTTTACCGTGTATGGCCCCTGGGGGCGCCCGGATATGGCGCTGTTCATCTTTACCAAGAAGATCCTGGCGGGTGAGCCCATTGACGTGTTCAACCATGGGCACCACAGGCGCGACTTCACCTACATTGACGATATCGTGGAAGGCGTTATCCGGACCCTGGACAGCGTCGCCACGCCCAACCCGCAGTGGAGCGGCGAAAAGCCAGACCCCGGCACCAGCAAGGCGCCGTATCGGCTCTACAACATCGGCAGCAACAACCCGGTGGAACTGTCCCGTTTTATCGAGATCATCGAAGAGCGTGTAGGCAAAAAGGCGGAGAAGAACCTTCTACCCCTGCAGCCCGGCGACGTACCGGCCACCTACGCTAATGTGGATGACCTGATTGACGATGTGGGCTACAAGCCGTCCACGACAGTGGAAGAGGGCATCGCGAACTTCGTGGACTGGTACAGGAATTTCTACACGGTGTAGCGGGGAGTGAACACACAATAAAAACCACTAAGGGGAAACGATAATGAATAAACTTGCCCACAGTACCGCAATTCTTGGCCTTGCCATTGGCCTGACCTCTTCGGTGTTTGCCGATGAGTTTTCGGACATGGACCCCGTTACTTTGCGCCTGGCTCACGTGGTTAACGAGCAAGACGGATTCCACACCGCAGCTGTTAAGTTTCAGGAACTGGTCAGAGAGCGCACAGAGGGCGCAGTGACTATCGAAATTTATCCCAATGCGTCGCTCGGCGACGAGCGCACCCTGCTTGAGGGCATGCAAATTGGCACAGTGGATATGGGCGTCATAACCAATGGCCCGGTCGCCAATTTCGTAGGAGAAATGGCCGTATTTGAACTGCCCTTCCTGTTTTCTTCCCCAGAAGAAGCCTACGGGGTACTTGATGGTCCTATTGGCCAGGAACTGCTGGATAAGTTGAGTGAAGTCAATCTTAAAGGTCTTGCATACGCGGAGCGCGGCTTCCGAAATCTCACTAACAGTGAGCGGCCGGTGAGAACTCCGGAAGACATTGACGGTTTGCGAGTACGTGTCATGGAGAATCCAGTTTACGTTGATACATTCCGTGAATTGGGCGCAAACGCCGTTCCCATGGCATGGACTGAGGCGCTGACGGCAATGCAGCAAGGGACGATTGATGGGCAGGAAAACCCTGTCAACGTCGTGCATTCCTTCAAGCTCAATGAGACTCAGGACTACATGACGATGTCTCGGCACACCTATGCGCCGGCGATATTTGTCATGGGGATGCCAGTGTGGAACCGCTTGCCGGAAGCCGCACAAGGGGTCATTGAGCAGGCTGCCCAGGAAGCCGCAGAGCATGAGCGCACCGTGAATGCTGAGATGGAGTCGGAACAGTTGGCGGAGCTTCGAGCATCGGGAATGGAAATCGTAGAAGATCCAGATATCGCAGCGTTTCAGGACGCTGTTGCGCCGGTTTATGAAAAGTATGGTGATCAGTTTGGCGATTACCTGGAACGGATCCGTGAATCGCAGCAGCAATAGTTAAAGGACCCGACGAAGGTATGTTGGGAATTCTGAAAAAAATTGAGCGTGCGATCGATGTCATCATGCAGCCCATGGTTTTTGCGGCGATGGTGGCGTTGATCGCCGTGATCACACTGCAGATCGTATCCAGGGTGTTCTTTACCGCTGTGGGCTGGACCGAAGAGGTGGCGAGGTTCCTGCTTGTCTGGATTACCTTTATGGGTGCGACCCTCGCGTTTCAACGCGGCAGACATATCGCTGTTACCTTTCTCGTCGATGCGCTGCCAGGCAGGCTACGACAAGTGACACGCATTCTTGCAGTGGCTGTTGCTTTTGGTTTCATGATTGCGCTGGTACTCGTTGGCTATCGCTACACGCAGATGCAAAGCTTCCAGACCTCTGCTTCTCTGGGCTGGTCGATGACATACGTCTACGCGATTATCCCCGTCTGTGGTGTAGTGATGGGGTGGTACGCATTTGTTGATTTGGTTGAACTGCTCTCAGAAGGACCAGACACCGCAAGAGCGGGCTCTGATATAAGCGACCCTCCATCGTGACGGGCCTACTCTTCGTTCTATTTTTTCTGTTCATGCTCATGGGCGTACCTATTGCCTTATCAATAGGTGCCAGCACGATGGCGGCGCTGTATTTTCAGGGTGTGCCACTGATGGTGGTTACCCAGCAGATGTTTCAGGGAATCAATTCCTTCGCTCTGGTTGCGGTGCCGATGTTCATCCTTGCCGGTGACCTTATGGCACAGGGCAAGGTGAGCGAGAAACTGGTCAGCTTTGCGGACTCGCTGTTTGGCTTTCTGAAAGGCGGTCTTTCTATTGTCGCGGTACTGGCAGGCATGTTCTTCGCGGCTATATCCGGCTCAGGGGCCGCCACGACAGCAGCCGTTGGCTCCAGCCTGGTGCCAGAGCTTCGTAAAAAAGGGTATGACCCGGCGGCGGCAGCCAGTTTGATTGCGGCCAGTGGCACTATTGGTGTGGTCATCCCGCCGTCAGTGCCGATGATTATCTATGCAGTCATTGCTCAGCAATCGGTTTCCAAGCTTTTTTTGAACGGTTTTATTCCCGGTCTCATCATGGGCTTGGGGCTCATGGCTATTGCCATTACCCAAGGTTATCGACGCAATTACCCGCGAGGAACCGCGTTATCCCTCGCCACCATCTGGGGCACGCTCAAAAGTGCGAGTTGGGGACTGATGACCCCCGTCATCATTCTCGGGGGTATCTTTTCAGGCGTGTTTACGCCCAGCGAAGCGGCAGTGGTTGCGGTCAATTACGCACTGTTAGTCTCGTTGTTTATTTATCGCGATCTCAAGTTGCCGGATATCTACCGGATATTGATTCGTTCAGCCATCACAACCGCAGTTATTATGTTCGTCATTGCCACATCCGCCGTTCTGAGCTGGACACTGTCGAGCTGGCAGGTACCGAGTGCGATTGCTGAGTCCGTCCTATCGCTGTCAACGAACCCGTACATCATTATGCTGCTCGTTGTCGGTATCATCCTGATCACCGGTGTGTTCATTGAGACAGCGAGCGCTCTGATCATTCTGACCCCGGTTCTCCTGCCGCTGGTCGTCCAGCTCGGAATCGATCCAATTCACTTCGGATTAATAATTGTGGTGGGCCTGGCTATCGGTATGATTACGCCTCCCGTGGCCATCAACCTTTACGTTGCATCCTCTGTCACCGAGTTGCCGCTTGAACGCATTACCCGCGCGATTATTCCTTACCTGCTTGGCCTGATTGCAGTGTTGCTCCTGGTGGTATACGTCCCGATTGTTTTAGGCATTTCGGGTTAAGCGGGGAGCGGCGCTGCGTTCAAGTAGCCATGCCACCACAATGCAGTCGTGAGATCATTGGAGGTCAGTTCACAAGCCGATGAGCAAACTGTATCGACAATATTGTTGTGAGCGGTTTTCGAAGGTATCGAGAAGAAAATCGAGAAAGGGGGCTGCAGATAACACGTAACGTATTGAAAATGGTAGGACCAGGCAGATTTGAACTGCCGACCTCTGCCATGTCAAGGCAGCGCTCTAACCAACTGAGCTATGGTCCTACGTCCTGCAACGGGGTGGAAATATACTGATTCCGATGGGCGTGGTCAACCTCTTTCAGGCGGTTTTCTGCTTTCTGACCCAGCCTTTTATGGTCTTGCTAAGCACCCCCCACCGATTGATCAGCAGTGCCAGGAATATCAGGCCGCAGCCGGAGAGTTGTGTGGCGGACATGGATTCACTGAACCATCCTGCAGCGAACAGTGCGACCCATACCGGCTCCAAGACCAGGATCACGACTCCGTGGCTGTGGGTAGCCAGGCTTTGGGCATAGGTCTGCAGCAGGAAGCGGCCTGCCGTTCCTACCACGGCACTGGCAATCACCCAGCCGGCGAGAATGCCGGAGAAATCCTCGATAGTCGGGGTCCAGGGTTCCAGCAGCGCTGACTCGGTTAAGGTGACGGTGCCTACGGTGAGCAGCGCAATGGTCGTGAGGGGCAGGGCGGGGACGCGGTGTTTTTCCACGGATTCTCCCCGGCGGTTGATCACCGTGCGCTGGTTGGCCGCACGGGTATTGAGGGTGAAATACAGCGCAAAGATAAAGGCAGCGATCACGAAGAAAACCTGCCCGATCTCCGGCCGGAATCCGTTTTTGAGCGACAATAGCGCAAGCCCGCTCACTGCGACCGGAATCGCAAACCAGGTGCTGATAGGTTGCGCTTCCTGAAAGATAACCCGGGCAATCACCGGCACAATGACCACGCCAAGGCTCGTCAGGAAGGCGCCTTCGCCTATGTGGGTGACGTGAAACAGCCCCATCACCCAGAAGCTCATGGCCACCCCGAACACCAGCCCCACGCCAGCACTGCGCCTTAATTGGTCCAGGCTTAGCCGTGTCAGCGAAGGCCAGGCTATGACCGCCAGTACCGAACCCGCCAACAGGAAACGCAGGGCCATGAACATCAGCGGTGGCATCAGCAATACGGCTTCCTTGGAAAATATCCAGCTAATGGCTGCCATCAAGGTGACAACCACCAGTAAAAGGTCGGATTTATGAGTGTTCGAGAGGGGCATTCACGACCGCCATAGAGTGGATGGGCATTGGAAAGACAGCGGCGGAGTTTATCACGGGCGGGTAAAAATGGCTCTTCCATGAGCCGGTTGGTACTCCTTCAGACGGTGGGGTCCATCTTGGTCGTTTTAGTTGTTGAGTGTGTTGTAGACCAGTGTCGACATATCGGTCTGGTCCGAACCGGGTACTTCGATATACCGGTCACCGGAACCCCACCACTGCCACCATGCCCGCTTGTTGTAGGTGCGGCTGGCAAAATCGACTCGCAGACCATTGAGGGTGGTGTCATTCACGACAGGGACTGATATGTTTCCGGTCTCCGAACCCAGAACACCGCTATGGGAAACGCCCTCGTTCATCAGGATCGGGAAGTGGTTGTAGTAGAGGTCTGAAGGGCCATCCTGATTCGATACCTTACCCGCCAGGCTCAAGCTGGAGCTGCAGGAATCGATACCATTACTGGTGGTAGCGCCACAGGCAGAATGCGTGGGCACAACACCGTCGTCAGTGCCGGCGATGAATGGCTTGGTGATGCCCCCGTACGAAGAACCACCGGCAACAAATCGTAGCCTGGGTACGTTGTTCGGGCTGACTGCCAGGTTGCGCGCGGTATTGGTTTGAAGGTCATTGACGACCCCCAGTTTACCGGGCTCTGGAGTAATACCGGTGAAGGCCCGGACAGCTTGCTTGAGTGGCCAGTTGTACCAGCTGTCGTTGTAGGCAATGCTGAGGGCCAGGTCGGCCAGCTCAGTACCGCCGCCAGCACCTGAGTAATCAATGGCGGCGAGGATTTTCAGCGGCTGTAGTCCATCCGATTGCAGCCAGCGGGCCTGATTCTCCAGGAGGTAACGGGTCACCAGATCGCCGGTGGAGTGTGAAACGACAATGCAGTAGTCATTGCACAGGCCTTGTTGGCTGATCTCACGCATCTGCTGGTAAGCCTGCTGGGCAATGTTGCCTTCTACCCGGCCATCGCTGCCCCAGTCTATGCGGGCGTCGGAACGGGACAACCAGAAGGTGCGCCAGTAGTCTTCACCGGCGGCTTTCACCTCGTCGAGATCCGTCGGCGGGTTGGCCAGGTCTTCCTGTTGGAAGCCGTGGACCAGAATGACGTTGTGCCCGGCAAGCTGGGCATGGGCGGTTCCGGCAAGCAAACTGCCGGTTATGGCGACCGCAAGTGCGGCCTTACAGGCACTTCTCTTTCTTGTTTTCATAAAACACTCCGTCTTTGTTTTATTGTTGTATCAGAACTTGTCTGCCAGCCTTTGCAGGAGGGCAGCACGATGCTCTGATTCGGGGTCGCCGGCCGGGCTGTCGGTTAAACCGTCCAGGTCCGGTGGTGAGAAAGAGTAGCCATCTTCGGGGCCAAAACCGTAGTCGGTGCGGTCGCCGGGCGAGGTAGGCAGGCGCCGGATCTGCAGGTTGCGCAGTTCCAGCTTACCGGTGATTTTACGATGGGCGAGCACCGAGCCATGAGCTTTGAGCTCCAGAGTGTCGGTGGTTCCGTCGAGTCGCTTTTCCACCTGCAACTGCGCGAGTGCGCGGCCGTTGTGGTAAAGCTGGGCGGAGAGGGCATAGAAACCGGGTTCTTTGGTGTCGAAATGAACCGGTATGATCAGATCATTGTTGGCCACCCTGGGGTCACCCAGGCCGTCAAATTCTCCCAGGTCGGGCTCAATGGTCAGGGTTGAAGCGTGACGCACGGGTTTGCCATCAATGGTTGCCTCAACGATCAAACGGTACTCGCCAGGTTCCGCATCGGCCTCAATGACGCCCTCATAGTAGGGGGCGCCGGACTCGTTCTTGAGAGTCGCGCTGGCAAGCGCCTGGCGAGACTCGGGTGATTCCAGGGTAACGTCCAGGCTTGGCCCCACCACCTGGGAGCCGGTGATGCTGGCCGCCACCAGAATGTCTTCTTCCTGTACGAACCGGTATTTCTCAAGCGTGACGGTGAATTGTCCGCCTCCGTCCAGTGGCAACTCCACAGGGTCGAAACGGTTGCCGGAGTAGGCACTGGCCAGGTCTTCTGAGATTGGAATGGAGTAGGTCGGGTAACGGATGTTCTGGCTGTACTGGGACGCGGCACTGGCCAACATGAAGCCAACCGCGTTACCGGAAGGTTCCTGCTTTTCCGTCGTTGGCGGTTGTATCGGCACTGGCTTTGGCTGGGTGTTGTCTGTTCCGGAACGAGGTAGGCTCTCGCGCTCGCTTTCGCCAGCTATCCAGGAGAACCGGAAAGGATTGTCAGCCGACAGGAAATATCCCAGGCCGACGGCGCCGGACACAATGAGCGTTAGGGCCAAGAGCAACCGCGGTGGCATCTTTGGATCCTTGTTGGAGGCATTCTATGGTGCGAGCACCATTATTTTTGTTGTTGTATTAACATAACGGGCCAAACTGACTTCGCGCAAAAAAATGGCTCGAATGTGTAACAGAATGTGTTCAGGGTGTGATGCCGTTCACACTACCTCATAGCCAGCCGGACTCTTTCACGGCTTCCAGGCCGAACCTGAGGCGAACGTCATTACCCACCGGGCGGGTTTTGCCCAGCAGGGTCAGGTCACCGGTCACAATGCCGGTGTTCGGAACATGCCCATCACCGGGGCATAGCCGATGTGGTTCACCTCAAACGACATCGAGAAATGCTCATCATCGATAACGTAGATTTCCGGCTCGGCCACAGCAACCGGGGCGGCCACTGCCAGCGAAGCGGTCAGTGCGGCGATGGATAGTAGCGTTTTCATGCCTTTCTCCCTGTTTGATAAAGCCAGCGCAGGTCTGTAAAAAATGAATAACAGAGCAGTACCAGCGCGATAGCGAGTGTGGCGGTTGCGAAACCGGTTGGCGTAATGGGCAGTATGGCAATCATCAGGGTGACTATCTGCCATACGCAGACGGTTTTGCGTCGAAAACTGTCGGGTAGTGGTCTCTCCATAAAACGGAACCAGTGGCCAGCGGCAACGAACGCGTAACGCATCAGCCCCAACGCCAGAACCCATGAGCCGGCTTTGCCCTGTGCCAGGACTGCAACACAAAGCCCGAGGATGAACAGCGCATCCAGTTCCATGTCGAATCGGGCACCGAACGCTGTTGCTGAGCGGGTGGCCCGGGCGACGGCGCCATCCACGCCGTCAAGAATCAACGCCAGTAAACACAATGACCCGTACAACCACAGCCAGTTCCCTAACTCGGAAGTGAACGGCGCCAGGCTGGTGAGGAGTATGACGAGGGAGGCGCGTACCAGGGTTGCCCGGTTGGCCCAGCCGAAGTCCTGTTCTGCGGGCCAGAATCGAATGACAGGCACTGCAATTGCCAGGCAAAGCAACACGGCGAGCGCGTAAAAGCTGACAGGGGGGTGGAAACTGGTTCCAGCGGCGGCCACCATAACCGCCGTCAGGGCGCCGGACCAAACAAGGTCAGCGGCCAGTGGCAGGCGGAACGTGTGAGTGTGGGAATCCATCATTAAACCCCAGCGTATGAATGGCGTGCATCGGGTCAAAACGGGGCTCTATTGAAAACATCGATGCGCCCTTATGCACTATAGCCGGCAAGGCCGGGTGTACTATAGCCTGCGTGTACTATAGTGAGTTACGTGCGCTGTAAGGAAACAGACGATATGACAAACGCATTTTGGGTGACCGGGCCCGGGGAAGGGGCCATTCTCCCAGCAACCTACGATCATTGTTCGGCGGCCGACGCTGACAGGACAGCGGTGTCCGTGCGGGCGCTATACTCCGGTGTCAGTCGTGGAACCGAGTCGTTGGTCTTCAACGGCCGCGTGCCACCGTCGGAATACGATTCGATGCGTGCCCCGTTCCAGGAGGGCGATTTTCCCTTCCCGGTCAAATATGGTTATGCCAGCGTCGGCCGTGTTATTTCAGGTCCTGAGACCCTGGCTGGCCAGTCGGTTTTCTGCCTGTTTCCTCATCAGGACCACTATCAGGTTCCCGCGTTCGCCGTTGTACCTCTTCCACCCGGCCTTCCGGAATCCAGGGCAGTGCTGGCCGCCAACATGGAAACCGCGGTCAACGGCCTTTGGGATGCCTCACCACGAGTGGGGGAGCGAATCGCAGTGGTGGGCCTTGGCGTCGTTGGTCTGCTGGTTGCCTGGTTAGCCAACCGCATACCGGGTACCCGTGTTACCGCCGTGGATACCAATCCACAGCGTAAGGTGGTTGCGAACTCCTTGGGGCTGAATTTCCAGACCCAGTGCCAACAGGACGATCATGACTTGGTCATCCATGCCAGCGGCCACCCAAAAGGTCTTGAAACCGCTCTTGCGCTGGCGGGACAGGAAGCGCGAATTATTGAAATGAGCTGGTACGGCGAGCAGCCAGTGCCGGTATCCCTGGGTCGGGCATTCCATTCCCGCCGGCTGACGATACGGTCGAGCCAGGTTGGTAACCTTCACCCCGAACAGCGACCACGATGGCGTCACCGGGATCGAATGGCGCTGGCCCTGGAGCTGTTGCGGGATGATGTCCTTGACTGTCTGATCAGCAGCGAAACCACCTTCGAATCGCTTCCGGAGGTTATGCCGGCACTTGCCGGAAACAGGGCAGATGGAATGGCCTCCGACACTCTCTGCCACCGCATTCTATACCCAGACACCTGACCCCTTTAAACTTGCATCGAGGACTCACAACGCATGTTCAGCCTTACCGTCAGAGACCACATGATGATCGCTCACAGCTTCAACGGCGACATCTTCGGCCCAGCCCAGGGCCTGCATGGCGCCACCTACGTGGTCGATGTCTCCTTCGAGCGGGAAGCCCTCGACCGCGACGATCTGATCGTCGATATCGGTCTGGCGTCCGAGGTGTTGTCGTCGGTGATTGCCGAGTTCAACATGAAGAACCTGGACGATATCGAGGAATTTGCCGGTCGCAATACCACCACCGAATTTATGGCGATGACCGTGTTCGACCGACTGGTAGCGGCAATCCGCCAGGGTCGGTTGGGTGAAACCGGCAAAGGCCTGTGTTCGATAAAGGTTACCCTTGGCGAATCCCATATTGCCTGGGCCAGCTATCATGGCAAACTTTGAGCCATTAACGTCGGTGTTGTTTGTCGTTCCGGGAGATCCGGAGCAGAAAACCGGCGGTTACCGTTACGTTCAGCGGGTTGTCGCAGGGCTTAGGAACAACGGCGTGGATGCCGTCGTTGCCGGACTCTGTGGCAGCTTCCCGGTGCCAGACCGTGTGGCGGAGGCAACTATGAACAGTATGCTTGCCAACCTCGCGGATGATTCGGTCGTGGTGCTTGACGGGCTGGCCATGGGCGGGCTTCCGGACGTGGTCGGTAACCATGCATCCCGCCTGCGGGTTGTGTCGCTGGTTCACCATGCCCTGGCGGATGAAACGGGGCTGACGCAAGAGTTGCAGGATTGGCTTTTCCGGGTAGAGCGTCGGGCGCTTTCGAAGGTGGCCGGGGTAATCACGACGAGTGCCCACACCGCGCAACGCCTGAACGACTACAGCGTACCGGCCACCGCCATCCGCGTGGTTGAGCCGGGCGCCGACACCATTGCGGGTATCGGCGCTGAAACCCGGCCATCAAAGGCGCGGGGTCGCACGATTCATCTGCTTTGCGTTGCCCACCTGTCGCCACGCAAGGCTCAGCATCATCTGGTTGACGCATTAAGCGACCTCCGGGACTATTCATGGCACTGCACCCTGGCAGGTTCATTGGATCGCGACGAGCACTATGCCCACGAGCTTCGCGGCATCATCGTGAGCCTGGGGCTTGAACATCGGATCAGTCTTGCGGGAGAGCTGGACGACACCGAGCTTGCCAGCGCCTATCGTAAAGCCGATGTATTCGTGCTGCCGTCCGTTTATGAAGGTTACGGAATGGTGATCGATGAGGCGATTGCCGCTGGGTTGCCGGTGATCACTACCGATGGGGGTGCCCTTTCCACCACAGGCCTGCGGCCTGGCGTCCGGCAGTATCCGGCCGGTGATGTGGCAGAGCTGCGGGCCTGCCTGGAAGACTGGCTATCAGATCCCGTCGCTCTTGGCGAGGCGGCCACTCAGGCACGACAGGCGTCTTGCTCCCTACGTAGCTGGCAGAGCACTGCCGTTGCGTTCCAGCGGGCACTGGAAGCTCTGCTGCCGCCACCGGACCCCACCACCTTCGACAGTGGCTGGCTGGCACTGCGTGAGCCGGCAGATCACCGAGCTCGTAACAAGAGGCTGCTCTCTGAGGTGCTGGCTTGGGCGGAACAGGACTACTGTCACCCGCGCGCCCTGAGTGGTCGTCACGCACTGCCACTGCTCGTGGTGGACCTGGGTACGGGGACCGGCTCCAACGCCCGCTACCTTGTGCCGACCATGACGGTGCCCCAGTGCTGGGTGCTACTGGACCAGGACGAACACCTGCTCGACCTCGCCAGAGAGAGCTTGGAATACCTGGACGTTCCTCTGGAAACCCATGCCTGTCATTTGAGTGCCTCGCGGCTCGCCGGGCAGATTCCGGATGGCACGCGACTGGTCACAGCTTCAGCCCTGATTGACCTGATGTCGGAAGACTGGCTGGAGGCATTGTCGATAGCCGCCGCCAGACATAATGCCGGCGTGTTTATCGTTCTGAGTTACGCGGGTGATTTCGAGCTGTCGCCAGCAGACCAGGATGACCACTGGATACGCAAGACCGTCAACGAACACCAGCACAATGACAAGGGGACTGGCGCCGCGCTCGGGCCATCGGCTACGAATTACCTCAAGCAACAACTGGAATTGCGCGACTATCAGGTGTCTGTTGCCGCAAGCCCATGGCATCTGGCGCCTGGTCAAGGTGCGCTTCAGGGTGCCTTGCTCGAGGGCTGGCGGGATGCGGTAATGCAGCAGTCGCCGGGCGAGCGCCAGCGGGCCGAGCGCTGGTTTGGCTTACGCCTGAAGCAAGCTGATGAGCAGCGCCTGTCAATCCGTGTGGAGCATGAAGACCTGTTTGCCCGGCCAGCCAGAAAAGGCGTTGCCTGACGTGCGACGCCTGCCCCAAACCCGTTACCTGCGCTGGGGTTTCACCCTGTTGTTGTTATTGACCACGGGCTACTTCCTGGACCTGACTGTGCTTGGTCGGGAACTGGTGCGGTTCTCATTACTGGCGTTATTGGCAGCCATGGTGGTATCCGTTGCACAGGTGGTGCTTTCGGCCTGGCGCTGGTGTTACACCGCCCGGCAACTTGGTCTGGTGTTGCCCATGGCCGTTGCTGTGCGGGAATACTACCTTGCGACCTTCCTGAACCAGGTGCTTCCCGGTGGCGTGTTGGGAGATGTTAATCGGGCCTGGCGTCACAGTCTCGACTCCGGTGCCCGTCTTGCGTCCGTTCATGCCGTTATGATCGAGAGGCTGTCCGGCCAGTTGGTCATGATAGCGGTGGTGCTCGGCCTGGGTGGTTGGCTTGCCTGGTACCGATACGGAGTGCTTGAAGCCCTCGCGGAATACGGCGAACGGACGCTGTTGTTGCTGGCCGGCCTGGTGGCGATAGCGGTACTTGTTGCGAGCCTTTGGCAGCGTGCGAAGAATTATGTCCATGCGCTGCGGCGGGACTTACGCAAAGCCCTGTTGGAGTGGCCGGCCCTTGGTATCCAGGTGGTGTCATCCGCCGGTGTGGTAGCCAGTTACCTGGCCGTATTCTCACTGTTGGCTCTGGGCGCGGGTTATTGGACTGACCCCCACATCGCGTTGGTCCTGACGTCTCTGTGCAGCCTTCTGCTGCTGGTCATGGCCATTCCTGTGACCGTCGCAGGCTGGGGGGTGCGGGAGGGCGCTGCGGCATTGCTCTGGCCCATGGCCGGGCTGCCGGCAGAGCAGGGCGTTGCACTCAGTGTTGGCTATGGGTTGGCGGTTCTGTTGTCCAGTCTTCCGGGCGTGTTGTTCGTGTTCACTCGTCGACAGTCGAACGGCTGAAATCCAAATCAAACAGCATGTCAGTGCCCAAATCCACCATTTGGGCCTTCGGGCGCAGGGCGCTGTCGAGTTTCTTGATTTCCGGCAGTGAAAACGCCGGGCGTCCACTGCCGATGATCATCGGGGCGACCATGACATGCAACCGGTCGAGCAGGTCCGCATTCAGGAATTCAGACACGGTAAGCCCGCCACCCTCCACAAAAATCTTGCGAAGGCCAAAGTCTGCGAGAACCTCGAGTATATGGGCAGGGTCCGTGGTGTCATCCTGTCCGAGGCAGGGTACATCCGTTACGCCGTGGCGGGGGGCCAGCTTATCGCCAGCATGGTAGTCGCCAGCAACGAGACGGAGCGTGGGGGATGCTTCGTCGCTGAACAGATGATGGCTGTCCGGTACCCGATGGTTGCGATCAATCACCACCCGCACAGGATTGATGCCGGACGTCTTGCGGACTGTCAGCCTGGGGTTGTCGGTGGAGGCGGTTCCTGCACCGACAATGACCGCTTCTGACACCGCCCGCAGACGGTGCAGGTGGGTAATGCCACCCTCGCCATTGATGAACTTGGAGGCGCCAGTCACCGTGGCAATACGTCCGTCCAGGCTCTGCCCCATCTGGCCCACAACCCGTGATCGTGCACCCGGGGCAACCGGGCAGCACAGAGGCAGGAAAACCGACAGCAGGTTGCGTGCGTCGAGGTCCGCTGGCAGCCGCAGTGCCCATTCGCCGTTCAGGCCAATATCCAGTGCTGGCTTGTCACTGCCCGGCAATGAGAGCGTCACATTGCTACGGTTCACTGCGTCCAGAACCAGCTCCCACGCGGTGTTTTTATCCAGTGCTTTTGCCGCCATACCGAGTTATTTCCGTTGCTAATGGATTCATTATAGGTAGATTGTGTGTAAAGCTATATGTACGTTACATTTCCGGCTTGATTCACCGAAAGTGCCATCAGGCCATAAGATTAACCTCGGCAGAGAACACTCCTATGCGGTACCTGCAAACCTTTAACCGCCGCCTGCGGCAGATTCGGGAAGCCGGGCAGTTGTCGTGTGGGGATGTGGCGGAAATGTGCGGAGTGGACGAGGCACGGGTGGTGAGTTGGGAATCAACGGACGCGAGGCAGCGGGCATGGCCGGGTGTCACCGAGTTACTGGACTTTTGCCTGAAGACGGAAACCCCACTGGAAGACCTTCTGGACCTGGACGACGCCGGGGACACGGGCCAACTGGAGTTGCCGGGCCTGGCGTTCAGCCAGGGCGATGATCTGTCAACGGCCTTGAAAGAACTCGAGCAGGAAATCAGCCGGATTCAACTTTCAGAAGAAGAAATGGAACTGCTGCGCCGGTTCCGGAAAACCTCCGGCGAAAACCGGCGCATGATTCTGCAGATTCTCGGCAAGTAGGCGTCTATTTGCCTTTTTTGTATATGTTCTCGTAAACGTAGTTGGTGGCATCCACAAATCCGTCAATGCTGCCGCAGTCGAACCGACGGCCCTTGAATTTGTACGCCAGCACGCAACCGTTTTTTGCCTGCTCCAGTAGTGCATCCGTAATCTGAACTTCACCGTTCTTGCCGGGCGGCGTGCGCTCGATGATGTCGAAGATGTCCGGCGTGAGAATGTAACGGCCGATGATTGCCAGATTACTGGGGGCCTTTTCCGGGGCGGGTTTCTCGACCATGTCGGTGATGCGATAGAGCCCGTCTTTCATGGACTCACCCGCGATCACACCGTACTTATGGGTCTCATCCTCAGGCACTTCTTCAATGGCCACGATGGAACAGCGAAACTGATTGTAAAGTTTGACCATCTGGGCGAGTACGCCTTCTCCGGCGCCATCAGCCACACAGAAGTCATCCGCCAGTACGACCGCGAAGGGGTTGTCGCCGACCAGATTGCGACCGGTGAGGATGGCGTGACCGAGCCCTTTCATTTCATTCTGACGGGTAAAGGCGAAAGAGTTGTTGTCGATCAGCTCCCGGATCGACGTTAAAAGATCTTCCTTGCCCGAACCGGCAATCTGGTGCTCCAGCTCATAGCTGATGTCGAAGTGATCCTCGATGGCCCTTTTGCCACGACCGGTAACGAAACCGAACTCGTGAACCCCCGCTTCTGCGGCTTCCTCCACACCGTATTGAACAAGGGGCTTGTTCACAATGGGCAGGATTTCCTTGGGCATGGCCTTGGTGGCAGGCAGGAAGCGAGTGCCGTAGCCGGCAACAGGGAAGAGACACTTCTTGATCATAACGTTCGTCCTTATTTCGTTTCGGTCACGGCCTGTTTGAGGTCAGTCGTCCGTGTAGGCTGACTCACGAATTGTGCCAAGTGTAACCAAGTTAGTGATCCAAATGGAGGTCTTGGTAGCGAAATGTAGAATTTGGTAATAACTGGCACCAGTTATCAATAGCTGCCGCTTGTTGAAATATATAGAAAAAACTTTCAGAGACGTTCGTAATCATCTGTTTTAGATGAAGATTAACTTTGTAAATTTTAGCAACCGGCGATGGATTTAAGGGCTTTAATGCAATACATTCCGCAGTGACGATATTTTAAGAATAACCGGCACTCATCTCGACAGGCGGCCGGCGCTCACTGGCAGGATCAGAAACATTGAGACATTCTCTGTTGTTCGCACTGTTGTTGTGCGTTCTCAGCCAGCCCTTGTACGCTGAATCATCGGGGGCGTGGTTGCGTAATGGTTGGAAACCCTATGCCGATAACTTCGCGGGCAGCGTGAATGCGTTTCGCGATGAGCGTGAACACTGGCTTAGATCCCGATTGAAATTTTCCGGAAAAACCTCCCTGAACAGCGACGGAATGAATGGCGACATTGGCGTATCTGCCGACAGTCTTGTCGGCAGCAGCGATGCTATTGGGTTTCGCTATCGCGATGCGCGGTCCCACAAAAACCGCTCAGACGTCAATGCTACGTCGTTTCGGTACCGCTTTCCCGCCGGAGCCAACCAAGTCACTGTGGAAACCGGGAGTTCATACTACAGCCGTGCCATTACTAGTGGTGACAGGCGCTACAACGCCAGCGGCGAATCCAGTGTTGTAGGCGTCGGGGCCAGTCGTCCGCTGTTTTCAGGATTTGGTCTGGCGTTTGATGGTATTGCCCGCCATACCGGGCGGGACAGCCGCGCTCTGGAGAAGGGTAGCCTGGTATCAGAGAGCCGCTACGAGCTGTCCTCAGTTGGCGTCAAGGCAAAGGGCGGTCATGAGCTTTGGGGTGTGCAGGCCAACACTGGTCTTCAGGCGGTGAGTGGTCGCGAGTACAGTTCGACCGATTACCGGTTGAAGGAAGATGTCGGGCGCGAAGACGCATTCTACAAAGTGGCCATGTCCGCTTCGCTGGAACAGGAGCTCTATCGGTGGCGCTGGCGGATTCACGGCCGTTACCAGTTCGCTGATGAAGATCTTCCGGTGTCGGAGTATCTGACCGTGGCCGGTCCCTCCATGATTGCCGGTTTTAACGGCCAATCCGTGTCGGTTGTTCAGGGTGGCTGGTTGCGCCTGGATACTGCCAGCCCCTCGTGGCAGATGCCATTTATGGACGGTGTACTTTCCAGCGTGAATTTTGCGGTGTTGCACGGCTGGGTTCCGTACTCCGAAACCCAGTCCGACCGCCACGGCCGGGCCAGTGCTGGCCAGGTTTCATTGAAATTCGAGGGCCGTGCGTTCACGGCCAATGTCAGCGTCGGCCGTATGATTCGTGCCTCCACTATGGCCATGACGATGCCCGAACGCCCGGACGTTCGGTTCTCTCTCACCATGGGTATCTGATTTCTCTCTAATTTCTTTCTAATTTCTCTCTAACTCCTCTCTGATGGCTCTCTGGCCCCCCTCGCCAACCTGCCTTACAAAGATGTCACTTGAGACGGCGCGGGTCGCAGGTGCTACATTAAAAAGTCGATGGACATTTTTTGAGGTGGGACCTACATGCATTCAGGGAAACGATGGCTGATCGGCCTGGTATTGCCGGGGCTGCTCTACGCCCATGCGGCGGGGGCGCTTGAGTTCAGGGAGATAGTGGAAAAGGCCAAAGCAAGGGCTGAAGGTGAGTATCAGTCGCCACCCGCGGTGCCCGGGTTTCTCAGGAACCTGAGCTACCGGGATTACCAATCCATCCGCTTCAATCCGCAAGCCAGTCTTTGGCGCGAGGGAAACTCCCGATTCCAGGTGATGATGGTCCCGCCGGGGAGTTATTACACCCACACGGTCAAGCTGAATGAGGTGGATGCCGACGGCGTCAAACCCATTCCGTTTGATAAATCCGGCTTCAGCTTCCCGGACCCGGAGCTTGCCAAAAGGGTTCCCGCAGATCTGGGATATTCAGGTTTTAAGCTCACGTACCCGATGGGCAGTGGTGAGGAACAAAACCAGTTCCTGGTCTTTGCAGGCGCAAGCTATTTTCGGGGTGTGGGTGCCGATAATCACTTTGGCTTGTCGGCGCGTGGTATCGCAATTGACACCGGGCTGCCTTCCGGGGAGGAAGTGCCATCGTTTGTTGAATTCTGGCTTGAGCGGCCGGGAGGTGGCAGTGACCGTATGCGGGTTTATGGCCTATTGGATGGTCCTAGCGTAGCCGGCGCGTACCGTTTCGATATTCAGCCCGGCTCGACCACACGTATCGATGTCACCGCTGAGTTGTTCTACCGCAATCCGGTGGATCAGCCAGGCCTGGCGCCGCTGACCTCCATGTTCTACTACGGTGAGAATACCGCCAGACCACGCGGTGAATGGCGGCCTCAGGTGCACGACTCAAGCGGACTTCTGATTCATGACCAGGGCGCGGGCGAATGGTTGTGGCGACCTCTGACAAATCCATCTCGCCTCCGGCTCAGCTACCTTCAGGTTGATCGCCTGGCTGGCTTCGGGTTGATGCAGCGGGACACCCGGTTTGACCAGTTTGAGGATGCCGAGGCCCGATATGATAAACGTCCCAGCGCATGGGTTGCGCCAAGACAGGGGTGGTCGAACGGCGAGGTTGTACTGGTTGAAATTCCCACCAACGCGGAAACCAACGACAACATCGTTGCCTTCTGGAAGCCGAAGGAGCCGGTAAAGCAGGGTGACCACCGGGCGCTTGCCTACAGCCTTCATTTCGGTGACGAGGACGTATCGGGGCAGAGCACCGGGCGCGCAGTACAAACGTTTGTCGGAGATGGCAATCGCCCCGGAGGCGGCACGGAAGAGGGTGCCTACCGAATCATTGTTGATTTTGCGGGAGGGCCGCTGGACGATCTTAAACCCAATGCTGCCATCGTCAGTGAGGTCAATGAAGGGAGCGGAAACAGCGAAGCCGTTGAGATCATAGAGCATTTTGTTGAATACGTTGAGGCGGATGGCACCTGGCGCCTGTCGATGCTGGTTCGCCCCGTCAGTGAAAAGGCCCCGGTCCTCCGTGGACAACTCCTGCTCGATAACGAGCCACTGACCGAGACCTGGACCTATTCTATAAACCCGGATTCCGGGCTTGTAGAGAAGCAATAGAGCGGAGATTTGTTCATGCCGGAAACCGTATGCCAGCAGGCGATCGAGAGGGTCATGACTTATCTGCGCGACGATGGCGTGGAGTTGGACGCGGAAACGTGTCGACAGGTGCTGCGTTTGGTTGATAGCGCCATGAAGGACGGTGGTGGGCTGGATTTGCCCGCCCGGTGTATTGAGCTTGTGCCGGACTACTTCAACCTGCCGGGAATGGAGATCCCGGCGCCCATTCCGCCCCTGATGCGCGGCCACCTGGGGTACTACCCCCATGACTGAGGTCGTTAATGAAGCCCCCCATGAGCGTTCGGGAACCTGGCGCCGCACCGCCACTGTCCGTCGCTTTTTCCTGACATTGTTTGTGGTTGGGCAAACCATTGTTGCCAGTTACTTCTTGCTCTGGATTCTGCCGTATCACGGCGGAACATGGGTAGAGCTCGGCCTGCTTGCGCTTTTTATCCTTCTTTATATGTGGATTGCAGTGGGATTCTGGACGGCCGTGTTTGGTTTCGTACTCAGGCTGATAGGTGGCGATCGTCACAGCCTTCTCAAACGCCATCCAGAGTCGGAACTGGAAAACACGGCGCTGGCCAAAACCGCCATCGTTATGCCGATCTACCACGAGCCCGTGAAATGGACGCTCAGCGGGTTGAAGGCGGTCTATCAGGACATTGAACGGACCGGGCAGCTGGACCGCTTTGAATTTCATATTATCTCCGACAGCAGGGACCCGAACGTCTGGCTCCAGGAACAGGCCGAGTGGCACCGGCTGTGTGAAGAGCTCGGAGCTGAAGGGCGGCTGTTCTATCGTCGGCGGCGCGTGAATCTCAATTTCAAAAGCGGCAACGTTGCGGACTTTCTGCGGCGTTGGGGCCGCCGTTATCGTTATATGGTTGTGCTGGATGCCGACAGCCTGCTAAGCGCGGGAACCATCGTGAAAATGGTGCAACTGATGGAGCGGGAACCCAACGTGGGTATCCTGCAGACCGCACCCACCATTATCAACGGTGAGTCTCTCTTTGCCAGAGTGCAGCAATTCGCGAACCGCCTTTACTCGTCGTTATTCGCTACAGGCCTGGCAGCCATACAGATGGGAGACGCTGCCTTCTGGGGCCACAACGCCATTCTGCGTGTTGAGCCCTTTATGACGCACTGCGGTCTTCGCAAGCTGCGGGGCATCGGGCTTTTTCGCGGGCCAATCATGAGTCACGACTTTGTCGAAGCGGCCTACATGGGGCGCGCGGGTTATGAGGTGTGGCTTGAGCCTGAGCTTGGAAACAGTTTTGAAGAATCACCGCCCACCATTTCGGATGAACTCTCCCGGGACAATCGCTGGTCCCGAGGAAACCTCCAGCATCTTTGGATCCTGCTGTTCGGGCGGAAGTTGCGCCTGGCCCACCGGATGGCGCTGCTTAACGGCATCATGGCGTACCTTGCGTCGCCGCTCTGGTTGGCATTCCTGATTCTGACGACCGTTGAAGCCGTGCAAATGACGGTCGCCAGCATCAATTATTTCCCCGAAGGGCATCAGGGTCTATTCCCCCTATGGCCGGAATGGCGCCCGGAATGGGCTATCGGGCTTGCGTTGAGCACCCTGTCGCTGCTGTTCCTGCCAAAGTTCCTGGCCATCTTTGATGCTGTAATCCACGGCCTTGTGCGGGGCTTCGGAGGCGTCTGGCGGCTGTTTCTCAGTGTGTTGCTGGAAATCGTCGTCTCCGTCCTGCTGGCTCCGGTCCGGATGATGGCCCACAGCCGATATGTCCTTGGGGCTCTTCTCAACGTCTCTTTGTCCTGGGCAGGACAAAATCGCACAGAAGAAACGACATGGCGGGACGCTTTTCTGACCCAGTTTCCCGGCATGCTCGTGGGGGCAGGCTGGTCCGCCTTCGCCTGGAGTCTGGACCCCATGTTTTTCCTCTGGTCCTTGCCCGTCGCAGTGCCACTTGTGTTGGCGGCCCCGACATCGGTGGTGCTCAGCCGTGTAGGGCTGGGCCGGGCGTTCAGAAAGAAAGGGCTTTTGGTGATTCCGGAAGAGCTTACGCCGGTCGCGGTATTGAACGACGCCAGAAGCGCGAGGGCCCTGGATGATGAGGTCACGGTGATTACCGCTGTGGAGGCCGCCGTGATCCGGCCGAGCCTGAATCAGCTTCATCTGGCCCTGGCGCGCGCTGAACGCCATCCCAGAAGGGCTGAGTTGCTGGCGCCATTGGTACGACGACTCGCCGACAAAGGGCCGGACTCGCTGTCCCGGAACGAACTCAGCCAAGTGTTTCGTGACCGTACAGCGTTGGCGGAACTGCACCGGCTTGCCTGGCGTTCCTCACCAGACAGTTTCTGGGGGCGGCGAATATCCAGTTTGGGCAAGACAAAGCCTCAAGAGTAAAGAGCCTCAACCTAAGACGGGAGCATGACATGGACAGACGCACACTGATCAAAACCTTCGTCAGTCTGGCAGGAGCCCAGGCATTGCCCCTCTCGGCATTGATGTACAGTGGTTCCAGCGTGGCGGGCGAGGTTGGTGAGGCCAAGCCATTCAGTTACGCGTGGCTGAAAGGCCATGCGCGGGCTTTGGCCGGCGAACCCTGGGTGTCACATGAAGGGGAGTTGCCCGGTTCGTTGAAGAATCTGTCCTGGGACGATTACCAGGCGATCGGCTTTCGCCCCGAAGAAGCGCTTTGGCGTAACGACGACAATGCGTTCCAGGTGCAGCTCTTCCATCTTGGCCTCTACTTCAAAACCCCGGTGCGCATCCACGAAGTGGAAGATGGCGAGGCCCGGGAGCTGGCGTACAAGCCGGAATACTTCCGATATGAGGGGGAGCAGCCCTTGGGAACCCTCCCGGAGGATCTTGGCTATGCCGGTTTCCGTGTTCACTTCCATACGGACTATGGGCGGGATCTGGCCGCCTTCCTCGGCGCGAGCTACTTCCGGGCGGTGGGGTCAGAGATGCAATACGGGCTCTCCGCCAGGGGCCTGGCGATCGACACCGCACTGGAAAGCGGGGAAGAGTTCCCGCAGTTTTCGGCCTTCTGGCTGGAGAAACCGAAACCGGGCAGCCAGAACATGGTGGTCTATGCACTTCTGGATTCACCCAGCACGACCGGTGCCTATGCCTTTACGTTGACCCCAGGACGGAACATGGTGATGAGCGTGGATGCGGCGCTATACCCGAGAAAACCCATTCAGCGGGTGGGGGTCGCGCCACTGACCAGTATGTACCAGACCGGTGAGAATGATCGCCGCATGGCCTATGACTGGCGCCCGGAAATTCACGATTCGGACGGGCTGTCGATCCTGAACGGGCAGGGCGAATGGCTGTGGCGGCCACTGGTCAACCCTCGTTCGATCCGGGTAAATACGTTTGTTGACAATAATCCTCGTGGGTTTGGTTTGTTGCAGCGCGACCGTGGCTTTGCCAATTATCAGGATGACGGCGTGTTCTACGAGAAGCGTCCGAGCACCTGGGTTACGCCCCACGATGACTGGGGCAAGGGTAGCGTGATGCTGGTGGAGATCCCCACCAAGGACGAGACGTTCGACAATATCGTCGCCTTCTGGCACCCCGAGAAGCCCATGGAGCCCGGGCAGGAGTATCTCTATTCCTACACGCTGTCGTGGGGAGCCGAGCCGCCGATGGAGCCAGAGGAGCTGGCCACAGTTCAGGCAACGCGTACGGGATTGGGTGGCGTTGTCGGGCAGGAGAGAGAATACTTCTCCTGGCGGTTTGCCGTGGACTTTGCCGGAGGCGCGCTGCCGCTGGTGGGAGACGATGCTGAGGTAGAACCGGTGATAACGGCCAGCCGCGGGGAGGTGGAAATCACGTCTGCACGACCACTGGATTCCATTGGTGGCTATCGGGCTATGTTTGACCTGGTGCCCGACGACTCCCTGGAGCCGATTGACCTGCGCCTTCAGCTCAAGCTCGGCAATCAGGTCCTTACCGAAACCTGGTTGTACCAGTACACGCCGCCTCCCAAGGACGAGCGCACGCTCTATTAGCGTCGCCTCCGGGCGGTGATGGCTGCCTCTCTGTCAACAATAAAGCAGCCAGGTAATCCAGGATTGTTGACAATAATCGAGTTAGGGCGTAGATTTCCGGTAATTCCAGTCACTATTGTTGACAAAATATGCCGGAAGCTATCGCCCAAACCTATACCCGTGCCGATGAAGCCTTCGATTGTCTGCAAACGGCCATCGTGAAGGGCGACCTTGCCCCTGGCGAAAAGATCGGCGAAGTCGAACTCTGCTCCCGTTTCAATCTTACCCGTGGCCCGCTGCGCGAGGCGCTTGGCCGCCTTGAATCCCGAGGGTTACTGGTACGCCGGCCCCACGCCGGGGTAAAGGTGGTCTCAGTCAGCGCTGATGAACTCATGGAACTCTACCGCATTCGCGAAACCATGGAGGGGCTCGCCGCCCGTCAGGCCGCCGAGCGAATGACCGATCAGGAAATCGCTGACCTGTCCGCCACCCTCGATAGCCATGAGCGAATGATCGAACAGGCACAGGGTCAGGCCTACTATCAGGCGGAAGGCGACTACGACTTCCATCACCGAATTGCCACCGGCAGTCGCAACACTAAACTCGCGCAAATGCTGCTGGGTGATCTTTACTATATGGTCCGGATGTACCGTTACCGTTTGAGCACGTCATCCGGGCGCCCTCACATGGCGCTGGGGGAGCATCGCAGAATTGTTGAAGCCATAGCTCAGCGTGACGGCGAGCTGGCGGAATTCCTGATGAAACGACATATCCATGCGGCCCGCAGAAACATCGAGAAAAAGATCCAGCAAGGCGATTTAACGATCTAGAACCATCACACCAAATGACGAGGTTACTCATGTCCAAAACACTATCCCCAGGCGCACGCTTCCGCAAAGCCCTGAAAGAAAACCATCCCTTACAGATTGTCGGTACCATCAACGCCTATACTGCCATGATGGCGGAAAAGGTCGGTCACCAGGCCATCTACCTGTCCGGAGGCGGTGTTGCCAATGCTTCCTATGGTTTGCCGGATCTGGGCATGACCACTCTGAACGATGTGGTCGAGGATGTCCGCCGCATCACTGCGGCCACCGACGTCCCGCTGCTGGTAGACATCGATACCGGATGGGGCGGGGCCTTCAACATTGCTCGCACAATCCGTGAAATGGAACGCGCTGGCGCAGCGGCGGTTCATATCGAGGATCAGGTTGCCCAGAAACGCTGTGGTCACCGACCGAACAAGGAAATCGTCTCCCAGGAAGAAATGGTGGATCGCATCAAGGCCGCCGTGGATGCCCGTCAGGACGATGACTTTTTCATCATGGCCCGCACCGATGCGTTCCAGAAAGAAGGTCTGGAAGCGGCCATTGAGCGCGCAAAGGCCTGCATTGAGGCAGGCGCCGACGGCATTTTCGCCGAAGCGGTGACCGAGTTGGAGCACTACAAGGCCTTTTCTGAAGCCCTGGACGTGCCGGTGCTGGCCAATATTACCGAGTTCGGTGCCACGCCGTTGTACAATCGCAAGGAGCTTGCAGAAGCCGGCGCCGGTATGGTGCTGTATCCATTGAGTGCCTTTCGCGCCATGAACAAGGCGGCACTGACAGTTTACGAAAACATCCTCGAGAAAGGTGACCAGAAAGACGTGGTTGACCTTATGCAAACGCGGATGGAGTTATACGATTTCCTGAACTACCACGATTTCGAACAGAAGCTGGACGAGCTGTTCCAGCAGAAAAAGGGTTAATCAAAATCCAAACATTGATGAGGGGGAAAACCATGGCTGAAGCAAAACAACTCGGAGGCGCAGGTCTTCGCGGCCAGGTGGCTGGCGTAACGTCACTGTGTACTGTTGGCCAATCCGGCGCCGGCCTGACTTATCGTGGCTATGACATCAGCGACCTGGCGGACCACGCCCAGTTCGAGGAAGTGGCTTACCTGCTGTTGCGCGGCAAGCTGCCTAACCGGCAGGAGCTTGAGGACTACAAGACAAAACTTGTGAGTATGCGTGAACTGCCATACGCCGTGAAATCTGTCCTGGAGCACATTCCCAAAGATGCTCACCCCATGGACGTCATGCGTACCGGCTGCTCAATGCTGGGCAACCTGGAAACAGAGACCGACTTCAGCCAGCAGAACGACAAGATTGACCGCATGCTGGCACTGTTCCCGGCCATCATCACCTACTGGTACCGCTTCGCCCATGAAGGCGTGCGTATCGATACCGCCAGCGACGTGGATTCCATTGGTGGCCATTTCCTGGAACTGCTTCACGGCAAGAAACCCAGCGAACTGCATGAGCGCGTTATGAACGTGTCGCTGATTCTTTATGCAGAGCATGAGTTCAACGCCTCTACCTTCACGGCTCGTGTGTGTGCTTCCACCCTGTCGGATATCCACAGCTGCGTGACCGGTGCCATTGGTACCCTGCGCGGCCCGCTCCACGGTGGTGCCAATGAGGCGGCCATGGCGCTGATCCAGAAATTCCAGACCCCGGACGAAGCCGAGAAAGGCCTGCTGGGCATGCTGGAGCGCAAAGAGAAGATCATGGGCTTCGGCCATGCGATCTACAGGGAGTCTGATCCCCGCAACGCCATCATCAAGAAATGGTCGGAGGAGCTCGCCAAGGAAGTGGGTGATACCGTTCTGTACCCGGTATCGGTTCGTTGTGAGGAGGTCATGTGGCGCGAGAAGAAGCTGTTCTGCAACGCCGACTTCTTCCATGCCTCCGCCTATCACTTCATGGGTATCCCGACCGAACTGTTTACTCCCATCTTCGTGATGTCGCGAGTGTCTGGTTGGACCGCCCACGTGAAAGAACAGCGTGAAAATAACCGCATCATTCGCCCAAGTGCCGACTACGATGGCCCGGCGGATTCTAAATGGGTGCCGATCGACGAGCGGCCGTAATCCGATAAACCAGAATTTGAGTACCGCCCATGAACACTGATTACCGCAAACCCCTCCCGGGCACCGACCTGGAGTATTTTGACACCCGTCAGGCTGTGGAAGACATCCAGCCTGGCGCCTACGACAAACTGCCGTACACTTCCAAGATCCTGGCAGAGCAGCTGGTTCGTCGTTGTGACCCGTCGGCATTGACGGATTCCCTCAAGCAGCTGATCGAGCGCAAACGGGACCTGGATTTTCCTTGGTACCCGGCCCGCGTGGTTTGCCATGACATCCTTGGCCAGACGGCCCTGGTAGATCTGGCTGGCCTGCGCGATGCCATCAAGGAAAAGGGTGGTGATCCGGCGAAAGTCAATCCGGTGGTGCCCACCCAGTTGATCGTGGATCACTCGCTGGCCGTTGAGCACGCCGGTTTCGAGAAAGACGCGTTTGAGAAAAACCGTGCCGTGGAAGACCGTCGCAACGACGACCGCTTCCACTTCATCAACTGGACCAAGACTGCGTTCAAGAATGTGGATGTGATTCCTCCGGGCAACGGCATCATGCACCAGATCAACCTGGAGAAGATGTCGCCGGTGGTTCAGAACCGTGACGGTATTGCGTATCCGGATACCTGCGTGGGAACCGACAGCCACACGCCAATGGTAGATGCCCTTGGTGTTATTTCCGTGGGTGTTGGCGGCCTTGAAGCCGAAAGCGTGATGCTGGGCCGCGCCTCCATGATGCGCCTGCCGGACATCGTGGGTGTGGAGCTCAAGGGCAAGCTGCAACCGGGGATCACAGGTACCGACATGGTGCTGGCTATCACTGAATTCCTGCGTAAGGAAAGGGTGGTAGGTGCCTACCTGGAATTCTACGGCGAAGGCGCCGACAGCCTGACCGTAGGTGACCGGGCCACCATCTCCAACATGACTCCGGAATACGGTGCCACGGCGGCGATGTTCTATATCGACGGCCAGACCATCGATTACCTCAAGCTGACCGGGCGTGAAGACGACCAGGTCGCCCTGGTTGAGACATACGCCAAAGAGACAGGCCTGTGGGCCGACAGCATGAAAAACGCCGAATATGAGCGAGTGCTGACGTTTGACCTGTCAAAGGTGCACCGTACGCTGGCAGGCCCGTCCAACCCCCACGCGCACCTTCCCACCTCCGAACTGGCTGAGCGCGGTGTTGCCGGCAAGTGGGAAAAGGTTGAGGGCAAGATGCCGGACGGCGCGTGCATCATCGCCGCGATTACCAGTTGCACGAACACCAGCAACCCCCGCAATATGGTGGCCGCAGGCCTGATCGCCCGTAATGCCAACAAGCTGGGCCTGACTCGCAAACCCTGGGTAAAGACTTCCCTGGCGCCGGGCTCCAAGACGGTAAAAATGTATCTGGAAGAAGCCAGCCTGATGTCCGAGCTGGAAGAACTCGGCTTCGGCGTAGTGGCTTTCGCCTGCACCACCTGCAATGGCATGAGCGGCGCACTGGACCCGAAGATCCAGAAGGAAATTGTTGATCGGGACCTGTATTCCACCGCCGTGCTCTCGGGCAACCGGAACTTTGACGGCCGCATTCACCCCTACGCCAAGCAGGCGTTCCTGGCATCACCGCCACTTGTGGTGGCCTATGCGATTGCAGGCACCATCCGTTTCGACATCGAGAAAGACGCCCTGGGTCACGACAAGGATGGCAATCCCATTACCTTGAAGGACATCTGGCCGGATGATGCGGAAATTGATGCCATCGTGAAGTCCAGCGTGAAGCCGGAGCAGTTCCGCAGCACGTACATCCCGATGTTCGACATCACCCGGGATGCGCACGCCAACACCAACCCGAACTACGACTGGCGCCCCCAGAGCACCTACATTCGCCGCCCGCCGTACTGGGAAGGTGGCATGGTAGGCGAGAAAACCCTCAAGGGTATGCGCCCGCTGGCGGTGTTGCCGGACAACATCACCACCGATCACCTGTCGCCGTCCAACGCGATCCTGATGGACAGCGCAGCCGGTGAATACCTGCATAAAATGGGTGTGCCGGAGGAAGACTTTAACTCCTACGCCACCCATCGGGGCGATCACCTGACGGCACAACGTGCTACCTTCGCCAACCCGAAACTGTTCAATGAAATGGTGCGGGACGAGAGCGGCAAGGTGAGGCAGGGCTCCCTGGCAAGGGTTGAGCCGGAAGGCAAGGTCACCCGCATGTGGGAAGCCATCGAAACCTATATGGAACGGAAGCAGCCGCTGATCATCATCGCCGGTGCAGACTATGGCCAGGGTTCTTCCCGTGACTGGGCGGCCAAGGGTGTGGCCCTGGCAGGTGTGGAAGCGATCGTTGCGGAAGGCTTTGAGCGCATTCACCGCACCAATCTCGTCGGCATGGGCGTTATGCCCCTGCAGTTCGAGGAAGGCATCACACGGCAAACCCTGGGTATTGAGGGAACCGAAACCTACGACGTGGAAGGCACTGCTGCACCTCGCGCAGGACTCACGCTGGTTATCCATCGCAAGAACGGCAGTACCGAGCGTGTGCCCGTAATTTGCCGCCTGGATACAGCGGAAGAAGTGTCTATTTATAGTGCTGGTGGTGTGCTTCAGCGCTTTGCCGAGGACTTCCTGCAATCGGAGGGCGCCGCATGACCCACGCGCCCCAGATCAAAGTCCCCGCCACCTACATGCGTGGCGGCACCAGCAAGGGCGTGTTCTTTCGGTTGAAGGATCTGCCCGAGGCGGCACAAGTCCCGGGCAAAGCCCGGGATAACCTCCTGCTGCGTGTGATCGGCAGCCCGGACCCTTACCAGAAGCAGATCGACGGCATGGGCGGTGCTACCTCCAGCACCAGCAAGACCGTGATCCTGGCCGAGCCAACACAACCGGACCACGACGTGGACTACCTCTTTGGTCAGGTCTCCATCGACAAGCCTTTCGTCGACTGGAGCGGGAATTGCGGCAACCTGAGCGCTGCCGTCGGCGCATTCGCCATCAATGGTGGTTTCGTTGCCCAAGAGCGTATTCCGGAAAACGGTATTGCCACGGTTCGCATCTGGCAGGCCAATATCCGGAAAACCATCGTTGCCCGCATTCCCATCACCAATGGTGAAGTGCAGGAAACCGGTGATTTCGAACTGGACGGCGTGACCTTCCCGGCGGCCGAAGTTCAGGTGGAATTCATGGACCCCGCCGACGGCGAAGGTGCCATGTTCCCCACAGGCAACCTGGTGGACGACCTGGAAGTACCCGGTGTTGGCACCCTCAAGGCCACCATGATCAATGCCGGCATTCCCACCATCTTCCTGAATGCAGACGATATTGGCTACAAGGGCACGGAACTGCAGGATGACATCAATAGCAACCCCGAAGCGCTGGCGATGTTCGAAACCATCCGCGCCCACGGTGCTGTCAAAATGGGACTGATTCAGTCCGTGGAAGAGGCCGCCAGCCGCCAGCACACGCCCAAGGTAGCGTTTGTGGCAAAGCCGTCTGACTATGTGTCTTCCAGTGGCAAGGCCATTGGGGCAGGGGATGTGGGCGTGCTGGTGCGGGCCCTTTCCATGGGTAAGCTCCACCACGCGATGATGGGCACCGCCGCCGTTGCTATTGCTATTGCAGCCGCGGTACCGGGAACTCTGGTTAACCTGGCCGCTGGAGGAGGAGACAGGACTTCCGTGACCTTCGGCCATCCCTCGGGCACCTTGCAGGTCGGCGCGCAAGCCAGCCTGGTCAATGGTCAGTGGACTGCCACCAAAGCCATCATGAGCCGCAGTGCACGAGTGCTTATGGAAGGTTGGGTTAGGGTGCCCGGGGATTCGTTAGCGTTGTAGAGGTGTCCCAGTGAGTATGTGATTAAGTTGTCGGATTACGGCCCGGTAGGCGTAATCCGACGACGGTACTTAAACCTCCCTACTACTACGGCGGCGCAGCCCAAATTCCAGCATGCCAATAGGCATTGCCGGCCATCGCCAGAGTCAACCCCCGGCCAGCCCGTAATTGCGTCGTTGTTTAATCCTTATATCCGGATAGGTTACACACAACCCTGTCGTCGTGGCGTCAGAATACTTTACGCATCTTAGTGCTGCCCAGTCGCTAAGACTCGTTTTTTATAATGGAATCGCTATAAAACGAACTATTCAGATGCTTTTAGATGCCTTTTTCGAACCCAACCCGAGAAACGACCGCTCTAAAACTTATTTGAAAATTTACATGGCGCTTAAGGCGATGCATTAACGAGGATCTGATGTCGAAGATGCTTACACCTGACCCTATACAATAATTGGGTTTTAATTATAAGTTATTTAAATAAAAGGATTTTCAATAAATGGTATGGCTGATGCTTATAGTAGTTCACCGCTGACTTGCTTGCCTGAATTTCAGCTGCCAGCGTTCACATTCAAGGAGAGAAACTATGAAAACTGCATTTAAAAGAACGTTCTTATCAACTCTTATCGTGCCATTTGCTCTGATCGCTCAGTCTGCCAGTGCGGTGATGATTACCGACTGGGGATATGATGTCAGCAGCGTTTTCTCGGACGTGTCTGCGACTGCTGGAGATGGCAGCGTTACGGCGTCTGACTCGAATCGTAAACTGTCTTGGGGTGTTGGTTCTGGAGATCAGTCGTCCGTTTCGATCACCGACGTAAGTGCGCCGAGTGGCCTTGAAACTAATGGGGGCTTCGTAGCTGGGGGAGTTTTTACTCATACTAACAATGTTCTCCCTGCCAGGGGTGCCGCACTCTCCGGTTTTACGCTCACCTCCACGCTGACGCTGACCCCGTTTGCTCCTCCGGGTGGCGCGTTGCCTCCAACATCTACTCCGTTCGTGAGCTTCTTCAATGAAACGATGAACAGTGGCACCTGTGTTGATGATTCTGTCTCCGTTTGCGATGACATCTTCACGATCGACAACTTCGACGATTTGGGTGCTGTTCCAAATGGCTCGGGCGGTTTCGAGTTCGCTTCGTCGTTCATTCTTGACGATTACAACTACACCGTCTTCCTCGAAATCATTGGATTGGGTGTATTGGCGGACGACGCCTGTATAGAAGCGGGAGCCGGCGTTGGGTGTGTTGGTCTTCTCACTGAAGAAGGCGAAACCAACAACTTCTCCACCCGGTTCCGTATAGAGGCAAGAGAAGTACCTGAACCAGGCACCTTGGCACTGTTGGGTCTCGGCCTAGCCGGTCTTGGTCTGGCCCGCAGGAAGAAAGCAGCAAATGTCTAACGTTTGAGCAATCATAACGTTCAGACGATAGTGCATGAATAAAGAAGCCCCCACCTCTCTGTGGGGGCTTTTTTATGTTGAGCTTGTCTCGGTGCGGACAGCCTTGACGATCACTCAGAGTCACTCAGTTGCCGGTCAGGCAACTTCCCTCTCATTTGCCTCGTAGCCGGTATCCGGTCTCGCCGGCAAGTATCGCCCGTCGTCAGTAATCAGCGACCAGACATCCGGACGGCGTTTCCTGATGCCGTCGATCAGTGATGCTGCTTCGGTGAAGGCAGGGCGGCGGCGACCGTGGTACTCCATGACGGGCCCTACATGATCAAATTCCACCCCAAACCGTTTCAAGAGGCGCAGCTGTGCGGGCTCCATGACGGCCATCCAGTGAGTTATGCCATGTTTGACCGACATCTGGAGGATGGCTGAAAAAAGCCCCAGGCTGATATAGGGCATGGCGCGTTTGCCATTTTCAGCATCGCTGTAACAGGTGAAATCACTGATACCTGAGGTTGACTCGTCCTCATTGAGCCGCCGCCGGAACTCCCGGCTGACCGCCATCCGGGATATTTCAGCAATGTTCTCTCGGCGAGCGTCGGCAAATGCTTTCTGTGCATGCAGGCCCATCCGGGGGAGACAAGGGCCTTCCATGGGAAAATCGGCCTGTTCCGGGTTGTCACCCGCCATAACGAGACGAACGGCAGCGACGCTGTCTCCGGTTATCCGGTGCCGGATCAAGGCATGTGCGGATCGAGGGTCGTATGCATCGTGCTCCCGTTTATCGGCAAAGCAATTCGGGTCCTCGAAAGGCCGGTCAATGCAATAAACCTGATACCGGACTGCAAAGACTTCATCGATCGTCTCAGGGCACATCGCCAACTGGACGTCGAATACCGAGTTGAAAATGGTGCTGACGTCTTCGTAAGCAGGCTGGTTTATTGTTTTGTCTGCTTCGTGCTGAAGTGCAAACCCTTTGTGCATCTCTGGATCCTCATTCTGTCCCATTCAGGGCGCTGTTAGAGCGATAGTCGCAGTGAAAAAAAGCGCCGTCTGAACATCAACTGACGGCGTACTACGGGTGTATCGAGGTTACAGCTCATCAGACCTCGGAACGTTTTATCCTGGGCACGTAACGTCCGGGCGCCAGGATAAAATTGGGGTCAACTGTGGCTTTCAGTTGACTGGCAAGTCTGGAAAACGCAGAGTCGCCGGTATTCAGAATTCCCATCGCATCATTGTTGAGGCGATAGGGCAGGAAGCCTTCCTGTTGCCCCGCGCTGACCAGTGCGCGATAGCAGTCGTTGGCTTTTGCGGTCGCATCAGCATCGCTGCGGTCAAAGAGCAGGGGAACAGTCGAGTCGAAGCAGCGATCATTTACGGTTGTCAATGTAATGAGTGGATTAACGCCATACTGGGGGCAAACTCTCTCGATCATGTTGATATAACGGCGAACATCGTCCCCTCGTATCGGAACCAGCGGCGCGAACCATATGAGACCGCAGCCATCGCGGGCGGGGTTTTTGGGTTGTCCGGGCGGTGGCAGATTACCTGAGCGCCAATACGCCAGTGCCAGCGCGACATCATTGGGGGAGCCATGCATGATTTCCAGTGCTCCGGAGAGCGTATCCGCCATGCCCTTAACCCGTGTGGCCAGCCTGCCAGGCAGCAAGCGGGCAACAGCCTGGACCGTGTTAACTTTCCGTCGGTTAATAAAGATGAGGCGGTCGGTTACTGGGCCAAGAAGTCGTCGTAGCGTGCGTCGGGCCGCACGGGCGACTTCCTTCGAGGCATAAATAGCACCAACACCACTCCAGGCAGGAACACCGTGACTGTTGGCCATGCTTTCAACTTCATGGGCGGGCAGGACACCGTTAACAGCCTTGTCCTCTGGAAAGGGCGTCATCATCGAGAGCATGCGTTGGCTGTTGAGCAGGTTGATCGCCACCACAGAACCGCCGAGGGCTCGCAACACGGCCCTGACAGTGGGGATCAGTGCTTCCAGTTTGGCATCGTCTTTTGTCGAGAAGAAAAATGCTGTCACGGTTTCGGGAACGGGCGCGAGGGCGATGGTCATATTTACAACCACGCCGAAATTCCCCTGGCTGAAAAGTCCGTCAAGATAGGGGCCCAGTCCCCACTTGAAAAGCCCGTCTACTTCCGCTGCGCCGAGTTCGCTGAGCGGCGTCTGGTATCGGGTGCCATCGGGCAGGATCGCTTCAATCTTCGTCACTGCCGCAAAATGGTCTGTAACAGGCGTGATGCCGTAACCCCGTTCAAGGGCGTTCCCGAGGATGCTGCAAGTGGGGCCTGCACCGGTCACTGGAACGAGATAATTTCCTTCCTGATGATCAAGAAAATCCCTCAGGGCACCTTGGGTTACGCCAGGCTCAACAGTTACAACGCCCATTTCAGGGTCAAAACCGGAAATACGGTCAAGCCGGCTCAGATCAAGAATGATACAGTCGTCTTCAACAGGGTTTGCACTGCCGTAGCCCCAGTTATTACCGGTGCTCACGGGGTAAACCGCGACCTGCCAACGTTGCGCGACCTGCAGAACCGCTGCCACCTGTTCCTGATTCTCTGGCCGAAGCACGGCCGGAATAGTACGGCTTGTACCTGTTGTGGAGGCACCGAAGTTCTCTGCGCCAGTCACGACTACTCCGGATTCACCCAGAATAGTGAGCCATTCGGCAATTGCAGATTTGGTATAGGTGCTGGTCACTGGCGTTTCCACGGTTTATCGATGTTGTTGACAGTTGTTAAGGTTAGCTGACGGGTTGTTCATAATTAGGCCGGAATTATAGGCGAGATAAGGCTGGGAAGACCACGTTATAGTATTACGGCTTGGAAAACGAAAGGTGATAAAGAATTGAAATACAAACAATCAGTTAAAGCGAAATTTGGGAAATTGTATGGGGGCTGTTTATTAAAAAATTTTAACTTATTTGCGTAATTACTTGTTAACTAAAATAAATAAAGGATTGGGGTTCTTTCTATCTAATTTAACTTATTGAAAATAGTGAGATTTAAATAATTTTCCGTTTATTTGTGTATCGTACAGAGGCATGAATATTTTAAATATGTCGATATTATAATTACATGTGCATGAATTTCATGGTTTGTTCAACTAGGCTGAAACGGATAAAACTTCCCAAAAGGGACACAGTTCAATGTCAGCAACTTTTGATCTGAACGATCGCCCCGACTACGACCACCTCCTGCAGACGATTGCCGATTACACCCTCAGTTATCGGATAAAGAGCCAAGAGGCCATGAATACCGCCCGAAATTGCCTGATGGATACACTAGGCTGTGGCCTGCTTGCCCTGCGGTTCCCAGAGTGTACCAAGCACCTTGGCCCATTGGTCGAGGGTACTGTCGTTCCGCACGGTGCTCGAGTTCCGGGAACCTCGTTCCGGCTGGATCCGGTGAAAGCGGCCTGGGATATCGGTTGCATCGTCCGCTGGCTGGACTACAACGATACCTGGCTTGCCGCCGAATGGGGCCACCCATCCGACAACCTGGGGGGCATTCTGGCGGTGGCTGACCACCTTTCCCAGAAACGGGTAGCGGAAGGCAAAGCACCACTGTCCATGAAGGATGTGCTTGAAGCCATGATCATGGCCCATGAAATTCAGGGTGTATTGGCGCTGGAAAACTCTTTCAACAGGGTAGGGCTGGATCATGTAGTACTGGTCAAAGTGGCGTCCACAGCCGTCACCGCGAAACTGATGGGCGCAAACCGGGAGCAGTTGCTGTCAGCGCTATCCCACGCCTGGGTTGATGGCCAGTCGTTGCGAACCTACCGCCACGCGCCGAATGCAGGCTCTCGAAAATCCTGGGCGGCGGGCGACGCCACCTCACGCGCTGTGCGGCTGGCAGATATCGCCATGAGAGGGGAGATGGGTATCCCGAGCGTACTGACAGCGTCCCAGTGGGGCTTCTACGACGTGCTGTTCAGCAAAACCAACAAGGACCAGAAGGTCAAGCCTGAGGATAAGCGTCAGTTTTCTTTGCCCCAGGATTTCGGCTCCTATGTGATGGAGAACATCCTGTTCAAGATTTCCTTCCCGGCGGAGTTTCACGCACAGACAGCCGCGGAAGCGGCAGTCACGCTGCATCCCCATGTTAAAGATCGTCTGGAGGAAATTGACCGCATCGTCATTACCACCCACGAGTCCGCCATCCGCATTATCTCCAAGCAGGGCAAGCTCGCAAATGCCGCTGACAGGGACCACTGCCTGCAGTATATGGCTGCGGTGCCGCTGATCTTTGGCAGCCTGACTGCAGAGCATTATGAAGACAGCTTCCATCAGGCAAACCCGGTCATCGACAGCATCCGGGAAAAGATGGAAGTAGTGGAAGATGAACGGTATACCCGTGAGTATCTGGAAGAGGACAAACGTTCAATCGCCAATGCCCTCCAGGTATTCTTCAAAGATGGCTCCAGTACGGACAAAGTTGCGGTTGAATATCCCATCGGTCACCGTCGGCGCCGGAAGGATGGGATTCCGCTGCTGGAAGACAAATTCTACAGCAATCTGGCCACTCGGTTCCCTGGCCAGCGCTGCGAACAGATATTCCGGCTCTGCAAGGACCAGAAGGCCCTGGAAAGTACGCCTGTGCAAGAGTTTGCGGAGCTTTTCGTGATATGACACTGATACGGAAAAGTTACATATGTGTCAGTTTAATTTACATCCCAGAGAGTAAGGTCTTATAAGTGCCAGAAACATAAACAGTTATAATTATGGCACGAGCCATGCAACCAGTACTCCTGTGTACGCTACGTACGTCAGATCTATGGAGTACTGATATGAAAAAGATAACAACCATTCTCGCAACAGGACTGCTCTTTGGTGTTTGTTCCTGGGTTTCAGCGGCGCCTATTCTCGCAATCAGCGACCAGGGTGGAGCGGCAGCCAGTCAGGCAGAGAGCGACTTCCTGGCCTCCCTTAGCGGTGGTTTCCTTACCGAAACCTTCGACGACAACACCTACTACACCCCCGGAACCCAGTCAGCCACTATTAATTCCCAGGCCGGCGTCGGTTCCTTTACCCGCGTGGTAGCCGGTTCGGGGGGGCTTTGTGACAGTGGCAGCTATGACTGCGATAACGGCCTTGCGGTGCTGGATGCAGGCACAACGCCCTTCAATGGCCGCTACTCCGTCTCCGGTAACAACTGGCTGGACAGTATGGATGCTCGGGAAATGAACATATCCCTGGTGGCAGGCTACAGCGCCATAGGCTTTTACATGACAGATCCGAACGACGCTGGGGGTCGGTTCTCGATTGGCGGCTTAGATTTCAGTTTCGGGAATATCTTCGGTTCTGCACTGGGTAATGGAAGTATTTTTTACATCACATTGTTCGATACAGAAGGCTTGGGCAGTGTTTCTATTTTCTCCAACAACTCCAATGACGGGTACGGATTGGATAATGTAACCATCGGCATGGTAGCTGTTCCGGAGCCAGGTACACTGGCACTTTTAGCTCTAGGGCTGATTGGGCTGCTGATGGCGCGTAAACGGCAGAAAAAATAGCCTGCTACAAAGAGGCAACTGGCGATTTGAAAACCATGAATTGTCAGTTTCCTTTACATCATAGCGGGTTTGTTTGCTCACCGGCGATTGCAGTTACGGAAATTTACAGTACACTGCTGTTCACGTAGCGCTGTATGTAGACGCACTGGATGCGTACTTTCATGGTTGCGAACAGCAAAAGGAGTTGGCGTGGCCCACGTCAGATTGTTCAGACACTACATTCATCTTCCGTATGCCATCCTCGGCCTGATTGATTTTCTCGTGCTGGCGTTCGCCTTCGCATTGGCTGTGTTTTTCCGCTATTTCGGCGACGTTTCCTTCTTCCTTGACAACCTGAGCTTCCTGTTGCCTTCAGCGGTCGTGTTTTCGGCAATCAACCTGCTGGTCATGGTAGCCCTCGGTGTTCATCAGTCCCGCCTGGAAGAAGGTATGTCGGGAATGATGTTGCGCACCATCCTGGCTCTGATGGTCAGTATCCCTTTGTGCGGGTTTGCCTATCTGCTTTCCAACGAGTGGCTGTGGTACATCGGCACAAGCAGTGCACTGACCACTGGCTCGGTTTTCGGTTTTTTCCTTTTGGGCATTGCCCGCCTCTTCTTTTTTGCTGCCGTCGGCAAAGAACGCTTCAAACGAAAGGTGCTGGTGTTGGGGGCTGGGTTCCGTGCCAGGCAGATTCACGAGGACCTCAGAACGCCTTTTAACCGCAAGGGCTTTATATTGACCGGTTTCGTGTCGTTGCCCGGTGAACCGGTTGAGGTCAGCAAGGACTATCTGCTGAACATTCCAACCACGCTCCAGCAATACATCCTTAAACACCCGGTCAATGAGATTGTGGTGGCGGTGGATGACCGCCGCAAAGGTCTGCCGATGGAAGACTTGCTGGAATGCAAAATGGAAGGAGTGCGGATTGTAGACGGCGCCGCGTTCTACGAAAGGGAGTCCAGAAAAGTGGCTCTGGAGATGGTGACTCGCGGCTGGTTGGTGTTTTCCGACGGGTTCACCGTCTCGTCTGTTTTTGGGGTTGGCAAGCGCTCCCTCGACATATTGTCCGCCGCTCTTCTTCTGCTGGTCAGCTTGCCGCTGATGCTGCTGACAGCCATCGCCATCAAGATTGAGGATGGCTTCAAAGCGAAGATATTCTACAGCCAGGAACGGGTCGGGCTTAACGGCCGCGTTTTCAAGGTCTATAAATTCCGTTCAATGATAACCGACGCCGAGAAAAACGGAGCAGTATGGGCCAGCAAGGATGACGCACGGGTTACCCGGGTAGGGGATTTTATCCGCAAGGTGCGGATTGACGAATTGCCACAAATTTTCAATGTGCTGAATGGCACTATGGCCTTCGTTGGCCCGCGCCCCGAAAGGCCGGTATTTGTAGAGCGATTGTCGGAAAGGATTCCATTCTACAGCGAGCGCCATCGCGTCAAGCCGGGGTTGACCGGCTGGGCCCAGCTTTGTTTTGCATATGCGGACAATGAAGAGGACACTCGGGAAAAGCTCCGTTACGACCTCTATTACATCAAGAATCAAAGCCTGTTGCTTGATTTGTTGATTATAATTCAGACAGTAGAAGTGGTATTGTTCAAAAAAGGATCAAGGTAGTTTCGGGACCAGCTCTGCCCGAAATACGGAAACCAAAATGGACACAGAGAGGATTGCGAATGTCATCGAAATACTCACTGAAGGGGCTTCTCATGTCCCTGGCAGCGGTAACACTCATTGCGGGTTGTGCCGGGCCCGGCACGTCATCACCCGAGAAGATTCAGAAAGCCTTGGCTGTTGATACAACAAACAGCGTCGATCAGTACATTCTGGGGGCGACTGACGTTGTCCGGGTGTCTGTCTGGCGCAACGATGATCTCAGCATTTCCGTGCCTATCAGGCCTGATGGGAAGATATCTGTTCCTCTCGCTGGCGATGTGCAGGCCAGTGGGTTAGCACCGGAAGAGCTAGCGAGGGACATCGAGTTGCGCCTGGAGTCCTACATTCGTGAGCCCCAGGTGAGTGTCGTTGTAACCAGTATGGGAAGCCACGAATTCAGTGACCGTGTCCGGGTAACCGGAGCGGTTCAGCAACCAACCTCCGTTCCTCACCGCGCCGGCATGACTGTACTGGATATGGTGCTGAACTCAGGTGGCCTGTCACCCTTTGCAGCTGCGAACAATTCGGTATTGTATCGAATGGTTGACGGAGAGGTTGTGGCTATCCCCATCAAACTGGATGAAATACTGACCCGAGGTGATATTTCGACCAATTACAGGCTTCGCCCCGGAGATATTTTGACAGTGCCAGAGAGACGTATCTGATGCATTCAGGAGTAGTAAATCAGTTGGCGCCATCAGGTAGCAGGTAATAACTATGGCACTTCCATTAAGTCGGTTACCTACAGAAGTTGTTCGTGAGATCCGCACCCGCAAGTGGCTTGCATTGTTTGTTTTTGCGGCGGTCAGTTTTGGTGTGCTGGCGGCAGGATTCCTTTGGCCATACAAGTACCAGTCCCAGGTTATTATTTTTGTGGACGACCGAAATATCATTCGGCCATTGATGGAAGGCCGGGCCGTCACAACCGGGATCAGTGAAAAGGCATCTGCGGCCAGAGAGCTACTTTGGACTCGCAGCGTAATGGAGAAAATCGCCAGGGACACTGAGATTTTTGGCGAAAATGCTGATGACATGAGCGATAACGCGCTGACGGGCCGCATAAGCGCTATCCGAAGTAGTATGTCGGTGGCTACGCGCGGCGACAATTATTTTAGCATTGGCTATTCGTCGTCATCGCCCCTCAAGGCGTTTCAGATCGCGCAGAGACTGGGGCAGGTTTTCATTGAGGAAAATAGTAAGCGAAAACGGGCTGAAAGCCGTTCGGCCTATGACTTTATCGATAAACAGGTGAAAAGTTATGAACGGCAGATCGCTGGGGTCGAGGAGCGCCTGAAGCAGTTCCTTTCAGAAAACGTTGATGGAACCGAGGCAAGTGCAAACTCCCGGCTGTCAAACCTTCAAAATCGACTGGAACTCGCCCAGCTTGAGAAGGAAGAGCTTGAAACTCGAGCTAAAGCGATTGAACGACAAATGACGGATATCAACCCCAGAATTCGGCAGGGGCAGACCGGTGATGCATACCAGGAACGCATCAATTCGATGGAAGAGCAACTGGACTCTTTGCGGTTGCGCTACCACGACACCTACCCGGACATCGTTATTCTGCGTGAACAGATTGCAGAGCTTAAGAAGCAACGACAGCGAGCTCTTGAAAGCCAGGTGGAGTCGCCAGAGTCGTTCGGTGATGTAAACATTGCCAACCCGGTCTACCAGGACATACGGTCTACACTGGTGACCACCAACACAGAGATCGAGACAGTGGAAACGCGGATCCAGTCCCTTGAAAGGCTGATTGCCGAGCAGAAAAAGCGCATGGAGGCTATCCAGGAAAACAAGGCTCAGTACTCAGAGTTGACGCGAGATCTGGAAGTTAACAAGGAAATTTATAACGATCTGCTTAAACGCCGAGAGACGGCACGGGTTTCCATGCACCTCGATATTGAAGGGCAAGGGCTGAATTACCGGATTAATGAAACGGCACAGTACCCCAATAGTCCCTCCGGGCCGAAGTTTTCAATGTTTGCCCTTGCCGGACTGTTTATTGGATTAGTCGCGCCGTTCGGTGCTGTGGCGGCCTTGTTGCAGGTGGACCCGAGAGTGCGCTCCCGGGAACAGGTTGAGGACGTACTTGAATTGTCGATACTGGAGCAGTTTCCTGAAGTGCGTACGCCATTCGAAAGACGACGGGACCGCAGGGTAACGCTGGCAGTTTCGGTAATGGCGGTGATCGTCGCAGGGGCTTATATCGCAGTCGCTCTGGCCGCAGTGTTTGGAGTATTCTAATGAGCGATCCCAGAACAGATCAGGAAAACGAAATCTTCGGTAAGCAGGACTCAGACGCCAGCAAAAACAATCGGGTCAGAGGCGTGGATGGCGATTATCAATCCGGGTCAGAACGTCATGGTAATGGCAAAGGCGGCGAAGTGTCTGGGGGGAGATCCTACTCTGATTGGGACGACTCTCGAGTGCTTGTGCCAAGTTCGCTTGAACTTGGCCCCGGATCCGTCGACCGATACGTCATCAGCAAACAGATTGTCCGGATGCAGGAGCCGCGGCGGCTAACTCCGGATGACCTGGATGAAAGGCGAATAATCTATCCTGAATCCCGTAACAGAAAACTGGTTAACCACTTCAGGAACCTTCGTACCAAACTGCTGGAAAAATCGGGTGGTAACAACTTCACAATGGTTGTAAGTGGCGCGGGTATAGGCGCTGGCGCTTCATTTGTTTCGTTGAACCTTGCTGCCGCTTTTGCATTTGACGAGGCGAAAACGGCCCTGATCATCGATTGCAATCTGCGTAGCCCCTTCCTTCATTCGACCCTGGATATTGCTCCTGAAGCCGGGCTGACGGATTTCCTGGACGATTCTGATTTTGACATCTCACGGATTCTTTACCCGACCGGTATTCCCAGATTGCGTCTGATACCAGCGGGTAGCCGACGTGAGACACCGAGCGAATTTTTCACCTCGTTCCGCATGAAGCAGTTTTTGCAGGCTGTTCGAAAACGGTATCCAGACAGGTTCATCGTGCTGGATACTGCACCGATTACTGAATCGCCTGATGCTCGCATACTTGCCGATCTGTGCGATTACGCGATGCTGGTGATCCCTCATGGAGGCGTAACTGTCAATGGTGTTGAGCAGGCGGCTTCTGCGTTTAATCCAGAAAAGTTTGTTGGAGCTGTTATCAATGGCTAAATCAACTGGGCGATGGAAGTGCCCAGAATTTATCAGGTTTGCGGTTGCCTGCGCGGTCCTTGCCGCTACCAATGTTGCCCAATCCGAGCCACTGACTCTGTCAGGGGGGCTGACCAGCCGGTTCACTGACAACGCAGCGCGCACATCGTCGAACGAAACCAGTGACACGGAAACAAGAGTCAATCTGACACTTGCGCATCGGACTGACCCTGGCAAATGTGAGGCACGAACTGCCGCAGAGCTTGGCTATGGTGTCTGGCATGACGATACGTTTGATCCCAGGAACTACGTAGCTCTGGATTTTGACGGAGACTGTGAAATTGCGAGAGGACTTTCCTGGGAAGTGTCAGACAACCTGCGCGACGTGACACAAAACGCCAGGGCCAGCGACACCCCGGCCAACCGCACCCGAAAGAACGTTTTCAGTACCGGGCCTGTTTACACTTTAATGCTTGGCAAACTGGACCAATTAACAGTTTCCGCAAAATATCAAAACACCGACTTCAGTGAACCGGAGGATCCTGACAGTGACCGTTACATCGGGACCGCCAGTTGGAACCACCTATTCAGCCAGACCCTATCAGGCGGCCTTCAGTTCAGAACAAATCAGGCGGAGCTGGATACGGGTGCTGAAATAGATACCGACGTGGCGAGCCTGTTTTTCTCGAAATCCTGGCAGGCAACAAGCTTGTCGGGAAGTATTGGGGTCAGCGAAATAGAGAGCCGTTTCGGAGGCAACTCCCAGACTAACGATGGAATCGTATGGAATTTCTCTCTGGACCGGGAGATCAATCCCGTAACCCAGGCTTATATCAGAGGCAGCCGGGAGCTAACCGATCAGACATCCGATTTCGACATCAGGTTCGGGGAAGTTGTCTTTAACCTTCGTGAAACCAGTGCGGTGGAGGTAACGGCACTGAACGCGGGTTTTGTCAGGCAATTCAGCGATGCATCAAGCATTGATGTTGGCGTATTTGGCAACCGATCGGAGTACTTCAGGACAGGCGAAGTTGAAGACTCGGTCGGTTTTTCAGTTAATTACAACCGCACAATCTCAACCTTGCTCTCTCTTCAGACCCGGGCAAGGTATCAGCATCGCACATTCGAGTCTGACGGTATTAATAGTGACACCTACAGTGCGGATATCGGCCTGACTTATGAGCTGACTCAGGCTCTTGATGTCAGTGGTCGCATTGGCCATACCACCAGAGACAGCGACTCAGGCGCCAGTGAGTACCACGAAAACTGGATATCGCTGTCACTTGGCTACCAGTTTTTCTGATTTGCAGTCACAGTAGAAAGCCTATTATCCGGAGCAATATGGAAGTGACAATTAACGCGCTGACCATTGATGTTGAAGATTACTTCCAGGTGGCGGCACTTGCGGAAGCCGTAGACCGGAACGACTGGTCGTCCATGGAATACCGCGTTGAGGCCAACACAGATAGGTTGCTTGACCTGTTTTCACAAAGGGACGTGAAGGCGACGTTCTTTACGTTGGGCTGGGTTGCTGAACGGTCTCCTGCGCTGATCAGGCGTATTCAGAAAGCCGGTCACGAGATTGCAAGTCACGGTTACAGCCATCAGTTGGTCTACCAGCAGACCCCGGAGGTATTCCGGGACGAAACCCGAAAATCGAAACAGATACTGGAAGAGATTACCGGTGAGCCGATTACAGGCTACAGGGCAGCCAGCTACTCAATCACCGCGCAGTCGCGCTGGGCACTGGATATCCTGTGTGAAGAAGGGTTTACCTGGGACTCATCCATCTTTCCGGTTCATCATGACCGCTACGGTATGCCGGGTACGCCCCACGAACCCTATCGGCTGAAAGCTCCCGCGGGCGGCACACTGATCGAATTCCCGCTCTCGACATGCCCGTTGGGTAGTTATCGGCTGCCAATAGCGGGCGGTGGATACTTTCGCCTTTATCCCTACTGGCTGAGTCGATGGGGGCTTGGGAGGATTAACCGGGCAGGGCAGCCGTTTATTTTTTATCTCCATCCTTGGGAGATAGATACCGGGCAGCCTCGATTAAAAGTCAAACCACTGTCACGATTCAGGCATTATAACAATCTGAACAAATGTATGGGGAGGCTCGAGCAATTGCTTGACGACTTCCGTTTCGGCTCAGTTTCGGATGTACTGTCGCAGACAAAGATACCCGCTGGTGCTGTTGTCGTCTAAGAGATCGTTAAGGATAGCGCAATGGGAACGGAGATGCCTGAGCCCAGGTTGGATGTTTCAAAACATCGGCTTGATGAGCTGAAAGAATGCAAAGGCCGCCTAAGCCGGCAAATTGGCGAGGCCAAACAATCCGACCGCAATGCAGACAGGCTGATAGACGAGCTGAAGCAGGTCTCGGATGAGATCAAGCAGCTTCAAAAACTGCTCAAACAACAGCTCAATGAAACCCGGTCAGCCAAAAAATGGGCGCCGGGGACCATTGAGAAGCCCCCGGCCATTGCCAATAAAATAACCTCCGGCGCAATTACAGTTCGAAGTTGTGCAGACGACGACATTTCTGCCGTCGAGGCCTACCTGGCTGAGCATCCCGCCGCATCTGTATGGCATCTCCCAGCAGTCTCCAGGTTCATCAAGGATACTTGTGGGCACCGTGCCAGATATTTCTGTGCATTCGACGAGACAAATGACCTGGTTGGTGTGCTTCCTCTGGTCCAGCTCAACAGCCGTCTGTTTGGTAACTTCCTTGTGGCCATGCCTTATTTCAACTATGGAGGTGTGTTGGCGGATAACCGGGAAGTTACCCTGAAGCTTATTTCACACGCGGATCAATGGCGCCGGGAGGTGAATGCCAGCCACCTGGAACTCCGTTTCTGCCAGGACAACGCCCTGGGCCTGCCGCAGAAGACCGACAAAGTAGTCTTCTGGCTGCCTTTGCCGGACAACGTCGACGATCTTTGGGACAGTTTTCAGCCCAAGTTGCGCGCGCAGATACGCAGGGGGCAGCGGGAAATGACTGAGCTTTCCATTGGTGGGCCGGAACTGCTCGACGAGTTTTATCGGGTTTTCGCAGTCAATATGCGCGACCTTGGTACTCCGGTTTATGGCAAGGACTTCTTTGCCAATCTGTTACAGGCTCTGGAAGGACTGGCCTGGCTGGTAGTTGCACGGATAAACGGACGAGCAGTGGGCTGCGCCTTTCTGACCGGCTACAAAGGCAGGATGGAGATTCCCTGGGCGTCGACCTTGCGCCGCTATAACCACACCAGTATCAACATGAGTATGTACTGGAAGGTTCTGGAGTTTGCTGTCCAGCAAGGGTTTGACGTGTTTGATTTCGGCCGCTGCAGCCAGGATGCCGGAACTTATCGCTTTAAACAGCAATGGGGTGCACAGCCACTGAAGCTCTACTGGGACTATGTGCTACCGGACGGTGAAAAACTACCTGCGCTCAATCCCGACAATCCGAAATTCAGACTGATGATAGCCGTGTGGCAACGGTTGCCGGTGATGTTAACAAACCTGTTGGGGCCTCACATTGTGAAGAGGCTGCCATGATGAGTCTGTTCCAGACCAAGGCCTGGCAAAGTGCATGGTGGGAAACCTGGGGCAATCAGAAAGGTTTCAGGCTGGTCAGCGAATGGGATGGCCAGGTATCGGGCCTGTACGAGTCCCGATACCGGCTGAAAGGGGTGTTGCCTGTACGCTCACTTCAGTTTGTTGGAACCAGTTATCGCGAGTTGAGAACGCCCAGAACGGAGTATAATCAGTTTTGCCCCGATAACCTGAGTGGACAGCTATTGTTGCGAAAGATGGAACAAGTTCTCCAGGCTGAACCATGGACAGAAGCTGTTTTCAATGACTTGCGTACGGGCTCTGAAGAGCTGTCTGCGTTGGTGACTATTGCGGCTAAGCACAACTGGGCATTCAGGATTACGGCCTCAGACAATGGTTATGCTGTTTCGACATCCGGCAGCTTCGACAGCTATCTTGCGTCCCTTGGCGCTAACAGCCGATTACGTCTGTACAACCGCAGGAAAGTGCTGGAGTCACTTGGGCACGTTCGGGAAGAAAACCTTTGGCCATCGGATGTAGATACTTTCTTCCAATATCTCAACCGGTTTCATCTGGAGCGATGGAAGAAAAACTGTGTAACGCCAACCAGCCTGGAGTTTCACAAGAAGTTCCTGTCACGGGTTGAAGAGGAAGGAGGCAAGCCGGTGCTGTCCGCTTTGTATTGTGACGACAGAGTCGTTTCAGTACTCTATGACGTGTGGTATCAGGGCGTTGTTTATAATATCCAGGCGGGGTTTGATGAAAACTTTCACAGAAAGTTATCCCTTGGTTCATTGCATCTCGGTTACGCCATCGAAGGCGCGTTCAAGGCGCGAGACACCCATCGTCTGGACTTGCTGGCTGGCTGGGGCAAGAAAGAAGACTATAAATCCCGGTTTGCGACTGACCAGTACCAGTTCATATCCATCATGCTTGTAAAAAGCGTTCTGTTCCGTGCCCTTTACTGGATGAGAGGGTAAACCTCTGCTGCAGGGAGTGCGATGACGACCATTCTGCATCTTATAGATACAACGGGGCCCGGTGGCGCGGAAACCGTCTTTACCAATCTTCTGAAAGAGTTGGAGCATACGGAATTCCGTAATATCGTGGTATTGCGTGGCGAGGGATGGGTGGCCGACAAGGTTCGCAGCCTTGGCATTACACCACACCTTATCGATTCCAAGGGAAGCTTCAATATTGACTATATCAAGGCTCTTCGGCAGTTAATCATAAGCGAGAAGGTGGACCTGATCCACGCTCATCTGCTTGGCTCCAATGTGTATGGTGCACTCCTGGCCCTGATATGCAGAAAGCCAATGATCGCAACATTCCATGGCGCCGTGGATGTTGCGGCTGGAGAGCGGTTTCTTAAGGCGAAATTTTGTCTGATAGGGTTTGGCGCCTCAATGATCGTATGCGTTTCAAAACGGCTTCAGCAAGAACTTGCCGACCGCAGCCCATTGCCTACCCATAAACTGAAACTGATCTATAACGGGGTGGACCCGGAAGCTTTTAGCAGAATCTCTGCGTCGGGGCTCAAAGAGGAGCTCGGGCTGCCGCAAGATGCGACGCTCGTGGTCTCTATCGGCAATATCCGCCCGGCGAAAGGCTATGAATATCTGGTTGACGCCGCCGTCACGATGGCGGATCGGGACCCGAAAATTCACTTTGTCGTTGTAGGGCACCAGAAAGAAAAACTCTTCAACAAACTGATGGATCAGGTCGCAAAGGCTCCCAGACCGCCCAATATTCATTGGCTGGGGTTTCGGCCAGATGTCGCGGATATTCTCCGGCAGGCCGATATCTTCCTGCTGCCCTCTGTGTCTGAAGGGTTTTCCATTTCCACCGTAGAGGCGATGATGGCCGGGGTGCCCGTGATAGCAACACGCAGCGGAGGGCCCGAAGAAATTATTATTGACGGTGTGTCTGGCATATTGGTGCCAATAAAAGACCCCGGAGCGATTGTGGTGGCCATTCAGAAGATGATAGACCACTCAAAGCGCAAGGGCGTGGTAGAAGAGGCAAGGCGAAGTGCGATTGATCGCTTCTCTTTGCAGGCAATGTTGTCGAGCTACAAAGATATCTATCATCAATTGGTCGATTAAAATGGGGATGGATAAAGGATGTCCAGGTTCCTTGCGTATATCAATAAAGGCACGGAGGCAGACCATGAGTTTTCATCTGAGTCAGTGCAAGCCATCCTGCATGAATCGGCCCTGTCTGACGTAACCATTGAGACCTTTTCTCATGACTGCATCCACGTTGCCTATACAGGCAACGTTAGCGTCCATCTGGACGAATCTCTTGGCCTGCTGATTATCCTGTCGGGTTATTTTCGCCGCTCTGGTTTTATGACGACCTATTCCGACGACGCTAAAGACCTCCTGCCAATGTTTGCCGAAAACGCCGACCTGTTGAAAGACGATTTTGAAGGTTGTTTTTCGCTGGTTGTATGTCATCTGAGCTCTCTTGAAGTCTGGTTGATGACGGACAGGTTCGGAACAAGGCCTCTGTACTATATTCCCGGAGAAGGGCATGTTGCCGTTTCATCTGAAACATGTCTCCTTCTGCCCTGGACGGAAAAACTCTCCATTTCGCCAGCAGCTTTAACGGACAGTTTCTGGCTGGGGTTTTGTCGCGCACCTCACAGCATGATCTCGGGGGTCGTAAAAGCTCCTGATAACAGTGTGGTGAGCGTCTCCACTGACAGGGCTACTGACAGCCACGTAAAGCCTTGCCCCCTGGTGATAGAGCCCGACGAAACGCTTGATTTCGAAAGTGTGGTTACCCGCATTGAGGATGCACTTGAGCAAGAGTTCGCGAGTCTTGGCAGAACGGCGAACAGGGTTGCTGTGTTGCTCAGCGGTGGCGTTGACTCATCAATCATGGCGGCCTACGCACAGGATCATTTTGCCGAGTGTGTGGCGTACTCCTGCAACATAGAAGGGTACGACAACCCTGAGCTGGAGCGAGCTGTCTACGTCGCCAAAAAACTGGGCATGCGCCATGAAATTGTAGGGCTGAATCTGGATCAGCTGGATGGCGTTTTTTCCGAGGTTGTTTCAATGCTAGAGGGGCCTTCAAGGCATATCAACAACATTGTTGTGCGGCGGATTTTCCAGGAAATCCAGGGGTTCGACGCCATTATCGGTGGCGATGGTGCAGACGCTGTGTTTGGAACAAAAACCAACAGGACGATTCGGAATATAGAGCACAAAATAGCGTTGGTAAACCGGGTTCCTGCGTTCTTTAAACCCATTCTCGCGATGATTCTGGAAAGGATGAGCCCTGGAAAACGTACGTATCTGAAAAAGATACTGGCTAACGATCTTGAGTGGCTGCTAGGCAACCTTTTTACGGTAGAGTACGGCGAGGAGCAAGTCACTTTGGCTGGCAAGTTGGGGATATCCCAATTCTCTGGAATCCCATTGAGCGCGTATGAGGCCTCGGATAATGTAGGTAAGAGCCTTGAGGCAAATATCTCCTTATTCCTCAGGTGTATGCTGGAGCGCAACAGCAAGCTGTCCAATGATTCGAGCATTCCTGTTTACTATCCTTTTCTTTCGGAAGGAATGCTTAGAATATCGAGGGGACTTCCTTACAAACATCGCTTTGATGACGCTGGGAATGCCAAACCAGCGTTAAGGGAAATTTGCAGGCGACGTATTGATTCTTCGGTTATTGGATGGCCCAAGATTGGTTTTGAAACACCTGAAAAAGCCTGGCTTACCAAAGATCTCAAACCTTATTTGGACAGAGTCCTTTCCAACGAAGGCGGGATCAGCAAGGTTCTGGGGGTGACTCTGGATAGCGATGACATTGAAATTGCCCAGTCTTCGACAAGAATTCTGTGGTGGTTGATAACACTGGATTCAAGTTTGCTCGCGATGGAAGCCAGGTTTCTCGGTTGGAAGCAGAAATAATGGACGATATATCCGCTAAACCACCAATTATATTGGGAGTAAAACATTGAAGACCCAGGTACTGAAGTGGGCAAATCTCCTGGGAGAGACCGGTATCTACCGGCTGTTATGTCCCGGCCGCTTGCCGGTGTTCATGTTGCATCGCGTTACGGAAGGCGATGATGGCGTTCCAGCCGGACTGCCGGCCGATCAATTGCGCAGTCACCTCCAATATCTCAGTGACAGGGGGTACCAGGTCCTATCAATGGATGAGCTTTGGCATTGCCTTCATGAAGGCCAGCCGATTCCATCCAGGTCCGTCATGTTCACCATCGATGACGGCTTTTATGATCATCATGATGTGGCTGCAAAGGTGTTTGATGAGTTCGGTTTTACACTGAACTTTTTTGTTATCACGGGCCTGCTGGACCAACAACTGTGGCCATGGGACGACCAGGTTTCGTACGCGATCAATCACGCCCGGGTAGTAAACACGGATATCCGCCTGCCGTCTGGCCTGGTCTACTCGGTCAATCTTGAAGCGAAATCGGCGAAGACAACCATTAAGGAAATTCGTGAAGCGCTGAAAGCGGCGCCTCAAACCGGGATTTACCAGTGGCTTCAGGAAGAACTTTTCGAGAAACTGGATGTGGATTTTCCCTCTTCCGTTCCCCCTGAATACCGCCCGATGTCCTGGAGCGATGCGAGATCCCTGCGTGAGAGGGGGCATGGTGTCTATCCACATACCTGCACTCACAGAATACTTTCAACATTGTCCGCGGCAGAAAAACGGGAAGAAATCCGGGATTCCCTTAAAAGAGTCGAGGAAGAGCTGGGGTATTCCCCAGAGATATTTGCGTATCCCACAGGTCGCCTTGCGGATTACAATGACGAAGACGTGAAAGAGCTGGGTCAGGCCGGGTTCAACATGGCGTTTAATACGGTTCCGGCCTATGTAAGGCAAGGGCAGGACCGCTATCAACTTCCACGTTTCTCCCTGCCGGAGACCAAAGCGGACTTCCTTCAGATTGTAAACCGCTTCGAGGCTTTCAAAGAAAGGCTACGGGGTTAACTGGTCTCCCCGCGTAACCTACGCATAACCCGAGACCAAATATCCCTGATAGACATGCAAGAGTATCTGAACGCGGGATGCGGGTCTTTCCAGTAAAACAGGGCCGCCACCCGGCGGTAGCGGAGCAGCCTTATATAGCGAATTAGCACGGCAAACACGTTTTCGCGGTCTTCAATCCGGGCTACCAGGTCGCCGAAGAAATTCCAGTACACTCGATTATTTTTCTGGGGCGCGAACGCCACGGTATTGCCGTAAGCAACCTGGGTGCACGCCAGAATATTATTGATCCCGCAACGGGTATCAAACCAGTTACACATGCCGAGGCGCGGATTGGTCTCAATATAGTAATAGTTCCCGGAGTTCCGGTCTTTCTTGAACTCAATCATGGCTGGCCCTGAATAGTTGAGGGCCTCGCCGATTTTGGCGCATTCGTCACGCAACACCTGATTTTCCCGGCTGATCGCCAGTGAAGTGACTCCATAGTGAGAGGGCATGGTGCCAAGGCGGTTGAACACGAAGCACGCACTCAATTGCTTGTTCAGGCCGAAGGTAACGTTGCATACCCACAGGTTGTTGTCCTCGCCTTCAATCACTTCCTGGGCAATAAAACGGTCCAGCTTGCCTCGGAAACGTTCGCGAAAATCATCGAATTCCGCCAGGGAGTTAACAATGACGTTTTTGGCCCCCAGTACCGCATACTCACGGAATGTTCGTGGTTTGATAATCAGCGGGAACGAGTCGGGAGTATCGCTGGCCAACTCGTAATAGGTTTTAGGCAGGGTGATGCCGCCTTCCTCCATGGACCTGCATTCCAGTTTCTTGTCATTGAGAATTTCAGTGGTTTCCGATGAAGGAACAATCAGATGGTGATTGGAGTAACCTTCGGTTTTCAGTTTACCGAGCAGTTCCGCCGCCAGATCTGAGCAGGCCAGTAGTACCCCGGGACCATCTTCATTGCGATAGAGCTGGTCCAGAACCGGCCTTATATCTTCCACGCCGGGATTGGCCGGCAATATAAACCGGTATTGGCTATACCGACTATAGGCGCTCAGATCAGCCTGGTTGGTCAGCAGGGTATAGGTGCGTAAGCCTGCATCGGCGGCAGAGCGCACCGCACCAAGGCCGTTAAGGCCGTTGGCAAGTATGATCACATAGGGTTGATTCATAGAAATCGTCAACTTTTAAGTGCACGTAGATATTGTTTTACCTCGAACCAGAAAGGGCGAAGATCCTTCCAGCGGTTCACTTCGTGACGGGTTCTCAATCCTGGTGTAAAGAACCGCAATATCTCAACAAGTTTCTGACCGAACGTGTAGACCTCCGCTGACGATTTCAGCACAAGGTAAAGCCGGTCCAGATCGCCGAGCAGCCATCGCACTCTCCGGTGCTGCCAGCATGCCTGCGGTACCGTTTGCCCGGTACTGGCCAGATACAACCACCAGGGGAAGTCGATTCCCGAATCGATAGCCAGCTGCAGCGACCCCCAGAACCGCGGGTTCACCTCCATCAGATAACCGGTACCATCCGGCGCGACCCGGAATTCGACCATCGCTACACCGTGCCAGGCGACACTGCGAAGCAAATTCTCAGCATAGGTTCGCAGTTGGTCATTGACCGGCGCGGATTCGCAAAGAACGCTGACACCTCCGCCCGGTGGTTTTTCCCTGAGTCTGCGATGGGCGAAAAAACACACGGGTTCGCCATCATCAAACAGGGCAAAAATGCCCTGCCCGGAGCCCTCAATAAAGGACTGTATGGTGAAAGGGAACTGAAAGAAAAGGTGACTCTTCAGGGCATCGGAGGCTTCCCGGGCGGAGTGCGCAATAACAACCTGCGTTGAAACGATGGACGTCGGTTGCAGAATCTTCGATTTGAACGGCTTCAGCACAACCGGAAAGTGATTGATGGTCTCCAGTGCCTCAAGGCCTTCCTCGGCATCAGCGCAGAATATCGTCTCCGGTACTGGTACGTTCTGCTGCCGTGCCAGCTGGAATAGCTTATTTTTGTTGGCAAGCTGCTCCACCGAAACCGTTTCCGGGAAGGGGAGTGTAACGTGTGCGGGCAGCTCGTCCCGATAGGCCAGAATAACGTAGGTGGTGGCTTCTGTTATGGGCAGCAGAAACGAAATGTTCTGTTCATCGATCTGCTTCAGGAGATCTTCAAAAAACGGCCTGGGCGCGCTGAAAGGGTCGGCATAGGTGATGCTCTGGCGACAATACCTGGAAAGCCCGGCCATGGAGGGCGCGCAACTTTCACCGACAGCTACCCATAACCCCTTCGCGCCCAGTGAGCGTACTGCTGCGAGTGCTGCCCTTTGATTTCCGTCCAGCACAAGAATTCTGGGTTCCATGGGTAGCAACGTCCTGTGTTTTTACCAAGTGTTCAACTGATTGGCGATTATCCTGCATAATGAGCCTGAATTCTATCGCAGCCGTCTTACGGTAAAGTAGGAAACGCATTCAACAGGTCCCAGTGGCAAGCCTGTTTGTGGCATGATAGTAGCCAAAAGGGAACTCAGTCAGCCTTCGGTTTGAACTTCAGGGAGATTATCCGTTGAGCCATTGGATTTACGAGCGGTTTGGCTCGAAAAAAGGATTTGTCCGTTTCCTCTATCATCTCGCTCTGTCATATCTTGGAGCCTACCGGAAGTATTCCCGGAATCCGGGCCCTATTGCCGATCGGCGACTGGTTTTCATCTGTAGCGGAAATATATGCCGGAGCCCTCTGGCTGAGGTGTACGCCCGTAGCCTCGGGATGGAGGCGGCCTCCTGTGGTCTGAACTGTGGTGACGCCTATCCTGCAGATCCCCGGGCGATAGAATTTGCCAAACAGCAAGGGCTGAGTCTTGAAGACCATAAGACCGTCAATGTCCGGGATTTTGAATTCAGGGACTCAGACCTTATCGTTGTAATGGAACCCTCCCACCTACACCAGTTCGAGAAAAAAGTAGGAACACAATATTCACTGGTGCTTGCTGGAAGCTATCGCCCAAACCCGATACCGTACATCCACGACCCCTTCAATTGCTGCCCGGCGTTCTTCACACGGTGCGAGACTATAGTAATGGAGTGTGTGCGAGGGCTCTATGCGTAAGAAAGTCAAAGAAATCGCAGATGAAGATCTCTATTCGCTGAATATCGGAAAGACATGGCGATATTTCAAAAGCGAAAGCTTCGCCTTCTGGATGATCTGTGCGTATCTGTTTTTTGAGTATGTACGCCCTCAATCAATCTACCCGGCCATAGATTTTCTACCCTGGACGCAATTGACCGTAATCGGCGCTCTCATAGGATGTTTCGCGGACAGAACCGTGCGGTGGGTGTCTTCATCCGTAAACGTTTTGCTCATTCTGTTTTTAATCGTCATTCTGTTGTCGAGTGTTTTTGCCTACTTTCCTTCGGTCTCTTACAAAAACCTCGATAAGTACTATCTTTGGGTAATCATTTATTTTCTTATAATCAATATCGTTAATACCAGAAAGCGATTTTTTATATTCTTGTGCGTCTTTCTGGTGGCTTCGTTCAAGATTTCGTTGTCGCTCGCCATCACATGGGCGCAGCGCGGATTTTCTTTTACCAGTTGGGGGCTTTCCGGTCCACCTGGCTTTTTCCAGAACTCCGGAGAGCTGGCCATCCAAATGCTCGTGTTCTGGCCCATAGCATGGGCTTTTACCCATTCGCTGAAGCCCCACGTCAGCAAAAATTGGTATCGATTGCTTATGCTGATGCCCATTACTGCAATTATGGTCATTCTTGGCGCCAGTTCGCGCGGGGCCCAGCTTGCATTAGTCATTCAGCTCGTTGTGATGAACTACAGAACGATTTTCAAACCCAAAGTGCTTTTGTCGTGCTGTGTGTCGATATTTCTAATCTGGACATTTTTGCCTGATGAACAGAAAGAGCGCTTCGAAACCATGGGCGAAGATAGGACGTCCCGTCAGCGCATTCTGTACGTGGAAAATGGCATCGAAATGATAAAAGATAATCCACTTTTCGGAGTGGGCTATTTTAATTTCGTTCCATATTATAATAGCTACTACCGGCATGATTTATTAGGTGGACGAGCGGAGTTGCCTCATAATATTTTTGTTCAGGTCGGAACGGATACTGGTCTTCTTGGGCTTTCTATATTCTTAGGAATTATTTTTGTAGCATTTAAGACCGCACGTAAGGTAACTCTGTGCCAAGAGGAAGAGAAACGGGCGAAATTTGCAAGCTACGCTAATATATCGCTTATTGGATTCTTGGTGGCAGGTCAATTTGTTACTGTTACCTACTATCCTTTCCTTTGGATTCATCTTGCACTATTAATTTCTATGAGAAATTCTTTTGAGAAGCCTGGTTAGTGGTTTGTGATTGCCATTTTAAAATGAATTGTCCAAAGGTTGAGCTATTTATGGATCTTTCAGTAATTATCCCCGCTTTCAATGAAGAAGATTATGTTAGTCAGTGTCTTTCTTCAGTTAAAAATGTGTTGGGGGGGCGTGATATTAATTATGAAATATTATTGGTGGATAATGGATCTTGTGATAGAACGTCTCAAATAGCGTCTTCTTTTTCTGGTGTGTCGGTTTTTAGCATTTCACGAACCAGTGTGTCACAAGCAAGGAACTATGGAGCCCAAAAGGCTCAAGGTCGTATTTTTGCGTTTATCGATGCTGATGTTGTACTGAAAAGCATATGGGGTGAGCGCATAGAGGCACTGTGTAACGGTTGCAACAAATTATTTGTCACTGGATATCAATATGGTGTCAGAGATGAGCCGTCTTGGATCGAAAAATATTGGTTTAGCAATCTTAAGAGTAATCATATAAGTGGCGGTAATCTCATAGTGAGCTGTGACGCCTTTTTAAAAATTGGCGGCTTTGATCCTGGGCTAAAAACCGGTGAGGATGTGGACTTTTGCAGTAAGGCCAAACTAATCCCTGATATTGAGTATACTACCGATCCCTCTTTGGTGTGTGTGCACTTGGGATATCCCAGTACTGTTTATCAGTTTATGAAGAGAGAGTTGTGGCATGGAGAGGGCGATTTTCGTAGTTTAAGGGATTTTAGAAAGTCTAAGATAGCTAAGCTTTCACTAGGGTACGGGGCGGCCAGCCTTGTTTTCTTTGGGGCTCTGGCAATTCAGGAGTGGTATTTAGCATCATTGATTTTTTTTGTTTTTATCCTGTCGAATTATGTTCTTGTATGTCTTAGGTTTGACTCATGGTGGGGTAAGGCTTCCTTTTTTAATTCTTTCATAAACTATCTTTACTTTATTTCGAGATTCTTTTCTTTGTTCAGAGCTGTAAGAGGTAGAAATCGAGTTTATTGAGAAGTTTAAAGCAGGAATGGTTCGATTCTTTACGCATCAAGAACCATTCCTGTAAAGAAAGTGGTTATTCTTAATTCAATCCATCACCTTCAGGGACGGGGGGTTGGGTCGGTTTTTTTGAGAGCTGTTAGCCAGGAAATCTTGAATCGGTGAAGAAGTATGAACGCTGAAACCGTCAAGGAACCACTCTGTAGTAACGTCATACGGATCATTGGCCCATCCCATGATGTAACCTTGAGAAATTCCTTGTTCAATGCTTTCATCGTCCCACGTGTCTGATGACGTTTTCTCGTGGATCAGTTGGTAAGAAGCGCTATCCTCCCATCTCCGGTAGAACTGAATGATGCCATCGCGAGTATCCGGTCCTGAAGCTGCTTTTACTCTGGCAACAACATGCATCCATCTTCCTCGGTCTTCAGGGACCTTAATGAAAGGGGTGGAGTTTGCCTCTCCGGAAGTGACGCCTCCGTCCTGGTAAACCAGATTAGCCCCCCCTGAGCCGTTTGGCCGGGTTTGCCATGTTACGGTCCCCGAGCGGTCGTACTTCTGCGGCCATATTGAAAGGAATTTATTATTCAAGGAGCCGTGTTTAAAATTAGTCGGTACGCGAATCCAGTAGGCCAGCCAAATGTCTTCGTAATGTCGCCCCAGGTCGAACCGCTGCTCGGTCATAGGTTCACCGCCTTTGTAGTAAAATCGAAGGTGGTGGTCGCCTAAACCGTCTTTAGTGCTCCAGTCTCTGCCAGATGGCGTGGGGATGCTTTTGGTACCACTCGCGTATACCACACCGTCGGCTGTAACAACGGATGTCCTGTTGTTGTTCCCCCAGTCAAACCCATGTGCATTCGTATTCGACATGTCACCCGATTCAAAGGAGTCAACAAACACAGTTTCACTGTTGACTGCCGCTGCGAAGGTGAGTGCCATGATGGAAACGGATATGCTCTTCAAGTACGACATAAAATTTTTCTCCAACTCTCAATAGCCAGTAGTATAGTGGATTTGACACAATTTTGCGTTTTGTAGGGTTGTCATTTGGTTACGGCTTGTGATTTATCGAGATCCAGTTCACGCGGATTGCTATATGGTTGAGCCGACCGGTTATGAACCCTGGTTTCCAAGGGTTTTGGTTGAATGATGTGGCTTTTTCGGTACTATCGATCATGCGATTCAACGAAAAGGATTTCTGATGACTCTGAATGTCGGGAACAAACAGAATGTTCTTCTTTACAGAGCGAAGCGGCGAGGGAGGCATTACTTAAAGCTGTTGTATCAGCGCCTTAAACCTTCCCATAGTGTTAAGCCGGTTTTCATTCTTGGCAACGGTCGGTCCGGTACCGATATCGTAGCTCATTGTTTAAGCAAAGGCTGGTGTGTCGAACTTATCAATGAGGACAATCCGAAAGCTTTTTCCAATTGGCGCCTGAAAGGGCTGGATGTAGTCGAGCAGGTGGTAGGCTCCAGCGGAGCCGACCTGGTGTTGTTCAAACCCATTGTCGAAACACTTCGGGCGCAGGAGTTTCTTGCCGAATTCCCTTCTGCTGTCGTTATCTTTGTCGTCCGCAACCCCCACGATGCCATCAACTCAATGGTACGCTTTTTTGGTGAGGGTCAGGTTCGTGCGGTCAAAAGCTGGGTAGAGACGGACTTTTCCCGGCAACCTCAGGCGCCTGCTGAACTCAGGGAGTTTATTACGAGCCATTGTCATGCTGATCTGTCCGTTGAGGACGCCGCTGGTCTGTATTGGCTACTTTACAACAGTTCTTACCTGTTTCTTGATCTGCCGTCGAGTCCACGAGTCGCCAAGATCCGGTATGAGAATCTTGTTCAGGAGCCGGATGAAACCATGCAGGAGATCTGTGATTTCCTTGGAATGAAGTGGTTCCCTTCCATGACCGATGAAGTTTACGCGGGTTCCGTTGGCAAAAACCGCAAGCCGGATCTGTCGCCAGCTATCGAGAGGCGATGTAGTGAAGTCTGGGAGCGGTTAACTGTGGAGAATAACCGGAATTCTACCGCCAGCTCAATTGTTTAGGCATTTTTAAGGTTGCCATCATGTCAACGCTAAAGATCGGGCATGCCGCCAGGCAGTATCCTGAAGTGCGGAATATCATCGGTTGTGTCGAGGGTGCGAGTTACCACCTCTGCCGTGACTACTATTCTTTGTTAAGAAGGTTTGGGCCTTTACTCGGCGTGGACCCGTCCTCTGATCGCTTCTTTGACCAGCAGTTCCAGTTCCGCGATTTTGGCTTGAATCGAGTGGACTGCCTGCATCTGTTCAATGGCATCAATTACTCCCGAACGCCTTGGGTAGCAACATACGAAACGCTGATACCGCGTTTCCGGCATGTGCTGACAAATCATACCTCTGATACTGAGAAGGTTCGTTCCTCGGAAACGACAATGCGAGCACTGTCCCTGCTCGCCTCTGATCAGTGTAAGGGGCTGGTGGCACTGTCTGACAGTGCCAGGCAGATCCAGGGGAGGTTTCTTGGTCATTTTCCAGAATTCAAAGATCCCATAGAGAGGAAAACAGTCGTCTTACATCCACCCCAGAAACCGTTGGTCGATCCCGAAGGGGAGCTCACGTTCCCCCATGAGGAGAGTGGAGTAGTGACCTTCATGCTTGTCGGTCATCATTTCTTCCGAAAAGGGGGAGAGGAGATAGTTGATGCGCTTGCTGAGATAAGGCGGCGAGGTAATGCCAACCTCCGACTGGTGATAGTCAGCCGCCTTCAGCCGGACGCCTATGCATCCTCATCCGATGCTGAGGATGTAGCACGTATCAAGGCTCTGATCTACGGAAATGGCGAGTGGATAGAGCATCATGAAGCGCTGAGTCCGGAAGATGTTCTGGAAAAAATGCAAACCTGTGACGTTGGGTTGCTTCCTTCTTACGCCGAAACCTATGGGTATTCAGTTCTGGAATTCCAGGCGTGCGGCAGGCCGGTCATTACCACCAATGTTCGGGCATTTCCGGAGATCAACAGCGATGATCGGGGCTGGCTCATCCCCGTTGACAAACAGGAGATAGGTGGAGAGGCCTATTTTCGGACCGACCAGGACCGAGCAACTCTTTCTGCAGCAATCAGGGCAGGACTGATTAATGCATTTGAGGATATTCTGGCAAATCCCCGCCAGATCAGGGAAAAAGGGGGCCGCGCCCTGACTCATATCCTGTCGCACCATAACCACAAGGAATTTGGTCAATCACTCGAGGCTCTGTATCGCAGGGGCTGAGCCTCCTTATCTTAATTCCGCACCACTGGATAGGTACTATGTCGTTCAAGCTTGCTGTTGTTGTCAATAAGGATGGAAACGAGCTGGGCCCGTCGGAAACTTTTCTTCACGCTCATATTAATGACATGCCCTGTTCGGTGGTGTCTCTGGTCGGGAACCCTGGTTACCGAATGATCCGATCGGGGAGCTCCGGTGCCGGGGCCTATCTGGCTTCCCGGTCACTCTTTCCACTCGGGGTGCGATGGCTGCAACGGAAAGTGACTGGCAGCACGGTAGCGAATCAGGATACCCGTGCCTTCAAGCGCTTCCTGGAAAGCAACAGTATCGATGCGGTGCTGGCAGAATATGGACCAACAGCGGTATCGGTAATGGAGGCGTGCAGGCAGGCCGGAGTCCCCCTTATTGCTCAGTTTCATGGCTATGACGCGTATCGGGAATCGCTTCTGGCGGAGCTTGAGGGCTCATACAGGCAGCTTTTTCATAATGCTGCTGCAGTTGTTGGTGTCTCAACCCACATGTGCGAGCAGCTAACAAGGCTCGGCGCGCACGAGAGCAAATTGTTCCATAACGCCTGTGGCGCAGAAGTATCTGATGAACCAGCGTCCTTGCAGGAATGCGCTGCAACATTTCTGATGGTGGGGCGTCTGGTTGAGAAAAAGGCCCCATTTGTCTCAATACTGGCTTTTGCCGAACTCCTGAAACAGGTTCCTGATGCCCGGCTTGAGATAATCGGTGATGGGCCTTTAAAGACACCTTGCGCTCAGTTGGCGAAGGCGTTGTCTGTGGACGACCGAATCACATTTTCGGGTGCGCAACCCCACGACTATGTGCTCAAAGCCATGAAGCAGGCCAGTGGATTTCTTCAGCACTCCGTTCGCGCCCCTGATGGCGACATGGAGGGGACGCCGGTGGGTGTTCTGGAAGCCATGGGTATGAGCCTTCCAGTGGTCTCAACCCGCCACGGCGGTATCCGCGATATCATCACCGAGGGCGAGACTGGACTGCTGGTTGACGAGTATGACGCAAATGGAATGGCGGCTGCGCTTATCCAGGTTGCCACAAAGCCGGAATACGCGAAGCGGCTGGGAGAGCAGGCGCGTGCCAGAGTGTTACAGAACTGGACGACTGAGAAGAGCGTTGAGCGGCTTTGGGAGGTTATTCAGAACAGTGCCTGACAGGCTCTCCGAAATTCCTGGGTGCAGTTGTCGAGGCTATACTGCGAGTTGGCTTTGGCCCTGGCAGATTGCCCCATAGCTTGCCTTCGGTTGTCGTCACTAAGGAGGGTGGCAACGTAAGACGCAGCGCTGGCAACGCTGTCTTTCTCATACACGAATCCGTTGTCTCCATGATCAATGGCTTGCTTTACTGAGGGAATATCTGGCACCAGCACCGGCAGGCCCGCGCTCATATACTCCACGATGGACAGAGAGAACCCTTCTCCAAGGGCCGCATGCATGGCCATATCAGCGATGCCCAAAAATGCCTTGGCGTCGGCCCGGAATCCGGGTAGGCGCACGCGTTCTTGAAGACCCAGATCCTGGACTTGCTGTTTCAGCCGGTTAAAGTCAGGCCCATCACCAATGAGTACGAAAACAAGATTGTGATCAGGCTCAATTTTCTGAAGCTCTGCTGCGGTTTTGATGATGAAATCAAAGCGCTTGTAGGGGTGTGCGCGGCCGGTCGTAATGCACAGTTGCCGATTGCCGGGGATACCAAGACTCTCTAGCAGAGATTGGCGTGAAGTCGCGGATGATTGAACCGGCGGTATGCCATTCTGCACCACGTGGCAACGCTGCCCCGGCAACCGGCCATTAGAAATACTGCGTTGGCGCATCAGTGGCGAGACGCAGAGCTGGCTGTCTGCGCACACGAGCGGGAGCCGGTGACGTATCGCCTTAATCAGCCCCTTGAGGCCGCCAATTACAGGGCGATCTCCCGGTGTGTGGTCATGCACTACGATGTTTTTCACACCTGCCCGCCGTAATGCCGCATATTGTGGGTTAAACCAGGGGCGATCCGTCAGGTAGAGGTGTTGGATATTATTAGTTCTGATAAACGTTTTAAGCTCGGATGGCAAAGCTCCGGAACCCTTGATTTCGAGCTCCACCGGGGTAATACAGCTGTCTTTGATGGTATCTGGTAGCTCGTTGATGCTGGGGTAAGCGAGGAACGCTTTAGCGCCCCGCGCCTTGAAATGCTCTGCCAGAAGAACCCAGAAATGTTCCATTAGCCACCAGGCGTATCCCACGTCAGATGGGTAATTGGAGACCAGCAATATATTTCCGTTATCGTGCTGCTTCATTGAGGATTCCATTCAGGTTTCGTGTATCCGGGGTTGCAGACATGAGCACCGTTCGGTGGTAGCATCCTTTCGACAATTGGCGCCGTAATCATGCCAGAAAGCACAGCACCCGAACAGACCGTTGCGCTGTACCAGTGATAAGGAGATTGCCTGGTGAAAATCGGTTATATGTACAAGATGCATGCCTATCCCCCGAAAGGTGGCAACCATGTCCATGCCCTGGAATTGGTTCAGGGGTTTCTGAAAGCAGGGCACCAGGTGTGCGTTCTTGATGACCCCACTATGCCTGGTGTAAGCAACTTTTCCGGTAGTTCTGAAGACGGGCTTCGAGCTTTCATTGACAATATCGACGTTCTTTATATAAGAATTGACGCCCGTTATCTTGGCGAGTCTCCCGAGGTTGGTGCCTGCATGGAATTGGCAGGTGGCCGGCCCATCGTGTGGGAGATAAATGCACCTGCCAACGAAACCCTCGCATTTTCCTGGCTTGGCGGTCGCCGTCTTGATGTGCCGGAATCCTGGCTCAAACGCCTTAAACGTTGGTTCCACGCCTTCCAAAAAATGCCAGGGATAAAGAAAGAAGAGTCGTTACGACGCACTCTGGCGAAGCGTGTGGATTCGGCGATCTGTGTCTCAACAGCATTGAAAGGGTATGCATCCGAAACACTCGGAATCGCTGATACCCTGGTTCTGCCCAATGGGGGCCCGCTGATTTCGGAAGAAGAAATAGAGCTGCGCAGAAAGAAGCGTGCTTCCGATCGCTTCACCGTCTTTTATAGCGGTAGTGCGATCTACCCCTGGCAAGGGCTCGATTACTTTGCCGCTGCAATTCGCCTGGCTGAAGAACGGGCCCCCGATATCCGGTTTTTGCTGGCCGTCAATCAGTATTCCGATTCTCTCCCAAGTGGCTCCCATGTAGAGGTTGTCCAGGGCTTGAACAGAGAACAGATTCTGGATGCAATCTGTTCCGCTGACGCCTGTGTTGCCCTTCACCCTGAATACTTCTGGTCTCCTTACCGGTTTCACGGGTCGCCCATGAAACTGTTTGAGTATATGGCGTGTGGGACTGCTGTAGTCACCTCTGACAGAGGGCAAATGGCTGAACTCATTGAGCACGGCAGCAACGGGCTGCTTTGTAGTGATTCGCCCGAGAATATTCTGGACCAGTTGATAAGGCTACGGGATGATCCTGAACTTGCGCGGAGGCTTGGCTCGGCAGGCTGGCAGATGATCCAGCAGAGCCGCAGCTGGTCGGATAACGTGACCGCAACACTCAATATTTTTACACGTCTGCTTGAAGCGAAGGAGCGATAAAGCCGATGGTATTAACCAACCTGAAAAGTCGCCTGATGGGGGTTATGCCCCTTGCCAGTGGCAAAGGGAAAGTCATTGTTGCCGGAATGCCCAAGTCCGGTACAACGGCCATTGCCAGTTTACTGGCCGAAGCAGCCGCTGTTGATGTCTGTAGTGACCCTTTTCATCAGTTGGATTCGAAAGGCGTCAGCTTCAGGGAATCTCTGTTTTCCGGGGCATTACCTCTAGAAAATCTCTGGCGTCAGCACCGGAGTGTCTTTAGTGGGACGGTTGTAAAGGACCCCAATTTCCCGCTTTTCCTGGGCGAGCTCAAACAGTTTTTACCCGAGGCGCAGTTCGTCTTTATCGTGCGGGAACCCAGGGACAACATACGCAGTATTCTCGCCCGACTGAAAATCCCGGGCAATCCGGCAGAAGGTAACCCGCTTTTGGGTAACATCAACGGTACGTGGAGCAAGGTGCTTAACGGTACATCGCCCGACATGCCCGGCAGCGATTATCTTGAGAAGATGGCCTGGCGGTGGCGTATATCCGCAGAGCGTTACCTTGAGAATCAGGAGCGAACTCATCTTATTCGCTATGAGGATTTCCGTAAGGACAAGAAAGCCCAGATAGAGCATCTGGCGGGCGAACTTGGATATTCCGGCCTGAAAGACATTTCTTCGCTTGTTGATATTCAGTACCAACCAAAAGGGGAGAGGCCTTCAAACCTGGAGGACTTCTTTGGCAAAGAGAACCTGCAGAGAATAGACGCAATCGTCAGTCCGGTGTTGAAGAGATTCGGTTATGAGTAAGCCCTTGGGGCCAAAACAGATTGTTATTACCAACATTGTTTCTCTGAACACCGGTGATGCGGCAATTCTGTGGGGCATGTTTCAGATCTTGCGTGCCAGGTATGGCGATGATGCCCGCTTTGTTGTTTTTGATAAATCTGCTGAAGCGGCAGCAAAGTATTATCCTTGGGCCTGTTTTCGCCAGTCTTTGTTTGGCAACCCCCCCCGCTCAAGGCTGGCCAGAAAGCTGCAGGCCAGAGGGTATGGCCATTGGAACGGACGAGTTCGCTACATGGCACTATCTCTCGCGGCTCGGTTATTGCGGTGGAAACTGGGGTTGCTGGCAAGATTATTCGTCAATCGTGACGATTACGAGTCGGTCGCTGAATACGTACACGCAGATCTTGTGGTAAGCACCGGTGGCACCTACCTGACCGAGAATTACGGTTTGTGGACGAATATCCGGGATTATCGGTTAACGTTAGCGGCCGGCTCTCCGCTGGTGTTTTTTACCCAGACACTCGGGCCCTTTACCCAGCCAAAGTACCGAGAAGCGTTCACGGATATCTTCCAGAAAGCATCAGCCATCTGCCTGCGTGATGAACGCTCACGCCAGCATGTTCTGGAGCTTGGCATTCACGCGGACAAGATCGCGCTGGCAAAAGACGCCGCGTTTGTGATTGATGCAGAGCAGCGCGTTCCTCCGACAGGTGCTTTACGGATTGCCGTATCCGTCAGAACGATGCACTTTTTTAACGACGGCGATCGCTCCCTGGGTGACCAGTATAAAGCGTCTGTGGCTGCGATGGTGACTCGCGCGGTAAGGGAATATGGCGCGGAAGTCGTGTTTCTTTCTACGTGCCAGGGCATAGCCGAATACTGGACTGACGATACGAAGCTCGCAGACGAGATTGTCTCCACCTTGCCAGAAGATGTGGCGCAGAATGTCACTATTGATCGCCAGTTTCGCCAACCAATGGATATTGTCAGTGCCTACCAGGACTTTCACCTGGTTATTGCGACGCGCATGCATGCGGCCATTCTCAGTCTGGTGGCGGGCACGCCGGTATTGGGAATTGCTTACGAATTCAAGCTGGAGGAGCTGTTTCACCAGTTGGGCATGGATGAAGCGCGGCTGTCCACAAAAGAGATGAACGCCGAAGGTTCTCAGGAAACCCTCAGACATATGCTCGATAACCTCGAATACTGGCGTGACAAGGTATTTGCGGGCCGGGCCGAGTGCAACCGGCAAGCAGCATCGGTAATGGATAAACTGCCTGATGTCTGACTTCAGAGGTAGAGTTCTCAAGGCCCTTAGCTGGACCGCGGGCGGAAAGGTGGTTAGCCAGGTCATCTCGATGGGGTTCGGCATTGCGCTCGCAAGAATGCTGACCCCGGATGACTTTGGTCTGATCGCCATGATGATGGTGTTTACCGGTTTCGCCGGCCTTCTGATGGACGTTGGGCTCGGGTCTGCTCTTGTACAGAAAAAAGATGTAAAAGAGATACATTACAACACCGTATTCTGGACGAACCTCGGGCTGGGCGTGGGGCTGTGGGCACTGGTATCTTCGCTTTCTCCCTCAATTGCGGAATTTTACGGACGAGAAGAGCTGACTGATTTAGGGCTCATTCTGTCCCTTCAGTTTATTCTTGGAGCCCTGGGGCTGGTGCCCCGGCAGCGCCTGGTAAAGGATTTGTCATTTCAGGTGACGGCGGTAGCAGATCTGCTCGGTATGATCATTGCCGGTACCGCTGCGGTGTATATGGTCAGGGAAGGCTATGGTTACTGGGGGCTCGCCTGGCAACCGGTAATACTCCGGTTTGTCGCAACGTGCTACGTATGGGGAGCAGCGCGCTGGATGCCTGCGATTGCTTTCAGTGGTGAAGCGCTGAAAGAACTTTTTGGCTTCAGTTTTTATGTGTTTGCCACAAGGGTCATTCGGTTCGCAACAATGAAAGCGGACAAGCTGCTTGCGGGCAAATACATAGGAGGGGATGCGGCAGGCTTGTTGGACAAGGCTCAGTCAATGATGCTTTTCCCGCTCCAGAATGTCTCCCACACCGTCGGCAGCGTTATGTTTCCGGCGCTCAGCCTGATTCAGTCGGACATAGAACGAATCCGGAAAGTCTATATGCGGAGCACCCAGGCTATTGCTCTGCTTACATTTCCGATGATGGCGGGTATATTCGCAGTTGCAGATAACTTTGTGTTCGGTGTTCTCGGGGAGCAATGGGCAGAGCTGGTGCCGCTTTTGCAGGTACTCTGCCTGGCTGGAGTAGCCAGGTCTATCGTGACGGTTACCGGTTCGGTATACCTCGCGCTTGGACGAGCGAAGCTCCAGTTCAAGGTTAACCTACTGACCCGCCCGATTGCGCTATCAGGCGTCATTGTTGGCCTTCCGTGGGGGGTAGAGGGCATTGTCATCGGAATGACCACGGCGACCTGGATCAACAGCCTGATTACGTTATCGATTGCGGGGCGGCTGATTAACTTGAGCCTGCTTGAACTGATGTTGTCCTTCTCCCGCACATTGGCCGCAGCCGTTCTCATGGCTATCGGGATTGTTCTGCTCGACCCGGTGTTGTATGGAGTTGGCCCGCTGGGGTCCTTTGGTATCCAGGTGCTGGCCGGCGGAGGCCTTTATGTACTATTCGCCTTTGCACTAAGAATTAAGGCTTTAACGGATGTTCTGGATATCCTGAAGGCTCAGTTTGCCAAGCGGCGGAGCAACGTTTAGGTTTTGTCGTCGAACTAGTAACAGGAGGTTATGGCGTGCACTTGTACAAGGACCAGTTCTCGGAATCTCATGACCTGCCGCGCCGGGAGGGCCCGGACAAAACGCTTGTTATTGCCTCCACTCCCCGCTGTGGCAGCCACATGTTAGGCCACACTCTCCACCAGACCGGTGCCTTTGGTTTCCCCTTGGAGTACGCAAACCCGGAAAACCTTAGGGAGTGGAAAAGGCGGATTGAAACTGAGAGTACAGAACGCGTTATCAGGGAGCTGACACAGAGAAGAACCTCCCCGAATGGTGTGTTTGGTATCAAGCTTCACTACACCCACATCAATGTGCTTGGCGGCTTTGACAGGGTGCAGTCTCTTTTCCCAGGCGCACACTACGTTCTTCTTTCCCGTAAAGGCATTCTGAAGCAGGCTGTTTCTCTGGCGATCGCCAGGCAGACCGGAGTTTGGATTGCGGGGCAGGAACCGAAAAACGATATCCCACCCCAATACCGTTTTGAACAGATTGAAAGATGTCTGCGGGAAGTAATTCTTGATAATGCTTCCTGGCGCTACACGCTCGCCGCGAATGGCTGCCACTATATTGAAATGGACTTTGATTCCGTTCGGAAGAATCTGGGAGCCAGCGTGCAAACCATCGCCGACTTTATGGGTGTCCAGCTGGATGACAGCCAGGCGCAGGAGGAACACGTAACGTCCAGGCAGGGTAGTAATCTTAACGACGAGTGGGTAGCACAGTTTGTCCGGGATTTTGAGAATAGTCGTAGAGAGCTGATCTCTCCGGACCCGGGATTAAAGCGCAGACTGCTGACAAAGCTCAGGAAGATGCTCTCGGCAGGTTAACACCCCTGGGTAAAGACAGGATGTTTGTGTAAAGCTCCACGTATTTCTTGGCATTCTCTCGGCTGCTGAATTTGTTTTCGAAATCAGGGGGAAAGGTTACGCTCTGAGGTGGTGCTTCCGTGTCGCCAGTTCGGGCTTGTCGTGGCAGTATTGAGAGAACCTTGTCTGCATAGGCAGAAGGGGTTTGTTCGTCGACCAGAGCCCCCCGTTTCCAACCAGAAAGTATCTCCGGAATGCCACCAACGTTGTGGGCAACCACAGGAATGCCCAGTGTGGCGGCTTCCAGCAACGTCATGGGCAGCCCTTCATGATCGGATGGCATTATCAGCGCGTCCAGCTTTCTGATTTCCTTCATTGCGGGGTTCACGAAACCTTTAAAACTGATCTGGTTACTAACACCCAGCTCAAGTGCCAGCTTCTTAAGGGCTTCTTCCAAAGGCCCATTGCCGATGACTACTCCGTGGCAGGGGTAACCCCTATCGTTCAACGCAGCAATAATTCTGATGAACAGGTCCACGCGTTTGACCGGGACCAGCCTGCCCACAATCCCCAGAACGGCCTCCTTGTTCGGGCTTTTGTCAGTTTCGGGAGGCCAGGTTTGCCGGAGCTCCTCAACATTGACGAAATTGAAAATCTTGAAAACCTTACCTGGAAACGTCGACTGAAGAGATTGCTCAAGCTGGGTGGATACCGCGATAACCGCCTGTTGGCGTAGCCGGCCAAGCCAGATGTCCAGGCGGCTGGTTAGCCATTTGTGCGGCTTCCTGAAAGAGAACCCGTGCTCAGGATTGCCGTGGACGGTTCGAACTGAATTGGGCACCCTGGCCAGTTCCTTGCCGAGAACTCCCAACACATTTTCCTTGAAACCGTGGGTGTGAACGATATCTGTATCCTGCATTTTGCAATGGGTGGCAATAGCTTTTGCGATGGATAGGGCGCCGGTGTTGGTCTCGTCGGCAAGGGTAACGGGGATGCCGAGGGCCACCAGTTTGTCGTGCAGAATGCCGGGGTTGAAGACTACAGCGGTAACGGAAATATCCTTGCGGGCGCTGAGGGCCTGGCAGAGGTTATAGACCTGCACCTCGGCTCCGGCCCATAGGTCTCCTGAAACAATGTGCGTTACGGTAATAGGGGGCGTGGTCGGTTGTTCAGTCATGCCAAACTGCGCCCAATAGTGGCCAGTAACATGCGGGTGGTTGAACTGTTTCCATCGTGGAGGTTGAAGCGATGGAGGTCAAAATCGTTTCGGCTGGCTCTGTTCCAGCCGGTTTTTGTTGTGCAGGCCGCCTGGTAGTGGGCTGCAACAAGCTGTTCGCCGCCGTCGGTTATGTCTCCGTTGGGGTAGCAGAAGATCGGCACGCTGTTGACGTTCATCGCCTCAAGATCTGACTGACACCCGGCAACTTGTTCCTCGAGCGCCTCTTTACTGTTCAGGCGGTTCAGACGGAAATGGTTTCTGGTGTGGGCGCCATACTTGACCAGGTTCTCCCCGGACATTTCCTTCAGTTCCCCGTGCTGCAGAATGACGGGCGCCTGATCAGCATCATTGGTTTTAGCGACGAGGGAGGAGGTGTGCTTCAGGTGCTGGATGATTGTGGCGTCATCCAGATTTTTGAGACGACTGACTATTTCATCGGCTTCGGGGAGTGACAATGGCGTGGATTTTCTAACAGGGTCGCCAAGGTAAGGCTGGAGCCAGGCAAGTGATTGATCGTTCAGATTGATCCCTGGGGTCCGGAGCAGCGCGATGACCTTTTCAGGCCAGAAGGTGTCATCCGTGTTTACCATGCCGGTGACAAGGAAGATGGTGGCGGGTACCTGCTCCTGGCGGAGCACGGGGTAACCATGCAGATAGTTGTCCCTCCATCCGTCATCAAAGGTAAAGGCGACTGACAGTGCTGGCAGGGCTTCGCCAGCGTTCTTCTTGCGTAGCCATTCATCAAGATGAACGGCAACGGCGCCCAATGATCGGACGAGCTTTATGTGTCGCTGCAGATTTGCGGGTGAAATAACCATCCCGGGTTGTTCCCGCTCCCGTTCGCCGGAGTTCTCCGGTAGCACCCGGTGATAGGTGAGGATGATCAGGGTAGGGCTGCGGGTAAGTTTCAGGCGCAGCCATCCATAGACAGCGAAAGCGCTGAGGGCCCAGAATTTTGATAAGGATCGTATGGTAGCCACGCCTTTTGCCTCCGTCGGCCAAGCCTGTGGTTTTGGCGCAATCGTCCATGTATAGTTTGCTGGCACAGTGATTCTGCCAGTCACTGGATTGAAAGTCATCATCAGGGTCACAGGGACGGATTGTAATGCTGAAGGGTTTGTTCTGGGTTTCTGTTTTCGGTGTATTGTTCAGCTATCTTCTTTACCCTTTTCTACTTCGTTTTTCCCCTCGTCGGCCTGGTGTCAAAGAAAAACATTCTGTACCGACAGTGCCCCCAAGAGTTTCCCTTATTGTTACTGCCCACAATGAAGAAGCCCGTATTCGGGAGAAGCTTGAGAACTGCTTGAAGTTGGATTTCCCCGGGCTTGAGATAATTGTTGCCTCTGATGCATCGACGGATGAAACGGATCAAATTGTGGCGGAGTATTCTAATCGGGGAGTTCGCCTGGCAAGGGCAGAAGAACGCAAAGGAAAGGAGCATGCGCAGTTACAGGCAATCAAGGCATCTACAGGAGAGATTCTGATTTTCTCGGATGTGGCAACATCCATTCCGGAGGATGCGATTGACAGAATGGTCAGGTATTTTGATGACCCGGTAGTTGGCGCTGTATCCAGCGAGGACCGGTTTGTCAGCCGTGATGGAACCGTGGCCGGGGAAGGTGCGTATGTCCGGTATGAAATGTGGTTGCGAGGCGTTGAATCCGACCGTGCCGGCCTTGTGGGGCTGAGTGGCTCTTTCTTTGCTGCCCGGCGTGAAGTCTGCGAAGAAGACTGGGATATCTACTCCCCAAGTGATTTCAATACGGCCCTGAACAGCGCCCGGAAAGGGCTTGTGGCGGTAACGGCGCCCGATGTCCTTGGCTATTATCACGATGTGGCGGATGCCTCCAAAGAGTATCAACGTAAAATCCGCACGATTATCCGGGGCCTGACAGCGCTGAGCCGCCATGCTGAAGTATTGAACCCATTCCGGTTCGGCTGGTTTTCCTTTCAGGTGTTCGGCCACAAGTTGATGCGCTGGGCGGTGCCCTGGTTTCAGATCCTGCTGTTTGTGACTTCTGTATTGTTAGCCGGCAAAGGAACTATTTATTCCCTCGCGCTGTTGGCCCAGTTGCTGTTCTACGGTGTTGTCATCGCAGGGCACTATAAGCCCGAGCTTCGGGAGCGAACTGTCTTTAAGATTCCCTATTTCTTTGTTCAGGTTAACCTTGCCATCGCCCGTGCCACTGTCGAGTTTCTCAAAGGCCGGCGAATGACGGTCTGGACACCCTCCAAGCGATGATAGGTATGCTGAGACCTGTCGGAAGCCGTGTCCCGGGGCCAGATTCAGGTATAAGCGTGCGCTGGCCCTGGGAGGATTACTACGACACGTGGTGTATGGGTTCGGGTACAGAGGCTCTGTCTGCCGCAGTGTTGTTGGCGGTCAGTCGGTCCGGCCTGAAACACTCGGTGCCGGAAGTCATTCTGCCTGCCTACGGGTGCCCGGACCTTGTTGCAGCCGTTGTGGCACAGGGTGCGAGGCCGGTGCTGGTCGATACACTGCCTGACCGCCCTTTCCTGGATACGGAAAAACTGACCAACGCCTTTTCCGATGCCACCGTCGCGGTCATTGCGGCTGGCTTTCTGGGTGTACCTGAGCAATTGGCTGTACTAGCGAGCCTCTGCCGGCAGCGTAATGTATGGCTTATTGAGGATTCCGCGCAGTGTTTCCCGCCAGAGTGCGCCCGCGAGCCAATTGCGGATTGCGCGGTGCTGAGTTTTGGGCGTGGTAAGCCCATCAATCTGATGGGGGGCGGAGCATTACTGGTTCGTGGTGATCATCGTATCAGCGCCTCTGAAATACTGTTCACATTGCCGGAAAAGGCTTTGAGCATTGGCTGGAAGTGGAAAACCCGGCGATATATTTTCAATTTTCTTCTAGGACGACTTTGCTATGGCCTGTTGAGGCGGGTTCCGTTTCTTGGGCTCGGCGCTACAGTGTACAAACCACTGCTCAACATAAGCCGTGTAGTGCCACCGAAAGGGCTCCTTGAAGCGGGTGTTCGGGGTGCCGAACAAAGGCCCGGAATCGCCGTGAAATATGTCAGGCAACTCGATTTCCTTGAGCGTCGCGGCTGGAAGCCATTTATGGCTAATGGGGTTTCGGAGGACAGCCAGGCTGGCCAAGTGACATTACGGTATGGATTGTTGGCACCGGACCAGGGAAGCAGAGTGAGGGCGATTGAGGCGTTGACCCGCAAGGGTATCGGCGCAAATGCTTTTTATGGGCATACTTTGCCGGGCATAGAGGGTGTGCCCGGTGATCTGGGCGACTCGGCCGATGATTATCCCAATGCAGAATCCTTTGCGGACAGACTGCTCACTCTGCCAAGCCATGAAGATGTTACCGACAGGGACCTGGCAATAGTTGCGGCAACGCTTGACAAGCTTACCGTCCAAAATAAAGAATGACGAAAGTTGGTCGTTCATGGCCATCAGTCCTTCCCACTGTTTTAGTCTTTTCTCGCGCTGTATCGACTTCAGGAAGAGGTTTTGCCGGTCAGTCTGGCCTTCTGTTACCTAAGGACAGGATGTGCGATATGAAACGTATAATCTTATGTAGTGTCTTGCTTGCGTTAGCGTGTGGCGTAAACGCGAAACCTTATTACTCCTATGATATGTATGGAACGGTTTCAGGCGGCGCTATCGCGGCGGGTTCGCTGGCCGATGTTAATATTGGGGATGAGTTTCGTATCCGGCTGGCTATCGGGAAGAAGTATTCTGGAAAGTACAAGATTTCTTTTCAGGGTGATATCGGCGGTTGGACCATATTCGAGCAAGAGACCAATGGATATTACCATTGGGGTGACTTGTCGCCGGAGCGCTTTTACACAAGTGGCAGTGATTCCCCGCTGAATGCCCCTGAAGGAAACGGATCGACGGTGCACCCCATCGATATCTATCTTACGTTGCTAGGTATGGAGCAAAGCGGGACAGTCGTAATTCCAGATGAAAAGCGGTTAATCAGGGACAACGGGGAGATCAACCTGGATCAGTTTCACTCAGGGGGCTTTCATTTCTGGTTCTTCAATCATGTTGATGGTAGCTCGTACAGTTCCGAAGAGGATCTTTATGGTTCAATTTCCCGCATCATGGAGGTTCCAGAGCCAGGTACCCTGGTGCATTCAGTACTTGGGCTCGCTTTTTTGCTCATTAAACGACACCAGCGCCATCTGTGATAAAGACGACGGTTATATTTCTAAACGTACTATCGTCCAGCCTGTGTAAGCCAGAATTTGTGCCATCTTTCCTATAGTTGTTATGCGCAACGAGGGAGGAATGACGATGAAAAGGATGAAATTACTGGTTTTGGTAGGTGCTTCAGGTAGCGTGGCCGCCGGCTGTAGCAGCCTCAAGCCAAAATTTGATGTCGACGAGCTACCAGCGCCAGCGGCCGGCATTGAAGCCGAGTACATTATCGATAATACCAACCCTGGTTTTTACACCGATGGAGTGTGGAAGAAGTCGTCGGTATCGAGCGGTTACATCGGAGAGGCCTACTTTGCGAGTGAAGCGGGTACCGGCGAAAAGACGGCTACCTGGAACCTGAACATTATAAAGCGGCTTGATGTGTATTCCAGGTGGACGGCGCACGGCAACCGCGGCTCTAACGTTAAATACGTTGTGCATCACCTGGATGATCAGGACTTTCTGACCACCACGACAGTCGAGGTTGACCAGAGGAGTTTTGGCGGAGAGTGGTTCAAGCTTGGGACCTTTCGAATGTCATCGCTCACCAGCCGCGTTACTGTTTCCGATGATGCAGACGGCTATGTCATAGCCGATGCGGTCCTTTTTAAAGAGGCTGCCGGAACTCCCTCTGTGGACGCAGATAATGACAGCATGCTTGATGCGTGGGAGCTTGAGCACGGTCTTGACCCTACCAATGCATTGGATGCTGATCAGGATCCCGACGGCGATGGACTGACCAATCTTCAGGAATCTTTGGGGATGACGGCCCCGTTGAGCGCCGACACTGACGGTGACGGCGTACCTGACGGGTACGAAAACGACGCCGGTCTGGATCCGACAGTGCCTGATGGAGGCCTGGATGGCGACGGAGATGGTTATACGAACTACCAGGAATATCTGGCGGGTACAGACCCTACAGAGGCCACAAGTGTATTGGCGGCGAATACGGTTTTGCTGACCTGGGATGCGCCTTTGGCGCGAACTGACGGCAGCGAGCTCGCCCCGGAAGAAATTGATTATTACGAGTTGAAATACACCAAGGTAGTGGATGACAGTAATACTGGAATAGTGTCCGATAACGAGTCGTCGGGCTTTGTGGTTTATGGGCCTGATGTGGGCACTTCGGGTGTAACGGAAGGCTATGTGGGTCAGAATTATGTGGCTATGCCCGAAGGAACAGGTGATAGCTTTGCAAGTTGGTCGGTTAATGACCTCTCACCCGGGACTGAGTACCGATTGTCAGCCAACTGGACGTCTCACACGAATCGCGCTACAAACGCGACCTATCTTGTTCAGTATGAAATGGTAGCCGGCAATCTCGTTGAAAGTCGGTTCACTGTAGATCAGACCTCCGGTGGTGGCACATGGCAGGACTTGGGATCGTTTATCCCCGGTTCCAGCCAGGTAACCGTGTTATTGGCGAATGATGCTGATGGCTACGTAATTGCAGATGCCATAAAGCTGGAGCCAGTGACAAAAGCTGTAGAGCCGATCAGAATAGAGTCTGACGAGACGCGGTCCTATGTCGTCAGCGACCTCTCAGCCGGCGCATGGGGATTCCAGATACGAGCTGTGGACACGGAGGGGCTTGCGAGTGATTATACGCAACCTCAAGTTACTATAATTGAATAGTGTGGTCTGTTCCATGTTCGAGCGAGGCTGCAGATTCCCGGTTAAAAGCGTTAAGGAGCGACGTACGTGGCCTTGGTTTATTTTGATAAATTCATGGAAAGAACGGGTGTTAGAAATTTCGGTGATGACATAAATCCGGCTCTGATGAGCAGGTTTTTCAACAAAGATATTCTCTCGTCCGATGAAATTGCACTGTTCGGCATCGGCACCATACTGAACGACAAGAGCATAAAAAGTAATAAACACTATGCCAGAAAAGTGATTTTCAGTTCTGGGGTGGGGTATGGGAAGCTCGAAACAAAACTTGATGACACTTGGGATGTTGCCTGTGTCCGGGGGCCGGGTTCGGCCAAGGCGCTTGGGGTTGGGCTAGAAAGAGCCATAGCCGATGGTGCCATCCTGCTTTCGGAGCTTTATGCTAAACCTACGAAAAAATGCTCAAGGGCCGTTTTTATACCGCACGTCAACTCCCATCTCTCAACGGGACGACTGCTGGCAGCAATTGCCGATAGGCTTGATATGGATTACCTGAGCCCGAGTTGCAATGCTGATGAGTTTATCAGCACGGTGGCAAGCGCTCCTTTCGTTGTTACAGAAGCGATGCATGGAGCAATTCTTGCGGATACGATGAGGGTGCCCTGGATTCCCGTAAGCTTACATGAGTTCCATGAGTTTAAATGGCGTGACTGGATGGACGCTATGGGGCTAAACAGTGGAATGGTCCATTCTCTGTCGCCACGATGCTGGGATAGCAGGGAAGGGAGTCAGCCGACAACAATGGTGCAGCGGTTATATAAACGCGGCAAGGGACAGGTCTTGAAACGTAACCTGAGGCGGGTCATAGACACTATGGAACCGCTGCTTAGTCAGCCACAGATCATCGAGTCAAAAAAACAGGCGCTTCTGGAAGCGGTAAATGACATCAACAGGACCTATTCCCGTTTATAGTCCTGAAGTGCTGCCAGAATATACTCAAAGACCTTCATGCCACTATCCAGCTCCCGGATGTCCCGGGAGTGGCTGTCCATAGTTTCCTTTATCGACTTATCGTGCAGGATGTCACCGAGATATCGGGATACTTGCTCAACAGAAAATTGATTTTTATTGATAATTCTCCCTGCGCCCAAACTTTCAACTACCCAGGCATTGTAGGGTTGGTCCCAGATCTGGGGGATACACAGCATTGGTTTTCCAAACCAGAATGCCTCCTGCACTGCTCCTGACCCTGCATGTGAAACAAACCCACGTATGCTCCGGTCTGCCAGTAGCATTGGTTGTGGGCCCCAGGAAATCCACCGTATGTCATTGTCATCCTTGAAGTGTTCCGGTATTGGGTCTGTCCGTGAAACCCAGAGAATTCGGCAATGGTTTTCTTTGGCTCCCTTTATCAGGCAACGGGAGAGCTTGTTGGTTATGGTCACCATAGATCCAAGGCTCACCAGAATGACAGGTTTATCGGGCTGCATTTCGAGCCAGGCCCGGTCTTCCGTGGATATGTCTCCGGCCATCAGGGGAGGAAGCGGGCCAAATGCCTGAGCATCGCCGCATACCGTAATTCTTGAGTGGAGATGACGCCGTTCAGTGGTTGCCATGCCAGTGGTAAAGATCTGCTTTGCCTTGCCTGACTGCTTGCCTCTTTCGATGATTTCACCCCAGTTCTGGTTTACCTCAATCTTCATTTCCTTGATTGAGCGGTAAAGCTTGTGGTTCAGCTTTGACTGGACGGCGTCCGAGAACTTTCCAATAATTCTAGACAATAAAGGAATAGTGTTTCTGGCAAGCAGCGACGGCTCGTCAGCGTATGGCTGTGGGTTCTGACACTGCTGGTTTGACCCCGATGCTCGGTGCATTAACACCGGGATGCCTGCTTGGACACCGAGGTCATGTACCGCAGCGCCTAACAGGTGTTCGTCGGAAACGATCAGGTCTGGTTTGCGTTGCTGAACTATGTCTTTGACCAAGGGTAGGGAGGATAAGCCTTTATACTGAATCGGCTGAAAATAGTGTGTCTCGAAATACCGATTTAAAAAAAGCTTTCTGTAAAGTGGGCTTGTACGGGAAATTTTTCTAAGAAGAGAGTCCGCATTGGCCGGGAGAACAGGAGGAAGCAGATCGTACTCGAATCCATGGGTTGCAGGCAGGCCCTTGCCCTCTTCCGGCAGGATGAAATGGCACTCAATATCTTTCAGCCTAAGTGTCGAAGCAATGCGTAGTAGGGGAATGACGTGCCCTGCATCAGGTATCAGTGCTACAAAAGTAATATGCATTTTCCAAAGTCCTTTCTTTTATCCCGTACTTGACCGTTTCGCGATTTATCCGGGGTCGAGTCTATATCGCAAATTAAAACCAGCATAGTGTTTCGTTAGCTTTACATAGATGTCGAAAAACTTTACATCCATGGGATCTTCTTGAATTATTGATCTTTTAAGCAGTTGATAAATAGTGATTAAAAATTAATGGCATGAATATCGCATTCAGTCGGAGGTGTTTTTCGCAGTAACCATGATGAAGAAGGATCTACCATGAATAAGATGTCGATGTTGGGAGGAGTGTTCGCAGCCTCATTAGTTGCACCTGCCTTTGCAATGCCCGTGATTTCCGTTGATAGCGTAACTGGTGTGTGGTCAGACGCTGTTGGTGGAACCAACGTAAATTATATTGACGGTGGCCAAGAAGTGCGTTGGGGCGGCGGTCAACCAACACAAAGCGGCTATCGTTTTGATGGTTCCGCACCTGCTGCATTTGATGTGGACATAAACGAAGAGTTTGACTTGGGTGATTTCACCCATTTTAACTATCAGATCAGTCCCGGCACAGGTGTCGACAGTGTGTTGCTGAGCATTTCAATGGCCATTTCCGTTGACGAGAATCCGTATGCGACGCCCCTGTCGTTTACCTTCCTGCACGAGGAAACTCCGAACTCTGGTAACGGGTGCTGTGACGATATCGTTTCTTTCGAGAGTCTTGTGTCATCAGAGACTTTTGAGATTGACGGAGAGTTGTATACACTTGATCTCCGAGGATTCAGTCAAGGTGGCGGCCCCACGATGGAAGAGTTGATTACATCTGAGGGAGCCGACAACATGGCCCAACTCAGAGGTGTATTCACCAAGGTTCCTGAGCCCGGCACTCTTGCGCTGCTCGGTCTTGGGCTTGCCGGTCTGGGGCTTTCGCGTCGCCGTAAGTCCTGATTCCGGTAAGGGCTATCTGCAAGGGTTGTAGTGGCCCTGAACACAAACCCGGCGTTCGTTCGAGCGTCGGGTTTTTTGTTAGCCGGATTGAGTGTCAGCGGTGCGCGCCGTTCAGGAACCGTTCGAAGGTGGCCCTTTGGCCGGAGCAGTCTGGACGTTTTTCGCCTTCACTCGATACCCTTTCACACCGCCCCGCAAGTGCCCATAGTGCGCCACGAGCATCTCCCTGAAGCTTGTTAAGCGCTCCCTGAATTTTGACTTCAACGCTCGAATTGGTGAGCTGTTCGCCTATCTGATACCACGACCATAAAATAACGTAAGAGCCGTTGGCGTTGTTCTGGATAACCGTCTCGTTGACGGTTTTCGTGCTTACGGAATCGCTACTGTCACGTGTATGAGAGGTTTTGGAGACAAGCTTCCATTTTTTTCGATCGAATAGCTGGTTTCGATACCCGATCAGTTCCCGGTTCTGTACCTGACGGCGATACCCTGTGACTTGCACTTGTACCTGTTTCAGGTCATCAGAGACATAGATTCCGCCGAGATCAATGTCCGGCTTTACATAATCCGGGTGCCAGATATCGGCGTGTTTGAGCGGGCCTGTCCAGTCAGCCTCTGGCACCGGCAGGCTCGGCTCCCATGAGCTGGCTACGCGCGCTGTTTTGGCATCCAGTGCGGCCGGCACCAGTGGCGGCAGGAGTAGTATCAGGGAGGCCAGCAGGGGCCATTTGATGGACGGTGACGTTGGTCGGGCCTGTCCGGTTTCCGGATTGCTGATGCCGGATTTGTCGCCGGTGTCTGAAGAGGTTTGCTCGAGCCTGGTTGAGATAAAGAAAAGCGGTACCAGCGTAACGACGATGAAGATAATCCATCCGAAGAGTTCATGGTCCTCAATCAGGGACGTTTCCATGTTGGTATAATGCCCTGCAGCGATGATGCCGAAGACTCTTATCCAGTTCGCCACCATGGACAGTAAGCCGGCAATCACAACCAGAAGAGCAATGCGGGCATTGGAGCGGTAATAAAGCTGGCCGTAGAAGGCTGCAAGAAAAAGCGCGACCATCAGGTACCGAACACCACTACAGCCATTTTCAACAAGGAAGGTACCCACATCCAGGATAATGAAAAACTCATGGATGGTGGCTGGAATATCAAAGGCCTGGAGAAGGATTGTGTTGAAAAAAACGGTGATGTGCTGGAGCAGGGGCGAGAAGTCGTCCCATATGGGTACCGCAAAAACCAGCAGTAGAATTGGTCCGCCTGCACTGGTTACGAATCCCTTTCCCCATATCGACCATCCCCAGAAGATGATGATCAGTGGCGCAAGGATCAGGCGGAATACTCTAATGTCTGCCGCCTGGGAAAGGATCAGCGTGGCAGTAGCACCAGCCAGTAAAAACAAACCCAGCGGCGAGCCGTTGATTGTCAGGGCAGAGAGGGACTTTCTTCTTTGGTAAAGAAGAAAAAAGACACCCCCCAGTACCAGGAACCCGTGGTTGTATATGATTGAGTTGTACCACAGGTGAACAAATGACTGCCATTCAGCCCAGAGTCCAAGCGTCAGCAGCGGAATTGATGCCAACCAGAGATACCGCATTGTTAAAGCCCGATCCATCAGCCCCGGTCACCAAATTTTTCCAGAATTCGTTTTGCATCATCATTCCTGCCAACAGCGCGGTATGCCTCTGCGAGGTGTAGCGCAATTTCCTCTGAGTCAGGTTGAAGCTCGTGAGCCTTTTTAAGGATGGGCAGGCTTTCCTCAGGGTTGCCGGCTTTCAGCATAATCCATCCATAAGTGTCTACGATAGCCGCGTTATCTGGGGAAAGTTCATAGGCTTTTTTGGCCATGGGCACAGCTCGCTGATCCCCAGATTCGTGATATAGCCAGGCAAGGTTGTTCAGCACGATAGTATTCTTGGGCATTGAATCCAGTAATTTCTCGTAATTGGCTTTGGCTTTATCCTGCTCGCCCTCAGATTGTTGGAGCAGGGCGAGCCTGAGGCGGAGCGGCAGGCTATCGGGGAAGGTGTCAATGCCTGAATAAAGAAGTGAGAGAGCTTCGTCGTTCTTGCCTGAGCCCTGCAAGACTGCAGCATAGGCATTGATAATGCCTGCACTGGGCTGTTTGTCCATGGCCAACTGATAGAACTCGGCAGCCTGTTGGTTTTGTCCCTGACTCTCAAAATAACGCGCCTCCATTAGATAAGGTCGCGGAGAGTCCGGGTGCTGTTGTTTGGCGTCTTGGAGTATGTTCCGAGCTTCATCTACGTTGCCCGTACTAAAGGCTTGTTGGGCTGCCTGTATGGAAATTTCCTCGTTATTCGGGAAAAGAGCTCGGCCTCGATTGAGAACGGCCGAGGCACGGTCCGAATCTCCCGACTGTCTGAGATTCGCCGCTATATTGTTGTATATGTTTGCGACGAGAGGCGCCGCCCGTGATGGCGTACTTTCCTCGTCTCGCTCTAGCAGGGATGCCGTAAGTTTATCCGCTTCCTGACCATTATCTTGCCGTAGTGCCAGTTCCAGCAAGACGAGCCGTGGCCCGGTGGCCTCGGGATTTTTCTCCAGAACCTGCCTCATAAATCGCTCTGTTTCATCCTGATCCAGCACTGAAGCCAGCCCCTGAAGGGCTTGCCGGCTGTCCGGGGCAAGTTCAACGGCTTTCCGGAACTGCTTTTGTGCCTCGGTTCTATTATCTTGATTCAGCGCTAATTTCCCTAGTGCAATAACCGGCTCGTGGGCATCAGAATCCTTGCTGAGTGCTTGCATGAAGTATTCGTGTGCCTCTTCAATTTTGTCCTGACTAGCCGCCAGGTTTCCACGAATCACTAGGGCATCGACATTGTCGGGATCATCCTTGATCCACTCGGACACCGTTGCAATGGCTGCCGCAACGTCTCTAGAGCGCGCCTGAGCCTGAATAAGAAAGGACCGCGCTCGATCCAGGTCGGGAGCTTTGTCTACCACCTGCTTTGCTAGGTCTATTGCTCGTGCATGTTTCCCCGCCAGACTCAAATAGTTGGCATACCGCAATCGTAACTGGAGGTTGTCGGGATTGAGTTCCAGAGATCGTTCCATGAGCGCTTCACCTGCCTCAGTATCACCGCTTGCAAGTGATGCTATTGCGACTAAAGCCAGAGTTTCAGGGTCCGAATCTTTATCCTCAAGTTTATCGAGTATGTCCTGAGCACCTTGTGGGTTGCGCATTTGTAGGCGGGTGGCTGCCAATAGTTTTCCTGCCACCTCTGAGTCGCCCATTTCTGCAACAGGGGCCAATAGTCTCTCGGCCTCCTCAACGCGGCCTTGTCGGAAACGCACCAGTCCCAGCATCAAGGCAGATTGCTCGTGACCAGGGGCTTGCTCAAGAACTTCCTCCAGATACCTCGCTGCGTTGGTGAGGTCACCTTCTTCCATCGCTTCCTGGGCTGCCATCAGGTTGCTCTTGATGGTGCCGGGAGCAGATTTGGCCAATATTTCTTCATAGACAAAGGCCTCGGATTGTTTCCCTTGAGCCCTTAATACGCGAATAAGAGCGGAGATAGTCGCGTATTTTCGCTGGGTCATGACATCATATTGGCCGATATCCTCAAGCGCCCTGATGTAGCCGTCTTCTGCTTCCTGCCAATCTTCCTCGGAATGAGCCATCTGGGCTTTCCATAACCAGAGCTCGGTATCCTCGCCATCAATCTCTTCAGCCTCCGCCAAAAGCTCACGAGCTTTTTTCTTGTTGCCCTGGGCGAAAGCAGTTTTAGAAAGACCAATTACCGATTCAACCGCACCTGAGTCGATTGTTCTGGCTTTTTCGAATGCAGCACTGGCTTCATCGAGGCGGCTTGACGCCAGGTAAGTTTCGCCTCGAAGCAGAGCAGCTTCGGTCTCGGTTGGTCGGTCCGGAGAAGTAATCCTGTCCAACGCAGTCAAAACCTGCTCATACTCATTTCGCATCAGGTATGCTTCGGCATACATTAGGTTGGCTTGGTTGTTAACCGCAGGACCGACTTCCTCTTCGGGGATTTGCTCCATGACCCAGTCAAGTTGCCTTTCAGCATTGACCGCATCACCGGCTTTCAGCAAATTGTCAATAATCAGAAAATAGGGATCGATATTCTCGGGCTGCAGGTCAATCGCACTACGCGCCTCTAGCGTGCTGGCTTTGAGTTCACCCTGGCGCTGGAAAAAGCGCGACTGGTCCAGATGGCTGATGTACTGGATATCTTCCTGGCTCATTTCTTCGCCGTTGCCGCCGCTGCAGCCGGCGATAGTCATCGAGATGGCAACTGAAAGAAGGGTGGCACGTACTGCTAACACTGGTTTCATGGCCCTGTTCCTTTCCTTTTTGGGTATTGTTATGGATTCCCTGCCTGTTACTCAGGCACTCGACGATTCAGAGGATGCCTCTATCCGGTACTTGTCTGTCAGGTTATAAAGCGTTGGCCGGGTGATGCCCAGTAGGCGTGAGGCTTGCGCCATATTGAAACTGCAGGACTGAAGTGCCTGTATAATTGCGGCACGCTCTGCGTTTTCGCGTACCTGCCGCAGGTTCAGCTGGCTTTCGGGGCCTTCGCGGTCGCAGTTCAACTCCAGGTCGGCAGCCGTCACCCGTTTGCCGTCCGCCATTATGGTGGCCCGCTTCACTTTATTGATCATTTCCCGCACATTGCCTGGCCATGGATAGCTCTTGATGGCTTTGATGGCGTCTTCGGTAAAGGCGAGGTTGGGGCGGTCCATCTGTTTGCCGAGAGATTGCAGAAGCGACTGCGCGATGACCAGTCCGTCTCCTTCCCGGTCGCGCAGGGCGGGCACGTCGAGAGTGATTTCGCTGATGCGATAATAAAGATCCTCGCGGAAGGTGCCCTGGGTGATGAGTTCCTGAACGTCACGGTGGGTTGCGCACACCACTCGTACGTCCACCGGGATGGGTTTCACGGCGCCTACCCGATCAACCATCCTTTCCTGCAGAAACCTCAGCAGCTTGGCTTGCAAGGCCATGGGCATGTCACCGATCTCATCCAGGAACAGAGTGCCTCCGTTGGCGCTCTCGATTTTGCCTTTTTTGCTCTGGGTGGCGCCGGTGAAAGAACCTTTTTCAAAGCCGAACAGTTCGCTTTCCAGAAGATTTTCCGGAATCGCGGCACAGTTGATCGCCGCAAAGGGTCTCTCAGACCGATGGCTCAGGTCGTGGAGCGCACGCGCCAATAATTCTTTACCGGTGCCGGTCTCGCCGGTGATCAGTGTTGTCACATCCGTGGGTGCGACTTTCTCCAGAGTGCGGCAGATGGACAGCATTTGAGGGCTGGCCGCGACGATACCCTTGATGTTGGTGCCGTTACGGTGGCGGGCGAGTTCACGGTTGTCGCGCTCAAGTTCTGCCAGTCTGAAGGCCCGGTTGACGACAAAAGTCAGGATGTCGGCATCCAGGGGTTTCTGGTAAAAATCGCTTGCCCCCATGCCAATGGCCTTGACGGCGTTTTCTTTATCCTCACGCCCGGTGACCACGATGATTTTGGTCATGGGGGCCAGTCGCAGGACGTCCTCCAATAGCAGAAAGCCTTCTGACGCTCCACCGGGATCGGGGGGTAAGCCCAGATCCAGGGTGATCACATCGGGCTCAATTCTGCGTAGGGCTGCCAGGGCAGACTCCCGGTCAGCAGCAACAGTCACTTCCAGGTCTTCACTGAAACACCAACGCATTTGGCTTTGCAGACCCGGATCGTCTTCTACTATCAAGAGTCGTCTACTCACAACGGCTACAAATCCCTTTCTGTCTTGTGATGGTCTAGTGTTGAAAACTCACACCCCTGATTCTTAACCGAACATTGACACTTTGCAATGATAAGCTTGGATGGATTTGTTTTCCGTCAGTTATTTGGCGCCTTGCTGTGGCTCGGTCTGGTCATTTGTCAGCGGTTCCGGCTCGATTTTCGCCGATGTTTGTTCCTGTTCAGGTCGGGCGAGAGGGAAGCGGATAGAAAAGCAGGAACCCAGACCGGGTTCACTGGTAACGTCGATATTGCCGCCTACGTTGCGTACATACTCCCGGGCCTGATAGGCACCGATACCCATACCGGTCAGCCCCTTGGTGCTTTCAAAGGGTTTGAATAGCTGGGTCTGGATGAAATCTTCAGTCATGCCGGCCCCAGTATCCTGAATAAACAGTACCACATTGCCACTGGCGGTTTTGAGGGCCAGGGTAATCTCGCCGGTCGGTGGGGTGGCGTCCTGGGCATTCTGTATCAAGTGGCCGAGAATGCTGCAGAGTTGCTCTCGGTCAGCATTAATGTGGATCTTTCCGGGAGTTCCCGCCACCCGAGGTGCTGGTTGGTGGCGTGAATAATGTTCTGCCAGGTGCGTGATAACCTCGTTGAGTTCTACCACTTCGGTCACCAAGGTCTCGTCAGCCGGCTTGCGGATATGGTCCACCAGGTTGGACATTTTACGAACTGCGTGGTCGGTGGTGTTGATCATGTCGTCTATAAAGGCGGGGTTCTCCCGGTGCCTGGGAGCGTTTTTCACCAGCAACGAGAGTTGTGCAATCAGCGTTTTCAGGTCGTGGACCATAAAGGCCGAAGCCTTGCTGACGGCTTCGAACTGCATGGCTCGTGAGAGCCGGTTCTGTGCATCGGCCTGCGCCAGCAGGTTACAGGTTTGCCGGGCGACGACCTTGATCAGATCGAAGTTTTCCCAGTTTAGCTCCACCCGGGCGTAAGGGGGGCCGATCAGGGCGATGCCATAGAGGTTGTTGCTGAGATACAGGGGAATGACCAGCCAGCCGTCGGGAATCTTCGAGATGGGGTCGGGAATTTCCAGCAAGTTGTAGGCAACCGGATCGCGCTGGTATTCGCGAAGGTCAATAATCCACTCACGTTCATCCAAAAACTGGACCAGTTCTGAGTTAGCGTCAATGGTGGTGTATTTCGGCGTCACAAGGTTCACAGCGGTTTTGAGCAGGTAGTCCCCTTGATCTTCCCTGATCCACAGGGCGCCAGCGTTGCTTTCCACCAGGCTGGTGAGAATGCGGACCACCCGTTCTGGCAGTGGCGGGTATTCGCTGAGGTCCGCCATTTCGCGGGTCATTTTCAGCCATTCTTCCCGGTAATCGTACTTGTAGTCGAAAAAATTCTGACTGATGAATACCATCAGCCGGGATCTGATGCGACGCGACGTTAGCAGAGTGGTAAGAAATACCAGGGCAATAGTGAGGAAAAGTACTTGAAGGGCCTCTCCCCAATCACCGCCGAGGGTTTTTACGTAGTAGCCGCCCAGCGCCAGAAACAGGAGGTAGGCACCGGCCAGAAGCAGGGTTCCTGCATGGAATACCGCCGAGCGGGATAACTGAAAATCCACCGGCTGTTTGCGGGTATTGATGACGTTGACGGCAAACAGAGGCACCAGCACTGCGTTCACCAGGCCCCTGGCATTCCAGAACGAGTCTGCTACCTGGCCAAACAGCAGGGCGTCGGCGTACATAAAAAAGTCGAAGGCAAACAGCGTGGCCACTGCGATGCAGACATACTTCATGCTGGAGCGGCCGAACGACAGCGAGTTGCGCCAGATCTGTTCAACCAGCGATAGCCCCAGCAGGGAAAGGGCGATCTGGCCAACCACTTTGGTTTTACCGTCGAGAATGGTGAATCCGAAGGCGTATTCCATTGCCCCGGAACCGAGCAGCAGGACGACCAGGGTAACCGTGGCGGTTGCCAGAATACGACGAAGGCGACCCACCAGGTTAGCGGTGCGGAAGGAATCCCGTAGCAGGGCGAAAAGCACTATAATCCAGGCCGCGTCCCGCAACAGCTCGAGCGTATAACGGATGAAGAAGCCGGGTGTTCCCCATAGGCTCTGGGTGATTAGCGACCCGGCCCAAATCAGGGTAACGAAAGAGGCCAGTACGAGTGAGCGGTCGATATCCCGCCGAAAGTATCGTGTAGCAATAGCCAACCCCAGCAGCCCATAGGCTATGGCTGCAGCGGAATGACTGATCAGGCTGAAATCATTCAGCATGGCTCGCGTCCTGCGTTATGCGCCAGTGTTTACACCGGTTTTTTGTTCTCGCGGTAGAACCGGAATATTTCTTTCAGCGGCCGCCTTTGGGTGAATTTGAACTCCCGTGCGAACGCCCTGCCATCAATCACGACAGGATACTTGAAAAAGTGCATCAGATACGATGGAAAACTTCGTAGATTCAGTGTGCGGAGTATCAGCCTCGGCAGCAATGGCGGAACCGATGGAATCGGAATTCGCTTACAGCCGCAGAGCTTCAGGGCGTGCTGATAGGCGACCCAGTCTTCCGGTGCCACGTTGAAAATGCCCCTCTGGGGTTTGTTGTAGGTGAGCACGATGGCATCGGCCATGTCATCAATATGGATAAACTGCATCATCGGTGAAAAGCCGGCCAGAACAGGTGCCCGCTCCATGCCCAGCAGGGTGCTGATGGAGTTGCGCACGCCCGGGCCGACGATGTTGCAGGGTCGCAGAATGGTGATATTCAGGTCCGGGTAGCGCCAGAGGTAGATGTTGGCCAGGTTTTCCAATTCCACGGAATCGATCAGGTCCGCGCTAAGCCCAGCGCTTTTTAGCGGTGCTTCCTCATCAATCAGGGCCGGGTTGTAGGCTACCGCGCCATAGACGTGAAAGGTGGACAGGACCACCACCCTTTTGATGTTGTATTTGTGGCTTAGGTCCAGCAGTTTCTGGGTGCCGAGCACGTTGGCGTTGTAGCGACGCATTCGGGTCAGCTGACTCGACATGATGCGACCGAGGTGGATAACGCCGTCAAACTGGTAGCGCCGGAAAAGGTCCTCGAAGGAGCGCTTGTTGAAGTCAATGCAGTAACTGGGGATATCGTCGCCCAGATAGACCTGTTCACGGAAATCCACGGCAACGAGATTGCAGGTATCCCGCAGGCGGCTGATCACCTGTTGGGCCAAGGCACCGGCTGCACCCGTCACAAGAATCTGGGGTCTGCGTTTTTCAACCATCAGAACAGCCTTTTCCTTTCGCTCAGTCCGGTGTCGATCAATTCACTGATCGCTGCCTTCACTTGTTCCACCCGCTCCGTCACCTGTTCTTCGGGGATTTCCAGGTCATCAAACACCATTGGGTCGCCGAAGTTCAGGTGGACCTTTGCCGGCAAGACGAGCGGCATAGCCAGCGGTGCGTAAGGAATACCCAGCCATTGAGCCAGTGGTTTGATGTTGGCGATGGCGGGAATGGTTTCCTCGCACCCAACCACGCCCACCGGCACAATGGGCGCGTTGTACTTCATGGCCAGGTGCATGAAACCGTTGCCGAACCGCTTGAGCTGATATCGATCCCGATACAGCTTGCCGGACCCACGAATGCCTTCGGGGAATACAATCACGGCCTCGCCGTTGGCCAGCATCTTGGCACAATTGGTGGGGTCGCCCAGAACCGCACCAAACTCGTTCAGTAAATTGCCGAGGTAGGGAACGGTTGGGAAAAAACGTTCGATCATCGCCCGGGGGATTCGGGGATTTTTCTCGCGGGAGGCGAGGGCGTAGGCAATCAAAAGGCCATCAATCGGCAACTGCCCACTGTGATTGGGAACGATCAGCACCGGCCCCTCTGAGGGAATCTTTTCAACACCGGTGGCTTTGACCCGAAAATACTTTTCGTAGATCTGGCGGGTGAGTGAGAAGCCATACTTCATCACTTCGTTGTTATAGCCCCAGGGATCGTACCCCAACGAGCCAATCGGCTTGCGGATGCGATTAATGTGGTTGTCCAGCTCCGCCGGGATCAGTCGGGACTTCAGAATCGATGCTAGACCCATGTGGTTTTTACTCTCTTCCTATTATAACGCCAAGGGTATGACTCTGGCCTGCATTCAGCACGCGGTAATCGCCAAGGGCATTGGCACTTTCAACGCACAGCATGGACTGCCAGCCAACGTCAGGAAAATCCGATAGACGTGCCGCCTTCTCCGGCCCCGGATTCCAGACAACGGTAGAGTCGCTGCCAATGGCGGCGATGCGTCGGTTCCCGGACGGAGTTTCAACGATCAGCGAGTCACCGCTTTCGTAGATGCGGTCGGTTTCACCTTCGAAGCTCACTGGCCCTTGCTGCGTGTGGTAGCTCCAGTCTTTCAGGGAGTCTACATATCCGCAGTTTTCGAGGCCTCTGACCAGGGTTTTGGAAATGTCCGGGGTCGGAAGATAGGTGTGAAGTGCCTGGGTAAAGGCCAGCGGCTCAGACCCCGCATTGGTGGTGGTCAACGCCAGTTGGCAGCCGTCTGCCGAGAAGTGGAAGGTCATCAGTAACCGGGCGCGGCCGTCCCAGGCATCGGAAAAGTCACTGTTTGCGTCCAGAGACAGGCTGATCTCCACATCGTGCGCGGTTTCCCTTACATCCTCCAGCTTCCACACAGCCGTGCGGGCAAACCCGTGGGAGCTGGTGGTCAGTAGCCTGCGGCGAACTTCCGGGGGATTTTTCTCGGGCGCCCCAAACCAGGGCCAGCATATGGGGATCCCACCACGGATGGCTACGCCGGGTTCAAAACGCGCGGTGTCGCTCATCCACAGCCAGTTTGGCTCGTCGCGGGCGGCAAAATGGGTCAGGTGAGCGCCCTGCAGAAAAAGGCGGGCGCGGAACAAGGGGTGATGTACCTCCATGGCTTCCAGTTGCCCGACGGTTGCCCATCGGGTGAACGACCAGTGCCCGGGTTTTAGTGTCACGTAGTGCCTCGTTACAGCGTTCTGGGTGGTCAATAGTCTGTCTGTCTGAGGTTCAGCCGGAGTTACGGCATGTCCTTATGCTCAGGGTAAATTAAAACTGTCCCTACGGCGAGAAACCATCATAAAATCGGCCGTCCCCGTCGGAGTTTGATGAATGATTGACCAGATTGCTGCCTCAGTTCCCGAGTCTTGCCAGGCTGGAGTCGATCTTTCGGCGCCGGGAAGCGGTCAGTGGCTTGATGACTTGGCCGATGGTCTCACGGAACATGGCTGGATGAGCCAGGATGTGTCTTTGCTGTTAACCCCGTCCCTTTTAAGTGGTCTTCGCAATGAAGTTCGGATATTGGACCGGACCGAGGCACTGCGTAAGGCGGGTGTGGGGCGTGGCCAGGACTTGCTCCAGGACAGATCGGTAAGGCGAGACAAGATTGCATGGCTGCAAGGGGTGACGCCGGTTCAGGCGGCGCTGTTCGAATTCTTCGAGTCGGTCAGGCTGGGGTTGAATGAGCGCCTGTTTCTGGGGCTGAAACGGTTTGAGGCACACTACGCAACCTATCACAGCGGTGACTTCTACCGCCGCCATGTGGATAGCTTCCAGGGCAGGGCGTCGCGGGTTGTCAGCCTGGTGCTGTACCTCAATGAAGATTGGCAGGAAGTCGACGGCGGCGCGTTGCAGATTTTCAATCGTGAAAACGAGAACGAGGTATGTGGCGTTGTATTGCCACTGGCAGGGCGGATGGCGCTGTTCATGAGCGAAGAGATTCCCCATGAGGTGTTGCCGGCCCACCGTACCCGTTACAGCATCGCCTGCTGGTTTCGATGCGATGAAGTGCCGCTGCCATTGTAGTGCCGGAACCCTTTTGCTAATATGCGCGCCGCTTTGAGGGATTTCACCCCAAAGCCCGTTATGGTGGCTCCATTGGTGCCTCCGCAACGATAAACCGTGAACCCGGTCAGGCCCGGAAGGGAGCAGCCGAAGCGGTGGACTTGTGTGCCGGAGTGTCGCTGGTGGAGTCACCCCCAGATTTCCCGTTTTTACGTCCACGATTATCCCTCTCCGATTGCTTCTTGTTGGCTTCTTCTAACACCCTGACCGTGCTATGGTTAAACCCATTTTTAACGGCAGTTGGCAGAACATGAGCTACCAGGTACTTGCCCGCAAGTGGCGCCCCCGGACATTCGAAGATATGGTCGGCCAGGAGCATGTGCTCCAGGCACTGATTCACGCCCTGGATAACCAACGGCTGCACCATGCCTATCTGTTTACCGGCACCCGGGGCGTGGGCAAAACCACCATTGGCCGCCTGCTGGCCCGATGCCTGAACTGCGAGACCGGCGTTACCGCCACACCGTGTGGAACCTGCTCCAGTTGCCAGGAAATTCAGGAAGGGCGGTTTGTTGATCTGATTGAAATCGATGCGGCCTCCCGCACCGGCGTGGACGATATGCGGGAACTCACCGATAACGTTCAGTACTCGCCAACCCGTGGCCGCTTCAAGGTGTACCTCATTGACGAGGTGCATATGCTGACCAATCAGTCCTTTAACGCCTTCCTCAAGACTCTTGAAGAACCCCCGGAGCACGTCAAGTTCCTGCTGGCGACAACGGATCCCCAGAAGCTACCAGTTACCGTGTTGTCCCGTTGCCTGCAGTTCAACCTCAAGCGGATGACGCCAGAACACATTGCCGGGCACCTGCGCCACGTGCTGACCCAGGAAGGCATTCCTTTCGAGGAACCGGCGCTGTGGCTATTGGCACGTGCCGCGGATGGCAGTATGCGGGACGCGCTGAGCCTGACAGACCAGGCCATTGCCTTCGGCAATCAGACGCTCAGCGGCAGTGATGTCAGCAACATGCTTGGCACGATTGATCAAAGCGATATCGAGAACCTGGTGAACGCTCTGGTGGAGGACGATGGGCCTGCGCTGCTGTCCGAGATCAATCGTATTTCCGATTTTGCGCCGGATTACAGCGTGATCCTGGCGGACCTGTTGTCGCTGTTCCATCGGGTGACGATGGAGCAGGTAGTACCGGGCAGTGTCGATAATGCCCTTGGGGACGCCGCGCAGGTGGAGTCCCTGGCACGACGGCTGAGCGCGGAAGACGCGCAGCTCTTCTACCAGGCCGCGTTGATGGGCCGAAAGGACCTGGCGGTCACTCCTGATGCCCGCATGGGGTTTGAGATGACGCTGCTGCGAATGCTGGCCTTCCGGCCTGGCACCGACCGCCGTGATCCTCCAGTAGTGGCCTCCGGGGCGTCATCGTCAGGGCAGGAGTCCCGGGATGACCCTGAGCCTGGCCCTGCAGCGGCGGAGAAAGAAACAGCGGCTGTTGGTTCTGAACAAGCACCTCAACCAGAGCCAGAGCGGCTTGCGGCACCGGAGCCTGAGCCGGCACCTCAACCGGAAGATCAGGAGCCCGTACTGGAATCCCAACCCGCGCCCGCGCCAGAGGAGCCTGATGCTGCCTGGCTGGCAAGTCTGGATGAGGCGGCTGAGTCTGCAGCGGCCGAAGCTGCCAGCGCTGAGGATTATGATCCCGAACCCGTGGCGCCTGAGCCGGAATACATTGAAGAGCCCAAGGTCGAAGCATCGCAGGCTGAGCCCGCAAAGCCCGAAGAGCCGAAAGAGTCGACAGGGCCAGATGAACCGGTTGAAGAACTCGTGGATAACGGCGAATTTGCCTGGGAGCGTGATTTCCGCAGCCTGGGCATTGTGGGCATGCCGGGTAACCTTGCCAGTAACGCGGCCATGACCCGCAACGGCGATGAAATCGTGCTGACCATCGATGAAGGTCACGCGCGGTTGCTGAACGCCCGTCATGAAGAAAAAATTCTTGAGGCGTTGAGGAATCGGTTTGGTGCCACCATAACTTTGCGTGTGGAACAGGGCGATGCGGGCGGCAAAACGCCGGCCGCCTGGGAAGAGCGCCAACGACAGGCGCGCCAGAAGGCGGCGGAAGACTCAATTCGCAATGACCCCGCAGTGCAGTCGATTGTTGAACGATTTGAGGCTCGGGTCGTCGAAAACAGTATCCGGCCGCCGAATCAGGCAAAGTCCGGCTAAGGGCTGCGGTTGGAGCCACATGGTGGCAACTCTCTAAGGCAATTCTGTAAAAGGTGAGCGTGATGAACAATATGGGCGACCTGATGAAAAAGGCCCAGCAGATGCAGGAAGAAATGAAGAAGGCCCAGGAAGAGGCCGCCAAGGCCGAGATTACCGGCGAAGCCGGCGCGGGCCTGGTCAAGGTGACCATGAACGGCCGCCATGACGTGCGGAAAGTGGATATTGATCCGTCCCTGCTGAGCGAAGACAAGGAAATTCTGGAAGACCTGCTGGCGGCTGCTATCAACGATGCCGTGCGCCGTGTTGAGGAGAACCAGAAAGACAAAATGTCCGGCATGATGTCCGGTATGGGTATGCCTCCGGGCTTCAAGATGCCGTTCTGATTGAGGATAGCTGATGGCTTTTAGTCCGTTGGTAGACGAACTGGTGGAGTCTCTCCGCTGTCTGCCTGGCGTCGGTCAGAAAACGGCCCAGCGTATGGCCTTCCACCTGCTGGAGCGCGGCCGCTCCGGAGGCTCGCGGCTTTCCGATGCACTGGATCGCGCCATGACCGGTGTGCGCCGCTGCGAAAGCTGCCAGAACTTCGCCGATACGCCTACCTGCAATATCTGCGAAAACCCCGAGCGACGTACTGGTACGCTCTGCGTGGTGGAAAGCCCCTCCGACCTCCTTGCCATCGAGCAGGCGGGCGATTACCGCGGCAGTTATTTCGTGCTGATGGGGCACTTGTCGCCCATCGACGGCGTGGGCCCCGAGGAAATCGGTATCGAGCGGCTGCTGCAACGCATCCACGCAGAAGGGGTTACAGAGCTGATCCTTGCGACTAACCCAACCGTGGAAGGTGAGGCGACTGCCCACTACATTGCCGACAGGCTGGATGGCCGCAATATCCTGATTACCCGTCTTGCCCATGGTATCCCGGTGGGGGGCGAACTGGGTTATGTTGACGGATTCACCCTGACCCACGCCTTCCGTGGCCGAAAACCTCTGACTGAATAAACCTGACCGGGATTATTATATGGATTCCAACACCCCGGCCGCTTCCGTTCCTGCGGCTCCCGACACGGTTACCTGGATTCGGGAGCCGGACGATCTGGACCGCTGGCTTGCCGAAGGGCAGGGCGAACCGCTTGCATTGGATACCGAGTTCGAGCGCGTAAACACCTTCTTTCCGATTCCAGGCCTGGTCCAGTTAGGGTTGGGGCAGCGGTTCTGCCTGGTGGACCCTGCGGTTGCAGAGGCTTCTGAGGGCTTTCGCAATGCGCTTACCGACCCGGGCACTCCAAAACTGCTATACGCCATGAGCGAAGACCTTGAGCTGTTCCGGCACTGGTTGCAGTTGGAACCGGAGGGCGTTGTCGACCTTCAGATTGGTGCTGCGCTGGCTGGCGCCGGCTTTTCCGTCGGTTATGCCCGGCTGGTCGAAACCCTCTTCGGTGAGTCACTGGATAAATCGGCGACGCGATCAGATTGGGTCTCACGCCCGCTTTCCGCGGCTCAGGAACGCTACGCTCTGGACGATGTTCGCTTCCTGGTTCCCTTGTATCACTGGGTAATGAGCCGGTTGCAGGAGCGGGGCCTTGAAGCGGCTCTGGTTGACGAATCCACGCGATTTTCAAAAGAATTGGCGGCCCAGGACAACCCTGACAACCACTACCTGAAACTGCGAGGCGGCTGGACATTGAGCCGCCAACAGCAGGGTGTGCTGAAAATCCTGGTGTGTTGGCGGGAAAATGAGTCACGCCTCCGGAATAGGCCTCGCAACCGGGTTGTGGCCGATGCGCTGCTGATTGCCATCGCCCAGAGACTGCCACAGTCCGTACCTGAGCTATCGAATATCCAGGGCTTGCCTCCGGCCGTAGTCAGGCGCTACGGGGATACGATTATCAATAAGGTTGCGGAGGCATCGACTGCGGACAATTCCGGCATCGACGTTATCGCCGCTCCCCTGAGCCGCCAGGACCAGATGTTCTATAAACAGCTCAAACGCCTCATGGTGAAAGCGGCAGAGGAGCGGGATGTGCCGGTGGAGCTGCTGGCGCCTCGCAAGCGTCTTGAGGCTGTTGTGCAACAGCGAAAGCTGACTGCCGGGCTGTTTGACGAGGGCTGGCGCCGTGACATCCTGGCACCGGTGCAGGAACAGATTGAGGAACTACTGAAATCATGACCGAAAAAACCTTTGTGTCGGTGTTTCGCAGCAGTAAGAAGCCGGACACGTACATCTATATTCGACGGGGCCAGGCCTGGGATGACCTGCCGGATAGCTTGCGGGGCATATTCGGCCAGCCAATACACGCCATGGACCTGGTCATGACCCCGGATCGGAAACTGGCCCGAACGTCTGGCAAGCAGGTTCTGGAGGCTATTGCAGACAAGGATTTCTTTCTGCAGATGCCTGAGGAATCCAGTGGCTATGTCGTAGACTTTCGCCGTAAACCGGAGCCCGGCGGGGAATGATCGCAGAGATTCCGTTCTGGCAGCGTAAACGTCTTCACGAGATGACCACCAGGGAATGGGAGTCCCTGTGTGACGGCTGCGGCAAATGCTGTCTGGCCAAGCTGGAAGACGAAGACACCGGCGATGTCTACTACACTGAGCTGGTATGTCGTTACATGGAGCAGGAAACCTGCCAGTGCAGCGTGTATTCCGAGCGCTTGCAGAAAGTGCCGGCATGCACGGTGCTGACACCGGATACGCTGAACGACTACCATTGGCTGCCATACACCTGTGCCTACCGTACACTGGCGGAAGGCCGTGCGCTGGCAGACTGGCACCCGCTACGGTCGGGTGACCCCGATTCGGTTCATGACGCGGGTATCTCGGTGCGTAACCGTGTGATCTCGGAAGCTGATGTGCCGGAAGACGATTGGGAAGAACACATAATTCACTGGATCCTTTGATGATAGACGCAGAAACAAACCTTGCTTATGGAATATTCTGGGCCTTGTACGCCGTTGCCTTTGTGGTGTTTTTCTACACCATATCCCGCCTGTTCCGGGTGATTCCGGTTTATGCCATCCGCACCCTGTTGCAGGCCGCGTTGATTGTCATCCTGCTGACCCCGGTCGAGTCCGGTGAGGTGGCTGGCTGGTGGATGCCAGCCTGGTTGCACGGCGGCTACGAAACCATACTGGGTGACGCTGCCAACGCGGGCCGCGCGTTCATGAATCTGGGCATTGCATCCCTGGTGATGGTGTTGGTGTGGGTTCTCGACCTCGTCAGATACCGACTGGTTAAACGCTGAGATTTCCCACAATCGACATCCCGCACGGAGCTGCCCTGATGCGACTCATGAGCCGCCTGTTTGCCGTCTTTCTTATCCTTCCTCTTACAGCGCTTGCGCAGCAGGCGCCAACCCTGGAACTGCCCGACAGCGCCGATGTCCGCATCATTGTCGACATCTCCGGCTCCATGAAAACCAACGACCCGAACAACCTGCGCCGTCCGGCTGTGCGGCTGTTGGCGCGCATGCTGCCAGCGCAAGCCAATGCCGGAGTTTGGACCTTTGGTCAGTACGTCAACATGCTGGTGCCCCATGGCAAAGTTACTGACGACTGGCGGGGGCTGGCGGTCGAGCGGTCGGACGAGATCAATTCAGTCGCCCTTCGGACCAATCTGGGAGAGGCGATTCAGGTTGCCAGTGATGATTACCTGTTGGGTGCGGACAGTCTCGACAATACGGACTTCATTCTACTCACCGATGGCAAAGTGGATATCTCCGACAATGAGAATGCCAATGATCGCGAGCGCGAGAGGATTCTGGGGGCGTTGCTGGACGAGTTGAGCCGCCGTGGTGCCACCCTTCATACCGTCGCGTTGTCCGAGGAGGCAGACCTTGCTCTTTTGAAGAGCCTTGCGGAACGCACCGGGGGCCGCTATGCCCTGGCGTCGTCCGCTGATGCACTGACTCTGGCTTTTCTTGAGGCGCTGAATACCGCCGTACCGCAGCAACAGGTTCCCATTGAGGACAACGGCTTTCAGGTGGACGGAGGCGTAGAGGAATTCACCGCGCTGATTTTTCGCGCGGATGATGAGCCCGCCGCCAACCGAACGCTTGAATTGGTCAGTCCGGGCGGCATCAAGGCGGGGCCGGAGTCTGCCACCGAGGGGATGCGTTGGGTACGCGAAACGGAATACGACCTGGTTACTGTCACCAGTCCCGAAGCCGGTGACTGGAAGATTATTGGCGAATTGGGTGAGGGAAGCCGGGTCACTGTCGTCAGCGATTTACGGATGGTTGTGAGCCCGGTCCCGCCAACGTTCACGGAAAACGAACCAATATCCCTCCAGGTGGCCTTCTTTGAGGAAGACCGGAAAATCGAAAACCCGGACTTCCTGGGAGTTATCGATGTCAGTGTGGCGTTAACCTCAGAAGATGGGCGTAGTGGCAACAAGGTGTTGTCGCCGGATCAGCCACCGCAGGACGGGATTTATACCGACGCCATTACACGCCTGCCCGGTGCCGGAGAATACCAACTCAGCGTTGTAGCGGATGGCCAGACGTTTTCCCGGCGCTTCAGTACCGTCACCCGATATGTCGCTGCTGACGAGCCCCCGGTGATTGAGGAAGAATTTCCAGAGGCCTCACCTGCTCCCGAAATTGAGCCGCCTGTGTCCGGCTCAGGGCCGATCGATATCAGTCAGGTTGAGAACCCGGAACCTAAGCCGCTTGAGGAACAGCCTGTCGACAAGGCAGAGGCGGAACCGGAAATGCCGGCCACCGTTGAGGGGCCGGCCAGCGGCATTCCGTTCTGGGTATGGGCCGCAGCCGGCACCTTCGGTGTCGTGGTTGTTGCCGGGGTGGTATGGCTGTTGGTGAAGCGCCGAAAACCTGCGCAGGAACAGGATGCGGACAACGACGAGGAACCGCCTCTGGTCGCAGAGGAGTCTCCGGAGGAAGAGGTTATCGCTGAACTCGAACCGGAACAGGCGCCTGAAGACCTACCTGAAGAGATACCCGAGCCAGAACAGGTGCCGGAACCGGAACCTGAAGAAGTGCCGGAACTTCCGCAAGACGAAGCGTTGCCCGAGGACGATATTCCCGTTGCTGATGCGGAGGTGGAGGATGGTGAAGACGAATTCGGGCTGGAGGACTTTGATCTCTCCGAGTTCGACGATTTGCCAGCCACGGATGAGGAGAGCGATCCCTTCGACGACGATGAACCTGAAGAGGATGACAAGGATGGGGGAAAGGATCGGTAATCGGCGGTTAATCGAACAGGGCTCTTATCAGAACGGCTTCGGTTCTCTATACTCTGAGTCTATTTTCAAACAGACGTTTTACCGCTAATTGAACAGGACACTATCAGCATGAAGTTTACCGGTACCGAGAAATACGTAGCCACTGATGACCTGCAGATGGCAGTCAACGCAGCCATAACGCTGCAACGCCCGCTACTGATCAAGGGCGAGCCCGGCACTGGTAAAACCCTCCTGGCCGAGGAAATGGCTGCGTCCCTGGGCCTGCGCCTGATTCCCTGGCACATCAAATCCACCACCAAGGCTCAACAGGGACTGTACGAATACGATGCGGTCTCGCGTTTGCGGGATTCCCAGCTCGGTGACGAGAAGGTCAAGGACATCAGCAACTACATCGTCAAGGGCAAGCTGTGGGAAGCCTTCGAATCCGAGGAGCAGGTGGTACTGCTGATCGATGAGATCGACAAGGCGGATATCGAGTTCCCGAACGATCTTCTGCTGGAACTCGATCGCATGGAATTCTTCGTCTACGAGACCCAGCAGTCTGTGCGTGCCAAGCATCGTCCAATCATCGTGATCACCAGTAACAACGAAAAGGAGCTGCCGGACGCTTTCCTGCGCCGCTGTTTCTTCCACTACATCAGCTTCCCGGACCACGACACCATGAAGAGCATTGTGGACGTGCACTTCCCGGGTCTGCAGCAGCAGGTGGTTCGCGATGCGTTGGAAGTGTTCTTCGACGTTCGCAAGGTGCCAGGGCTCAAGAAGAAGCCGTCCACTTCGGAACTGATTGATTGGCTCAAACTGCTGATGGCGGATGAACTGTCTGCCAAAATGCTGCAGGAAAAGGACACCAGTTCCGCCTTGCCGCCGCTCTATGGCGCACTGGTGAAGAACGAGCAGGATGTCCACCTGTTGCAGAAGCTGGCCTTTATGGCCCGTCGTCGCAGCTGAAATTCGGCAAGAGCAGCACCCTATGTTGATTGATTTCTTTCTCGAAGTCCGGCGAGCCAAGGTGCCCGCCAGCCTGCGCGAACTCCTCGATTTGCTTGAAGCCCTGCAGAACAGGCTCGCCTTTGCGAATATGGAAGAGTTCTACTACCTGGCCCGTGTATGTCTGGTCAAGGACGAGCGCCATTTCGATAAGTTCGACCGGGCGTTCCAGGCCTACTTCGAGGGCATAGAAAACCTCGATGACCTGATGCAGGCGTTAATCCCGGACGATTGGCTGCGCGCGGAATTCGAAAAACAGCTGTCTGAAGAAGACAAGGCGAAAATCGATTCCCTTGGCGGGCTGGAAGAACTGATCGACACCTTCAAGAAACGCATGGAAGAGCAGAAGGAGCGTCACCAGGGCGGAAACAAGTGGATTGGCACGGGCGGCACCTCACCCTTCGGTGCTAACGGTTACAACCCGGAAGGCTTTCGCATTGGCCAGAATAAGGGCCGTCATGGCCGTGCTGTAAAGGTCTGGGAAAAACGGGAGTTCAAGGACCTGGACGACAGCGTTACCCTTGGCATCCGCAATATCAAGGTAGCCATGCGCAGGCTGCGTAAGTTTGCTCGCCAGGGCGCTGCGGACCAGCTCGACATGGACGATACCATCCGTTCCACAGCCCGCAATGCCGGTTACCTGGACCTGAAAATGGTTCCCGAACGGCACAACGCGGTGAAAGTCCTGATCTTCTTCGATGTGGGCGGCTCTATGGACCCACACGTGCGGGTCTGCGAGGAGCTCTTTTCGGCTGCCCGACTCGAATTCAAGCATATGGAGTACTTTTACTTTCATAATTTCATCTATGAAAGCGTGTGGAAAAACAACATTCGCCGGATGAACGAAACGACGAGTACCTGGGACATTCTTCACAAGTACACGCCGGACTACAAAGTGATCTTTGTAGGGGATGCCACCATGGCGCCCTATGAGGTGTCACACCCAGGCGGCTCCATCGAGCATTGGAACGAGGAAGCCGGTGCAACGTGGTTCCAGCGAATTACCGACCACTTCCGCAAGGTGGTGTGGATCAATCCACTGCCAGAGAACTACTGGGGTATGGGTGGGTCGCTCGGTATGACCCGCCAACTGGTGAATGACCACATGTATCCGTTGACCATTGAGGGTCTGGAATCGGCCATGAAACAACTGAGCAAATAAAAAAAGCCGATGCGGTTGATGGCATCGGCTAAGCTCGGCATATCAAACGGGGGCGCCAATAGGCTTCCCCGCGTTCTTCCCGGAGCAAATCCGGGGCCAGTTAAAGATAACGTCTGTAAATCAGTCGATTAACCGCGATCAAGCGCCTTTCCCTAAAACGTGACATACCCCAACGTTTTCCTCCTGTTAAAAAAACCGACGGTTTCGGATCTCCAATTGGTGATCTGGATACCGTTCTTGCCTGTTACCAAGTGTTACTCTTTCTGCTGGTTTGTTACAGAACATTGCAAGAGGCAGGAAGCGTATGGTCGCCGGAGCGCAGCAAACAGTAACGGTTAGGCGCCAGGGAGGAGTGGTGTGGCCGGTCATCGTGGCAATGCTGGTGGCGTGCCTATTCGGTTTGACGCGAAGCGCCTTTGCAGAGTCGCTGGATCATGAGATCGACCGCCTGAAAGCCGATGTAGCGGACCTCAGCCAGACGTTGTACGAACTGGAGGAGAACGTTCTCTATCCCGTCGACACGCAAGTGGCAGTTTTCCTGACACTCAGGAATCGGGAAGGGTTGGATCTGGACTCGGTGGAACTGTACGTCAACGAGACACCCGTTGCTTCGCACCTGTATACCGACCAGGAACGCGACTCCCTGAAGCAGGGCGGCGTCCAGCGGCTTTATATCGGTAACCTGCCTCATGGCACCCATCAGTTAAAAGCGGTTCTGACGGCGCGTTCAGCGAATGAGCGCTTTGTGCGCCGGGAAGCGACCCACCAATTTCGAAAGCGACCCGGCGAATCCCGCCTACAGATGACTCTGGATGCCGCGGCGCCAGACTACGAACCAGTGGTTTCGTTTCAGGAATGGAAATAGGGCGGAAGGATGGTCGTGCGCGTTAAGCTTCGGAAAGTCTCCATTCTGTTTGCCCTCAGTCTGCCCGCGGCCTTTAACCCGGGGCTGGCGTCCGGAGCCAGCGATTTGGCGTCGTTACGCTCTGGGCTTGCACAATTCGCCCTCGACACCCATGACCCGGCTGCTGCACTGCGTTACACCCGGAATGCCGTCACCGAAGCTGAACGCCTGGTTCGCGCTAAAGCACTTATGGTCACCGGGAGCTATCAAGAGGCTGAAGGTCTGCTGAATGAGCTGCTCGAAGGTCAGTACTACCGGGGGCAGGCAGCACTACTATTGGCAGAGCTGGCTGCGGGGCACGGCGGCAACGGCGTCCGGGAATACCTTGAAACAGCCGCCAAGCGAGCCAGCGGCAGGGCCCGGCAAAAGGCGCTTTACCGGTTGGCAGAAATTGAGCGGGAGGCGGGACATACTGATCGGGCCGGGAAAGTGCTGGCGTCCATGGAGCCTGGCTATTGGGCTGCGCTGGGTTACATGAACATTGCGGCTGATTATGGCAGGCAGGATCGGAACCCCTCGCGAGCACTGGTTGCACTTCGAGTGGCACTGGCCATGTCCGAAGGGGACGTTGATAGCCAGCGCAGCCAGGAGCTCAGAAGCCGACTACTGGTTCGCGCCGGCTACCTTGCCTACGATCACAAAGACTACGAAAAGGCCATCGGTTTCCTGGAAAAAATCCCCCTGGAAAGCTACCGCACACCTCATGGCCTCTACCTTCACGGTCTTGCGCTCTCGGCCAGTGGCAACCAGCGGGCGGCGATGCAGTCCTGGCATCGGGCCAAGAAATACCCGCTGGCCTATCCCGGTGTTGCCAATGCCTGGCTCGGGACGGGCAGGGGGTACGACCTGGCCGGTTACCTGGGGCAGGCGGGGGAAGCCTATCTTGCTGCAAATGCGTCCTATGAAAGCGAGCGGGTGACACTTCGTAAGCTGGCGGATCAGATTCGTCAGAAGGGTGCGTATCAGGCGCTGGTGCTGGACGCCCGGAACTCCGAGGCCCAATGGTTCCTTGCCGACAACCGAACGCTAACACAGCCCCGTACTGCCTATCTTATTCGTTTCATCGAGCAGCCCACTGCCCAGGCTACCGTCAACCGGGTAGCTGAACTGAGGGAGATGAGGCAAACACTGAATCAGCGGGAAGACAGCCTTGCTGTTTTTCGGGGGGCCATCAGTGAGCGTTTGGGGCCGGTGGGGCATGACGTTGGTGGTGGTCTCTTCAACGAAGACATTGAAGTGCTGGTGCAGCGGTTAGCGAACCTGAAAGCCCGGACCACCTCTCCCGCACAACGAGAGGCGCTGAAAGGTGCAGCCAGAACATTGGCCGATCTGAAAGCGTCCGTTGCCAGGCTTGATGGCAGATTGAAAGAGAAAGACCGCACGCTCAATGAACTAATAACACGTACTGACCTTGTGCGGGAGCGGATACGGGCGGTTCGTCGCAAGGCCAATGCACTTTTGGGCAGGGCGGAGTCGGAGCTGGATGAACTGGCACTGGCCTATGTCGAAGCGCAGGACCACCGTATGGCGTTTGCGTTGGATCGGACCGAGCAGCAGATTGCCCATCTCTACGAGTACCTGGCCCTGGAAAACCTCGAGCGAGGTCAGCCATGAGGCCATTGGTGTCAATTTCCCTGATGGCGCTATTCACAGCCTTCGCAGCGGGTGCCCAGGCACAGGAATCGTTCCGGGTAGAGCTGGGTCGCGACGGCGAAACCATCGCTGATATGCGTCCGGTTTTCCTGGAATTCCAGTCCCGCCCGATGCCGGCCATATCGCCAACGGAAGTCGCCCGTCGATACCAGCGATTGTTTGAACACTCTGATGAACCTGAAGTACGCATTGATGCACTTAACCGGCTTTCCAATATCCAGAAGGTGACTGACGAAGACGTCAGCTTCAGCGAAGAGCGCGAACAACAGGTCTACCGACAGGCGCTGGAAAGTTATGAATCCATCCTCGACAGACGCGCCTACCAGGGCCGGCTCGATGAATTGCTGTACCAGATGGCGAAGGCCCATGCCTACACGGGGCAGGCGGAGGAGTCTATTGACCGGTTACGCCAACTGGTAGGTCTCTATCCTTCGTCTTCTCTGGTACCTGAGGCCCGTTTCCGCATCGCGGAGGCCGCGTTTTCGGCACAAGACTATGCCGAGGCTGAGTCCGAATACAGCCGTGTGATATCGGGTGAGGGCACGGATAGCCTGAAAACCAAGGCCCGATATATGCAGGGCTGGAGCCAGTACAAGCAAGGGCCTTCTGCCCGACCAAGGGCCGCAAAGACCTTCCTGGCGGTACTGGACGGTTTCGGTGAGGAAACCAGTGGGTTTCGCCGCATTCCCGCCAACGATGCCGAACTGGTTGACGACACCTTCAGGATTGTTGCCCTGATGGCAGCGGAGGACCGGGGGGTTGAATCCCTGGCAGGCTGGTTGACCGATGCGGGTGGCAAGGACTACGGGTACCTGTTGTACGACCGGCTGGCAGATTACTACGCCAGCAACCGGCGTTTTGAAGACAGCGTGGCGGCGAACAATGCCTTTGTCGGCGATTTCCAGGCGCATTACGCCGTACCGGCCTTTCTGGCCCAGAACGTGGATGTCTGGCGTATGGCTGGGCAAACGGATCGCGCAAGGGCCGCCAGGGCTGAGTATGTCCAGGCGTTTTCCGGTGATGCCCGTTACCAGCGGCTCGCCAGTGCTGATCAGGAACGCTGGCGGAGTTTCAGTCGGTCACTGGCGGACTATCACTATGATCAGGCCGAAGAGGACCAAACCGCTCGCCAACGCGAATCTTTCCTATTGGCTGCGGACTATTACAGTCAGTTGGCTGACCGGACCAGCCCAGAAGGTGACGTTCTTCGTCTGGCCGGTGATGCCTTCCTGCAGGCAGGCGACCACGTTAACGCCTTCGAGCACTACCAGCGGGCGGCCTATGACACCGATTATGAGATAAAAGAGGATCCGGCGGCAGCGGATGCTGCCTGGGCTGCCATAGTGATTCAGCGTGATGCCCTGGACAATCGCAATTTGCTTCCCGCGACACTGGACGACCTGGCTGCCGCTGCAGACCGCTTCGCTGCCAAGTTCCCCGAAGACCAACGACAACCTGGTCTGATGGCGGATATGTCCAACCGGATGCTCGCGCAGCACCGTTATGCCGATGCCCTACGGTTTTCCGATTTCGCCATAACCCATCCGTCTGTCAGTGCAGCGGAGCGCTACAGCGCCTGGGTGGCAGCCGGTGAGGCGAACGTGGCGATGGCGTCTTATGGGCTTGCCGAAAATGCCTGGCGTCAATCACTGGCACTGATTTCGGAGGGGCTGCTACAGGATGCGCTGGCCAAAGATACCGACAGTCTGCAGCGGCAATTAGCCAGCAGCATCTACTACCAGGGGGAGAAAGCGGCGAACGAGGGCCGCATTGAGACCGCCGTGGCACATTTCCAGCGTGTGGAGTCTGCGTTTCCGGGGTCGGATATTGCGATCAAAGGCCGTTACGACGCTGCGAATACACTTCTGAAGGCAGAGCGTTGGCAGACTGCTGTTAATGAACTGAACCGGTTTCGCGCGGATTACCCGCAGCACGACCTAACCCCAACCGTAAGCGAGAAGCTGGTGTTTGCCTATCAGTCATCGGGCCAACTGGTGCGGGCGGCGGATGAAATCATGCGTGCCGAAGGGAAAGAGTCGCCGTCCTGGGGTCAGCAGCTGAGGGCGGCAGAGTTGTATCACAAGGCAGAGGCCCACGAGCTTCGCAATCGCATCTATGTTGCGTGGCTTGATCGCGATTCAACTGCTGACGATTCCGAGAGTCATATCCGTAACCAGATCCTGCGCCACCGTCTTGTGCTCGACAATGTGGAGCCGCGTCGATATCGAACCGAGTTGGTAGAGCAAGAGCTCGCCAGCCAATGGCATTCGGAAGACACGCTGGCCTGGGCCGGGCGGGCAGCCATCGTACTCGGTGCGGAGGAGGCTGGTCGGTTTGCCGATGTCCCGTTGCAAATTCCATTAGCCGAATCCCTGACGCGCAAACAAGCGGCCCTCTCGGCTGCGCGGGAGCGCCTTGCACAAGCCGAGAAGCTGGTTGGAGACGGCGCTCGTTCGGAAATCCTGTTCCGCCGCGCAGAGCTGTACCGGGTGATGGCACAGGATCTGATGACGTCAGAAGCGCCGGCGAACCTGAGCGACCTTGAGGCAACCCAGTACCGGATGTTGCTTGAAGAGGAGGCCTACCCGTTCGAGGAAAAGGCCATTGACCTGCACGCAAAGAATCATCAACGCCTGGCGGAAGGCAGGTTTGATGACTGGGTGGAACGCAGCCTGCAAGTGCTGGCTGACTTATTTCCCGGCAGGTACGACCGGGAGGTGCGCTGGATGACGTGGAATGAGGAGGTCAACGATGACGCCTGAAACAGCTCGCGCGGTTCTGCTTGCGGGGTGTCTTGCGTTGCTGGCGGGGTGCGCCAGCCAGCCCAAGCCGGAGCCGGTGGTCGTCAACACCGCCGAGGCCAGTGAACTGGCACGTCAGGCCTGGGAGGCACACCAGCAGGGACGCAAGAAAGAGGCCCTCGAACGGTACCGTGAGGCTTTTGATATGAACCCGGGCAACGCGCTCACGGCCAACAACCTGGCGCTGTTGCTGCGAGAGCAGGGACGATTTGATGAGGCAGTGACGGTGCTGGAGACGGGGCTCAGGCATTCCCCGGCTACCGCCGAACTGCATTACAACCTTGCCGTTATCTCAGAGCTGTACCTGCTGGACCTGGACGGCGCACTGGCGCATTACCGTCGTTACCGCGAGCTGGCGGGCACCGAGGAGAAGCGGGTGGCCGGGTGGATTGCGGACCTGGAAAGGAGGCTGAACTGAATGCGCTTTTGTCGACGGCTGACGGCTACCAGCGTGAGCTTGATGCTTACCCCATTGATGGCCCTTGCCAATGAGGCGCCCAATGCCTCGGGAACGGAGGCTCCTCAAGCCGCGGATAACACCGTCGCACTGGGCGTGGAGGGAATCAACCGCCATACCGGCGACGATGACCCCGGCGTGCTTTATATCCTGCCCTGGCAGCCGCCGACCTTGCCGCGGCGTTCACGCGCTGAACTGGATGCCGGAAGCGAGGACCTGCTCGAACCCAAGGACCCGTTGACCCTTGAGCGTCACCGGACGTTTCGTGAAACCCTGAATCCATTGCTGGATTCCACTCTTTCCCTGCAGTAGAGAACCGGGAGTCTGAATATGCTGGAAACTGTTGTTCGTTTTTTTCAGGAAGGTGGCCCCTTCATGTACCCGATTGCCATTGTGCTGGCCGTCGGCCTGGCGATTACCTTTGAGCGTTTCATCTACCTTGCTTCGGTGCGCCAACGGAACCGGCTTGCCTTCGAGAAGGGCATACTGCCGCTGCTGAGGAAGCGGGATTACCAGCGGGCGATGAAAGCCGCGACAGGCTCTGACAGTGCCATTGCGTCGATCATGAGCGCCGGCATTGGTCGACTGCTGAACAATCACTCCCGCGAAGATGTTGAGTACGCCATGGAAGAGGGGTTGATGGAAGTCTTGCCCCGTCTTGAGAAACGTACCCAATACCTGGCAACCCTGGCCAACATTGCGACACTCCTCGGCTTGCTGGGCACGATCATCGGCCTTATCGCAGCGTTTACGGCCGTGGCCGCTGCGGATCCATCCCAGAAGGCGTCGCTGTTATCGGAAAGTATCTCTGTTGCCATGAATACCACGGCGTTCGGACTCATGTCGGCCATTCCCCTGTTGATGTTTCATGCACTGCTTCAGACCCGTACCAATGAAATCGTCGACAGTTTCGAGATGGCCGGGGTGAAGCTGCTGAACATTATCTCCGAGCAGACTGCCCCCCAATCTGCCTGAGCCAGGGGTTGCCGCATGAGACGAAAGCATCGCAGGCTAGTCAGCAATCCGGAACTGGATATCACGCCATTCCTGAACCTGATGATCGTGTTGGTCCCGGTATTGCTGCTGGGCATGGTCTTTAGCCAGATTCGTATGATTGAGCTCGACTTTCCCGGGATGGAGTCGGGTGAGGCGCCACAGGCTGACGAACTGCGGCTGGTGGTGGCGCTGATACCTCAGGGCCTGGAAGTGCTGGACAGTGAGAGAGGCGTGATCCGAACGCTGCCGTTGATTGAGGATGATCAGGACTTCGACGGCCTGAGGGAAACTCTCAAACAGATCAAGAAGCGGGTGCCGGAGAAGACTGACATCGTTCTGGAGGTCAGCCCGGACATCGACTATCAGACTCTGGTGACTGCGATGGATACGCTCCGCTCCTATCCGGCAGTTGTTGCGGCCAGTGTGGTGAAGGGAGAGCTTTTCCCGGATGTGGCACTGGCAGACGCACCTGAAGACCGGACTCTATCGGGCGAAGGGGAGGGTGCATGAAAACCTCCCGCCGTGCCCGTCGTATCCAGCGCCACTACAGCCGCATGCACCGCCCGGGAGGCCTGAACCTGGTGTCCCTGATGGACATTTTTACGATCCTGGTGTTCTTCCTGATGGTGAACTCGTCCGATGTAAAGGTTATGCAGAACACGGCCGATGTCCCACTGCCGCAATCGACCGCGGACAAGGAGGCGGTTGAAACCCTGATGGTCCAGGTAATCGGCCGGTCCATTCTGGTGCAGGGCCGGGAAGTTGCACGGCTGGATGGCATTGAAACCGGGGACAGCACCATCGGTGGACTGGCGGATGAGCTTGCCTGGGTGCGTAACCGACGGGGCGAAGTGCCGGCGCAGGGCCATGAGGTGACCATCATGGCGGGGCGCGCCACCGACTACCGGTTATTGAGAAAGATCATGCAAACTTGCATTGATGAAGACTTCCGGCAGGTCCGGCTGGCGGTTGAGTCGGCGAAGGAGGTCGGCAATGGCTGAGCGTCAGAGTCTTTCTCCCAAAAAGCTCTCTCCCAACAACCTCGCGTCCAAACACCTTTCATCCGGATTGCCATGGGGCGCGGAAAAGGGCGAAAACCGCCGTTTTGTGCTGGTATTGTTGGTGATGTTGGCGGTGTTTCTGCCTCCTGCGCTGCTTATTCCGGTGCTTCAACTCCCGGAACCCGATCGCAGTGAGGCGGAGAAGATCCCGCCCCAGTTGGCGCGACTGATAGAGCAACGGGAGCCGCCAAAGCCGATTCCTGTGCCTGAGGTTGAGCCTGAGCCAGAGCTGGCCAGGGAACCTGAGCCCGAACCTGAGAGTACAGAACCCAAAACGGTGGAGCCGGAATTGGCAGAGGAGGTAGCCCCACCCGAGCCTGTGCGCCCGACACCAACACCTCCCCAAACGGTCGAGCAGGCGCGTGAAACTGCCTCCAGGTCGGGTCTGATGGCAATGCAGGACCAACTCGCCCGTATGCGGGCACCAGAGCCCGATGCCGTGGACACCCTGGCGGCCAACGTCGGTGCTGAGGCCGCCAGCAGCGGGGGGGATTTGTTCGGTGCCGAAACTGACCCCGATAGGGCACTTACTGGCAGCGGTGGCGTCACTCGGGAAGCTGCGCCTGAAACTGAGGTGGCGGTGGCTGGCCATCAGGTTCGAAACGTGGAGGTGGCACAGGAAGCAGTGCCAGAACCTGCGCCGGAGCCCACCGGCGGACCGGGCCAGCGGGGTATGAGCAACATCCGCCAGGTGTTCGATGCCCAGAAGACGTCACTCTATTCCCTCTACCGGCGTGAGTTGCGACAGGACCCGACGCTGGAAGGAAAGGTTATGCTGGAGTTGGTGATCGAACCGGATGGATCGGTATCGAGTTGCGAGGTGGTGAGCTCCGAGCTGGGCAATCAAAGCCTGGAGCAACGCATTGCCATGCGCGTGCGCCTGTTCAATTTCGGCGAGGACGATGTGGAACCCAGGACGGTGCGGTTCCCCATCGATTTCCTGCCGGGTTAATCCGGGCGGAGCCGGTCATACACTAGTGCGCTATGGTGATCTTGGGCAACTGTGGCTTGCTCAGGGACATCTTCTGGGTAGGGGCGATCACTTTTGCCTCACCGGTCACAACCCGCTCATCGTTCTGGTTGCGGACATCACAGGACAGGGTTACGCGGTTTTTGCGTTCCTTGGCCAGTACCGTCAAGGTCACCGTCAGGGTGTCGTCCAGCTTTACCGGGCGCTTGAAAGCCAGGCTCTGCTCCAGGTATATGGTGCCGGGACCCGGCATCACGGTGGCCAGGGCCGCGGAAATCAGCGAGCCGCTCCACATGCCATGGGCAATCCGTTCCTCGAACATGGAGTCGGCGGCGAACTCCGAATCCAGATGGACCGGGTTCACATCTCCGGATACAGCAGCGAACAACACCAGTTCGTCCTCAGTCAGTGTTTTCACATAGGTTGCGGAGTCGCCTTCCTGGAGTTCGTCGTAGGTGATGTTCTCAAGCGTGTCCAAAGTGTCGCTCATGATGGGCTCCAGTGTTGGGTGTGATTAGGTTGGTGGCTACAACCGCTACAGTTCTGCTTTGAAAACTACCTCATCGTTCACAAAACTGCTATTCTCTCCCGACTTTTCGAGGCTGATACTTTTGTCTGGTTGATTTTTTGACCAAAACGACATTGGTAAACATTATAAGCACAAATGCCAAACAGGAGATGGTGATGGATTTTGAGCAGTTCTATCAGGACAAATACCCCGCTGGCGTGTCCCTGAGCGTAGACCTGGATAAATACAGTAGCATGGTTGACGTATTTGACCAGGCCGTGAATAAGTACGCTGACCGCCCTGCGTTCAGCGCCGTTGGCGCCACGCTCACCTATCGCGACCTGGACACCCAGAGCCGGAATTTTGCCGCCTGGCTGCAGAACAAGACTGACCTCAAGCCGGGCGACCGGATTGCGGTGCAGATGCCCAATGTGTCCCAGTATCCTGTCGTTGTGTTTGGCGCCATGCGCGCGGGCCTGATCGTGGTGAATACCAACCCGCTGTACACCACCCGCGAAATGGAACACCAATTCAATGATTCCGGCGCCAAGGCGCTTGTAGTGCTGGCGAACATGGCCTACAACGCCGAAAAAGTGCTTCCCCATACCGGCATCGAACATGTCATTGTTACCGAAATCGCCGATATGCACTCGCCGCTGAAGCGTACGCTGATGAACGCAGCCGTGAAGCACCTGAAGAAAATGGTTCCGGCTTTCAATTTGCCCCAGGCTCATAAGCTCCCGGCGGTGCTCAGCGCCGGCGCCAGGGAAAAATTCTCCCCGGTGGAGTGTAAGAAAGACGATATTGCGGTGCTGCAGTACACGGGCGGCACTACCGGTGTGGCCAAGGGCGCGATGCTGACCCACGGCAATCTGGTTGCTAATCTCCTACAGGCTCGGCCGATGATGGAGGATTCGGTGGAACAGGGCACGGAAGTGGTTATAGCCCCGCTGCCGCTGTACCACATTTACTCGTTCACCCTGAACTGCGGCATCATGCTTGAAGCCGGCGCCCACAACGTTCTTATCCCGAACCCCCGTGATATCCCCGGATTTGTGAAAGAACTCAAAAACCATCGCTTCACCGCGTTCCTGGGGCTGAATACCCTGTTCGTGGCGCTGTGCAACAACGAAGAATTCAAGGCCCTGGATTTCAGTGCCCTGAAACTGACGTCGTCCGGCGGCATGGCGCTGACCAGCGACACCGCGAAGATGTGGCAGCGTGTTACAGGGTGTGAAATCAGTGAAGGTTACGGCATGACTGAAACCTCGCCGGTTGTCACGTTCAATCCCAATAGCGCGATTCAACTGGGCACCATTGGCCTGCCGATTCCCGGTACCGAAGTCAAAACCATCGACGACGACGGCAACGAAACGCCTCTCGGCGAGCCTGGCGAACTGTGTGTCAAGGGACCACAGGTGATGCGTGGATACTGGCAGCGCCCGGAAGATACCCAGAAGTCTTTCACTGATGACGGTTTCCTGCAGACGGGTGATATTGCGCTTATCCAGGAAGATGGCTACATCCGCATCGTTGACCGCAAAAAGGACATGATTATCGTGTCTGGCTTTAATGTCTTTCCCAATGAGATTGAAGACGTGGTCAGTGGTCATCCGAAAGTGGTTGAGTGTGCCGCGGTTGGTGTTCCCGATGACAAGAGTGGGGAGGCGGTGAAGGTCTACCTGGTGGCAACCGCGGAAGGTGTTACTGAAAATGAACTGAAAGAGTTCTGTCGCGAACGCCTGACCGCTTACAAGGTCCCCAAGTCCTTCGTGTTCCGCGATGAACTGCCGAAGACCAACGTAGGCAAGATCCTGCGGCGCGAGCTTCGTGACGAAGCCAACAGCCAGTAACCGGTTCGTGCGGGCGGTTTAATCGCCCTGAACGAATGACGTGAACCCCGCCTCGGCGGGGTTTTTCCGTTTAATGAGGCGCGGGATATCGTTAGACTGTCGCCACGCCCGAAGCGAACCGGGTATCCAAGATCCAACAACGGTAAAACGGACCGATGACGCAAGCCCCACCGGAACAGCCCACGAATACGCCAGACAGCAAGGCCGCCGTAAAAGCCATCATGGAGCAGTTGGATGCCTGCAACCAGTTGGAAGCTGCCCGTATTCACAAGTTGGTAGCCCGGAAAAAAGGGCGTCCGGGGCAAAAGGACCTGGAGAAGATGGCGCAATGGCTTGATCGGGGGCAGGCGCGTGTCACGGAGCGCCAGGCGATGCATAAGCCGGCCACCTTTCCGGCATCGCTGCCAGTGTCCGAACGGGTCGATGATATCCGTGAGGCCATTGAACAGAACCAGGTGGTGATCATTGCCGGCGAAACCGGTTCCGGTAAGACCACCCAGATTCCCAAGATCTGCATGAACAGCGGTCGGGGTATTCGTGGGCTGATCGGCCACACCCAGCCCCGCCGGATTGCCGCCCGTACCGTAGCCGGTCGTATTGCTGAAGAGCTTGGAGAGCAGACTGGCGGCCAGGTGGGGTATCAGGTGCGTTTTACCGACACCACGTCCGATCAGTCCCGGGTCAAAGTCATGACCGACGGCATCCTGCTGTCGGAAGTCCAGCACGACCGGTTCCTGGACCGTTACGACACCCTGATCATTGATGAGGCCCACGAGCGCAGCCTTAACATCGATTTTCTGATGGGCTACCTGCGGCAACTGTTGCCAAAACGGCCCGATCTGAAAGTCATTATTACCTCCGCCACCATCGAAGTGGAACGCTTCAGCCAGTTCTTTAACGGCGCGCCGGTCATCGAAGTCAGCGGGCGAACCTATCCGGTTGACGTGCGTTACCGTTCGCTCACCGGCGATGAGGACGATCGGGACCAGGGTTGGACGGATGGCGTGCTGCGTGCGATGGAGGAAATCGAGCAGCACGAGCGTGCAGAAAAACAGCCACCGGGCGATGTACTCGTATTCCTCCCCGGGGAGCGGGAAATTCGCAGTCTCAGCAAGGTGCTGCGACACGCAGACCTGCGCCATACCGAAGTTCTGCCATTATATTCGCGGCTCAGTAACCAGGAACAGAACCGGATATTCCAGGGCCACCGGGGGCGTCGGATCGTGCTCTCCACCAACGTGGCGGAAACCTCCCTGACCGTGCCCGGCATACGCTACGTCATCGACACCGGCGTGGCCCGTATCAGCCGTTACAGCGTGCGTTCCAAAATTCAGCGCCTGCCCATTGAGCCTGTGTCCCAGGCCAGTGCCAACCAGCGTGCCGGGCGCTGTGGCCGGGTGGCGCCGGGCATCTGTTTCCGGCTTTACGACGAAACCGATTTCATCAATCGGCCCGAGTACACCGACCCGGAGATCCTGCGCACCAACCTGGCCTCGGTTATTTTGCAGATGACCACCTCGGGGCTGGGGGATATCCGTCACTTTCCGTTTTTGGAACCACCCGACCGTCGCCTGATCAACGATGGCTACAAACTGCTCGAAGAGCTCGGTGCCGTGGATGACAAGCGGCGCGTGACAAACCTTGGCCGCACCATGGCGCGCCTGCCGCTGGACCCAAGGCTGGCGCGCATGTTGGTGACTTCGTCGGAACAGGGCAGCCTGGCGGAAACGTTGGTGATCATTGCCGGCCTGAGCGTCCAGGACCCGAGGGAACGCCCCCAGGACAAACAGCAGGCTGCCGACCAGGCCCATGCGCCGTTCAACGACAAGGAATCAGATTTTCTGACCTTGCTGAATATCTGGAACTTCTACGAGGAACAACGCCAGGAACTGTCCCAGAACCAGTTAAAGAAGGTCTGCCAGAAGAGTTTCCTGTCGTGGATGCGGATGCGGGAATGGCGCGACATTCATCGCCAGCTGACACTGATCTGCCGGGAACAGAAGCTAAAGCTGAATAGAGATTCTGCCAGTTACGAGTCGCTGCACAAAGCCATTCTCGCGGGCTTGCTGGGCCAGGTGGCGGTGAAACTCGAAAAGAAGGAGTATCTGGCCACCCGCAATCGCAAGGTCATGATCTTTCCGGGCTCAAAGGTGTCGAAAACCGGCCCGAAGTGGATTGTGGCGGCGGAAATCGTCGAAACCAGCCGGGTGTTCGCGCGAGTGGTGGCCAAGATTGAGCCGGAATGGATTGAGCCCCTGGCCGGGCATGTGGTGAAGCATCACTTTTTCGAACCCCACTGGGAGCAGAAACGTGCCCAGGTCATGGGCTATGAAAAGGTCAGCCTCTACGGCCTGGACATCATTGCCAAACGCCGTATTCCCTACAGCAAGGTCGACCCGGCGGAGTGTCGTAACCTGTTCATCCGCCGTGCTCTGGTGGAAGGCGATTACCAATCCAGGGCGCCGTTTATTGCCCGTAACCGGGAGCTGCTGGACACCGTCGAAAACCTGGAGCGCAAAACGCGGCGGCGGGATCTGTTGGTGGAGGACGAAGTGCTGGTAGCGTTCTATGAACAGCGCCTGCCGGCGGATATCGTCAGCGGTCGGCACTTTGAAAGCTGGTGGAAACAGCTCAGTGCCGACCAACTCCGTGATATGGAGTTGACGGAGGCTGATATCCTCCAACGCCCAGTGGATGAGCAAGCGGACTCACTCTATCCGGACTATCTGGAGTGGGAAGGGGTGAGGTATCCCCTGAGTTACGAATTTGAACCCACCAGCGAGCGCGATGGCGTTACGCTCCAGGCGCCGGTCATGGCCCTGAAACAATTGCCAGCACGGCGGCTTGAATGGCTTGTGCCGGGGCTTTTGAGGGAGAAGTGCATCGCACTGGTCAAAGGCCTTCCGAAGGCGTTGAGGCGCAACTTCGTGCCGGTGCCGGATTTCGTGGATGCAGCACTGGAAAACCTTCAGGCGTCCAACGAACCATTGGCGCTGCAGTTGGGTGAACAGCTCCGGCGAATGACTGGTGTCAGGATTGACGCCGATGCCTGGCCACAGGAGGACCTGCCGAAGCACCTGAGAATGAATCTCCGTGTTGTAGACGACGCCGGCAAGCCCATCGCCGAGGGGCGGGAAACCGAAAAGCTGCAGAGTGAACTGGAAGGGCGGGCAGAAGCCGCCTTGTCATCGGCAACCCGCAGAGAGCCCTCGGCTGAGCCAGCGAGCACATCGACGCGCTGGGATTTTGGGCCGCTGCCCGAATCCGTCAGGACCGAAAAAGGCGGTATGGAAGTTACCGTGTACCCGGCACTGGAGGACATCGGGGATTCCGTGCGCCAGACACGGTTTCTGGATCGGCTCACGGCAGAGGACGCAACCCGCAAGGCGGTGGCGCGACTGATTTTGATTCGGCTGGGCAACACGCTGGAGGACATCGAGCGGCGGCTACCGTACTTTAAGTCATCGGCGTTGATGTTCGCGCCGGTCGGCAAGGCCCGGGTGTTGCTGGACGATCTATTGCTGGCCACGGCGATGCAGCATTTTGTGCCCGACGACGTGCCCCGTGACGACAACGCGTTCGAGAACGCGTTTAACGCCGGGAGGGCGGAGTTTGTACCGGCGCTTGAACAGGCCGACGAGCGGCTGCACCAGGCCATGACGGGCTATCATGGCGTGATGAAGCAGCTCAAGGGGAAAATCAACCTCGCGCTCGCAAACAGTATGGCGGACTTGAAGTTTCAGCTTCAAAATCTTGTATATCCTGGCTTTATTGTCGCCACGCCGCCGGAATGGCTTGCCCATTTTGGACGTTATTTTGAGGCAGCCAGCATCCGCTTTGAGAAAATGCCCAGGGAGCTTGGCCGAGAGCGAGAGTTCCTGCACGCCATGGACCCGCTGTGGTCACGTTATGCCAGCAAGCGCGATGAGCAGCAACGCCAGGGGGTAAGGGATCCACAACTGTCGCTGTATCGCTGGATGCTTGAGGAGTTTCGGGTATCGTTCTTCGCACAACAGCTGGGCACGGCTGTGCCGGTATCGGTCAAGCGCCTCGACAGGCAGTGGGAGCAGACGCGCGTGTAAGCCGGTCACGTTTGCGGGCAAAACGTTTAGACTGTGTTAGTATTTGGTCAATATTGGTGCAGTTCAATTGTTCGTTTTTACAACTATGACATGGGGTTAGCGTGATTAGAGCCGTTATCAGCGGGACCGGGTTGTACACACCGCCAGCAACCATTACCAACGAAGAGTTGGTGGAGGCGTTCAATGCCTTCGTCGAACTCCACAATGCACGTCACGCTGACGATATTGCCAGTGGCGATCTTGAGCCCCTGCAGCCGTCTTCGTCCGCCTTTATTGAAAAAGCGTCTGGTATCAAGCGTCGTCATGTGATCGACAAGCAGGGCATCCTCGACCCTGAACGGATGTGCCCGGATATACCGGACCGACCCAACGAAGAAGCCTCTGTGCAATGCGAGATGGCGCTGGCAGCGTGCGAAGAGGCTCTCAAACAGGCCGGAAAAACCGCGGCCGATGTGGATGCGGTCATTGTTGCCTGTTCCAACATGCAGCGCCCGTACCCGGCTATCTCTGTTGAGGTTCAGGACGCGTTGGGTATCGACGGCTTCGCTTACGACATGAACGTGGCGTGCAGTTCCGCGACCTTTGGGCTGCAGGCGGCGGCGAACGCTGTAGAGAATGGCACGGCCAGGGCGGTGCTGGTGGTTAGCCCGGAAATCTGCTCCGGCCACCTGAATTTCCGCGACCGGGACAGCCATTTCATTTTTGGTGATGCCTGCACCGCTATCCTGGTGGAAAGAGATGCCGACGTTGCCGAAGGGCAGGGCTTTGAGGTTCTCGGAACCAGCCTTAAGACCAAGTACTCCAATAACATTCGTAACAACTATGGCTTCCTGAACCGAGGCGATAAAGAGGGCATCAACAAGCCCGACAAGCTGTTCGTGCAGCAGGGACGCAAGGTGTTCAAGGAAGTGTCGCCGTTGGTGGCGGAGACGATTCTCAAGCAGCTGTCCAGCCTGTCGTTGTCGCCGGATGATCTCAAGCGGATGTGGCTGCACCAGGCCAACCTGAACATGAACCAACTGATTGCCCGCAAGGTGCTGGGACGCGACGCGGACACGAAAGAGGCGCCGGTCATTCTGGATGAGTACGCCAACACCAGTTCCGCCGGCTCAGTCATTGCCTTCCATAAACACAAGGACGACTTCGATTCTGGCGAACTGGGTGTGATCTGTTCGTTTGGGGCAGGCTATTCCATCGGCAGCGTTGTGATTCGCCGCCGATAGAGACGGAGTTAACGACAGGCGGCTCTACCGGGCCGCCAGTGCCCTGAGTTTGTCAGGCAAGGCCATCGATGTGCGTTTGGTGCGGTCAAACCAGACAATCTTCGCATAACCTTCCGCGTAGAGCGTGCCGGTCTCGATATCGGTCAGAGTATGATAGGTGTCGAGGCTGGTATTGCCCGCTTTGTCGGCGTAAGTTCTGACCTCGACCGTTGCCGGGTGGGCCAGTTCCTTCAGAAAGGTGGCGCTGGTCTTTATAATGACCGGACCGTCGGGGTCATTTTCCGCACCCAGCTCCAGGGATGCCAGCCAGGTGATGCGGGCTTCCTCGAAAAAGCGGAAATAAACCGTATTGTTGGCATGGCCGTATGCGTCCATATCTCCCCAGCGCAAAGGCATGGAGATTTTGCTAACCAGATTCCCGGGTACTGACATCGGGGCTACTCCTGAAGCAAGGGGTTAATAATAAAAAAGCAGAGCGCCGGTATTTTCGACGAACAGTAACAGTTTTAACAACCTCAGGTCTGACGATGAGAGACATTTTTTTCCGGCACCCAGCAGTCGGCGCCCTGATTTTCATCTGCCTGTGTTCAGGCAATGGGGTCGCACAGACCGTGCAGTCAGTCGATCCTGACATGGCAGAACGAAAGCTTGATGCCGCTCCAAGCGAGGTCGATCCCTATGAGGATTGGAACCGGAAGGTCTATGGCTTCAACGAAACCATTGATAACTGGTTCCTCCGCCCCGTTGCGAAAGGGTATCGTGCCATTATGCCGGACTTTGCGGATCGCGCTGTCACTAATTTCTTCAATAACCTGAGTGAAATACGTAACCTCGCCAACAGTCTTTTTCAGCTGAAGGGCGAGTCGGCCGTCGTAGCGGTGGGTAGATTTACCTACAACACGGTTTTTGGCCTGGGCGGGTTGATAGATGTGGCCACTATGTTCGATTTGCCTGAGCGCCCGGAGGATTTTGGTCAGACACTGGGCTACTGGGGTTTGGGCTCGGGGCCGTACTTGATGCTTCCGTTCTTGGGGCCGTCGAATCCCCGGGACTTCGGCGGGTTTGTGTCCGACAACCTGTTGCTGCCCTCGGCCTGGGACCTGGCTGAAACGCCGGATGTCTATTACGCGAGGGGGCTCCAGGTTGTCGACAAGCGTGCTGACCTGATTCCTGCGGAAGGGTTCATTTCCGGTGACGGCTATACGTTCGTGAGAAACGCGTACCTGCAACGGCGGGCTTACCTGATTAACGATGGCAGAACCGTAGACGATCCCTTTGCCAGTGATGACGATGAGGATTTGATGCTCGAGGATTTCTGACGCATCGAATCGGCTGGAACAACGGAGGTTTACCTGATGGTTGATGACCGTATCCGGAAATTCCGCAAGATGCTCGCGGAGGCGCCCAATTACGAAGTCTGGAAAGCAGCGGCGCTGGAGCTGGATTTCCTTGAGGGAAACGTGGAATGGAAAGAGGAGTTTGGCTCCGATCTCTACCACTACGAGCTCATCTACGACCGACTCAGCAACCTTCGCGATTATCGCCAACAGAACGATTTCGAGCGACTGAAGCGGGCACTGAGAGAAGGGCTCCATCATGACCTGGGCAACATGGGCAATACCGCCCTGTATACCCGCTCCCGGGTAGGAACCAAACATCTGATTGAGGAATACATTAACCAGGCGTGCGAATCGCTGGATTTCCTGTGTGACACCAAGGTGCCGGGATTCCCGATGGCCGACAAACTGCAGTTCTTCCGCGATACCCTGACCAGCTACGGCCGCCCGGCCTTGCTCCTTAGCGGCGGTGCCACGTTGGGCATGTTTCACTTTGGCGTTATAAAGGCACTTTGGGAAAAAGGACTGTTGCCGCAGGTGATTGCCGGTTCCAGCATCGGAGCCATTATTGCCGGAATACTGGGCGTCCACAGCGATGCGGAAATACCGGACATGTTGGTGCCTGAAAACCATGACATGAGAGCCTGGAAGTGGCGAGGTCTGTTCAGTGCCATCCGGGGTGATGGCCTGATGGATCAAGAGCAGTTAAAGGCGTGTCTACGTGCCAATATCGGCGAATACACCTTCGAGGAAGCGTTCCAGAAGACCGGGCGGTCCATAAACGTGAGTGTGTCACCGGTTCAGACCCACCAGAAAGCCCGTTTGTTGTGTGGCTATACGTCACCCTATCTGTTGGTCTGGAGTGCTGTATTGGCCAGCGCGGCGGTACCGGGTATCTTTCCGCCTGTACCGCTGATGAAGAAAGACATTCAGGGCAATGTGCTGCCCTACATGTCACGGCTGAAATTTGTGGACGGTTCGGTGGTCAGCGACTTACCCATTGAACGGCTGATGCACCTATACGACGTGAATTTCACCATTGTCAGCCAAACCAACCCCCATGTGGTGCCCTTTCTGAACCGTCGTGGACGTGATGAAAAGATCAGGATCGCCAACCTGCCAATGCACCTGCTGAAATCGGAAATCCAGTTTCATGGGCAGGGCCTGTTCGATTACCTGCGAAAGCGTGTGCAGCCGGAAATACTGCGGCAGGTGTCGGGTCAGATGTATACGATTATGGGGCAACGGTACTCGGGGGATGTCACGATCTCACCGACGTATCGTCTTAGTGACTACCGTCGCATGTTGTCGAACCCTGATCCGGCGTGGGTCCGGGAGATGATACTGCAGGGCGAGCGTGCGACCTGGCCGAAGATCTCAATGATTCGTTCCCACGCCAGAATCTCGAAAACCCTGGAGCGATGCATTCGCCGGTTGAAATCTGAGCAGCGTCGCTCCACGGCCGAGCTGAGAGTGGTAAGCAGTGCGGATTCCGGCACTTCATGAGATGACAGCCCCGGGAGCCGGGCGGTATGATACCGCGATAGCCGGGGAGCCCGATGGTGGCTCCCGCAAGCTCCGCTTGAGCACCTGACTGGACACGCATGTACTACGATTTCTTCGGTTTTCGGGAGCCCCCGTTTTCCATAGCCCCGGACCCCCGCTATCTGTATCTGAGCGAACGCCACAAAGAAGCGCTGGCGCATCTGATGTATGGCGTGCAGGGGCAGGGCGGTTTTATTGTGATCACCGGAGAAGTCGGCACTGGCAAGACCACCGTCAGCCGTTGCTTCATCGAGAATGTGCCGGACCATGTGGACATCGCACTGATCCTGAATCCGAGGTTGTCTGCCCGCGAGCTGCTGTCCTCCATTTGCGATGAGCTGGAGATTGTCCATCCGGTGGGATCATCGATCAAGGAATTGGTGGGGTTGATCAACGATGATCTGCTCAGGGCCCATGCGGCTGGCCGTCACAAGGTTCTGATGATCGATGAGGCCCAGAACCTGTCCGCTGAAGTGCTTGAACAGCTCCGACTGCTCACTAATCTTGAAACCGCCGAGAAGAAACTGCTGCAGATTGTGCTGTTGGGGCAACCCGAGCTGCAGGACATCCTGGCATTGCCGGAACTGCGACAGTTGAATCAGCGGGTGACGGCGCGTTATCACCTCGACGCCCTCGGCCGCGCGGAGATAGAAGCCTACCTGCGTTACCGGCTCAGCGTGGCGGGCCTTCGCGGCGAAATTTTTACCGATCGCGCCATTCGGGCTTTGTACCGTGCCAGCCATGGTGTGCCGAGACTGATTAACCTGATCAGTGACCGTGCGTTGCTGGGCGCCTATGCCGAAGGTGAGCACCAGATCACGGCCCCCCATATCCGTAATGCCGCCCGGGAAGTGAGTGGCCAGAGCTTGTCCGGGCGGGCTGGGCGATCAAGCCAATCCCATGCCCTGGCGGTGGCCGCGGGCCTGCTGATGGCCGTCATCATGACCACCTGGCTGTTTATCGGGCCTCCAGGGGCCGGCGGGGCCGCGCCCGATACCGTCGTCGAAGATCAGAGCGCGCCGCTGGCGGGTAGTATCGAGCGGGTGGAGCCGGATGAGCCTGTTGCGGGGCTATCAGAATTGGTTCGCGAAGCCGGTACGGAAGTCAGTGATTCAACCGAAGAGGAAGCGCTGCCCGGATTTGAGTTCCCGGAACAGGCAATGTCATTACCCGTGGCTTTCCGCGAGCTGTTCGAGCTATGGCGGCTGGATTACCGCGCCTCGGAAAACCCGGTGGCGTGTGAGTTCGCGGAGGGCCAGGGCCTGCGCTGCCTGCAGAATAAGGGGGCACGAAGAAGCCTCGAATTTCTGGACCGACCAGCAATACTTCAGCTTCGCAACGGAAAGGGAGACAGTCACTACGCCGTTTTGAGTGGCCTCCAGGATAATCGTGCCACCATCGAATTGCCGAGTGGCCGCCGGGTGGTTACCTTCTCCAGCCTGGAGCCCTATTGGTTTGGCGAATTTACGGTGCTGTGGGAAGCACCCGCCCACGCGTTGGGCGATGCTTCCGGTAGCGAACAGGATAATGCCAGGGTGTCCGAGCAGATATGGATGGGGTCCAGGATGATGGAACTCGCCAACCGATACGCCGAAAGCCGGCAGGAAGAGAACCGCGTTAATCGTATGGCGATTGAAGAGCAGGTCCGTTGGTACCAGCGGCAAAGAGGTCTGGCGGTGGACGGTATTGCCGGCGCCATGACCATCATCCAGATGAATAACGACCTGGATTCCGCGGTGCCCCGGCTGACGTCGGCAAAGATGGTGAACTGACATGTCCTATATCCTTGATGCGCTCAGAAAATCGGAAACCGAAAGGCGACAGGGGCGCATCCCCGACCTGGGACAGCAGGTACAACTCATCCACAAGCCCAGGAAAAAGTCGATTCCGGTTCTGGTATGGGTGGCGCTTGGCCTGGTGCTCAACGCGGCCGTATTGGCCTGGATTTTCTGGCCCCAGGGCCGTCCAGCCTCGCCGACGGATCAGGCAATCCCGTCGACTGGTATTGCGACGCCTGAACCGACTGTTGAACCGGTCATTGTTGACGGTGAAGCGGAACCTTTGCGCCAGGTACCAGCGCCCGAACGTGTCCAATCACCTCCGACCAGTGATACGCTTGAGGATGCTATCGAGATCCCAAGCCCGGGAGCCAACACCGAGGCTCCACCGGGTGCGGTTGTGGAAACCGATGACGCGGATGAGCCAGAGCGACCGACGGTGATTGTTCCCAGGCCGCGTGCGCCAAGTGCCATTAACCCCAGCGAGCCGGATGCCGCCACCGCGCGAACGGCGCCGCACCTTGTCGAACTTCCACTTTCCTTCCAGAAAAGGGTGCCTGACCTGATTTTTAACAGCCATATCTATGCGTCTGCGCCGTCGGCCCGTCGGGTCATGATCAATGACAACTATCTGCGTCCCGGAGAGTCGTTTTCCGGAATCACCGTCGAACGGATTACCGAGGAAGGCGTGGAACTGAGCATGGATGGCCGCCGCTTCCGGGTGGGTGTGGTTCGCAACTGGGTGAGCCCCGACTGATGGCACTCACCGAGGACGTCAAACAGCTGATTCAGCAGACCTACCGTGACGTGTTGGCCGGCAAGGACATCCGCGCCCGCTATGGTCAGCGCCTGATGATCGCCGAGATTGCCCGCTACATGGGCGAGATCACCGAAAACGACGGCCAACGCACGTCGCCGGCTGGAACTTGTGTGGTGGAAGCGGGTACGGGAACCGGTAAGACCCTGGCCTATCTGATTGCCGCCATTCCCGTGGCCCGTGCCCTCGGTAAGACACTGGTGATATCAACGGCGACGGTTGCCCTGCAAGACCAGATCGTCCACAAGGATCTTCCGGACCTGAAAAAACACAGCAAACTGGATTTCACCTGGACCCTTGCCAAAGGCCGCGGCCGCTACCTGTGCATGTCGCGTCTTGAAGCTCGACTGCATGATGAGGGTAATGGCGACAGCGATACCATGCCGCTGTTCCTGCTGGATGGGCCCGGCAAGGAAGAGCCTGGAACCCGGGCCTACTTTGAGGACATGCTGGCCAGTTATGGATCCCGCAAGTGGGATGGTGATCGCGATCATTGGCCGGATCAGATACCCGATGACATCTGGCGCCAGGTCACCACCGACCATCGTCAATGTACCAATCGCCATTGCAGCTATTTCGACAGCTGTGCCTTTTTTGATGCCCGCAAGGGCCTGGACGAGGCTGACATTGTGGTGGCGAACCACGACCTGGTGCTGGCAGACCTTGCTCTTGGCGGTGGTGCCATCCTGCCGGAGCCGGAAAACGCATTGTTTATCTTTGATGAGGCGCATCACCTGCCGGACAAGGCACTGAATCACTTTGCCGCGTCCGTGCCGCTGAATGCCACCCGTCAGTGGCTCAAGCAGTTATCCCAGGCACTGGGAAAGATGCAGCCGTTCCTGACGCCTGGTACTCAGGCCGCTAAAACCATCGACAGGATCAGTTCCGCCTCCCGTGAAGTGGATATCTGCCTGACGAAGGTGTACGACGAGGCCGAACAGAATACCGGTTGGGAGTTCAATGAGGAGCGACGCTCCGCCCAGTGGCGCTATCCTGAGGGCGAATTACCCGAGGTGCTTGCGGGCCTGGCGGTTGAAACCCGGGTAGCGACGGCCACCCTGGTTCGCCAGCTTGGTGTAATGGTGGACGAATTACAGACGGCCTTCGATGAACGCAAGGCCAGTGATGTCGATCGCGATACCGCGGAATCCTGGTATCCGGTGATTGGATCTTTCCACAGCCGTGCTGAGGACCAACTGCGGTTGTGGGCCGCGTGGTGTGATAACCCGGGCCAACCGGCCAGTGAGTCGGCGGAAGGCGAGAATGCTACGCCAGAGCCGAAGAAGCGATCCGGGCCACCGGCCGCCCGGTGGTCGGTGCGGCAGCGTTGGGAGCACGCGGAAGACATTACGCTCTATAGTAGCCCGGTGCTGGCGGATAATCTGCTTTATTCCAGGCTCTGGTCGCGGGCCTATGGCGCCGTGCTGACCAGCGCGACCCTGACCGCCCTCGGGCGTTTTGACCGGCTCAAGGCGAGGGCAGGCCTGCCCGAGGCCAGCCGCTTCGTGGTGGTGCCCAGTTCCTTCCGCTACGGCGAAATGGCAACCGTGGAGGTGCCGGCCATGACCGCCATGCCCACGGACGACAGCTTTACGGATCAGGTAGTGTCGCGGCTACCGGCTTTGTGGACTGGCGAGAAGGCGACCCTGGTGTTGTTTACCTCCAGGCGCCAGATGCAATTGGTGCGGGACGCCCTGGCGCCGGAATACCCGGACCTGATTACCACCCAGGACGACATGGCCAAGGGTGAGGTATTGCGTCGCCATTGCAGCCGCGTGGACGAAGGGCTGCCCAGCGTGTTGTTCGGTGTGGCGAGTTTTGCCGAGGGCATCGACCTGCCTGGCAAATACCTGAGCCATGTGGTGATCACCCGGCTGCCGTTTTCGGTGCCCGATGATCCGATCGAAGCCAGCCTGGCGGAATGGGTGACGCACCGGGGCGGCAACCCGTTCATGGAAATAACCGTACCCGACGCCTCCATCAAACTGGTGCAGGCCGTTGGTCGCCTGCTACGGACCGAGTCGGACACCGGCCGCGTCACCATCCTTGACCGTCGCATCATCGCCCGTCGCTACGGGCAGTTGTTGCTGGACGCCTTACCGCCTTTTCGGCGGATCATAGAGCCCTGATAAAAAGGGAGCCATAAAAAAAGAGCCAACCCATGTGGGTGGCTCTTATAGAGTGGGTCCTTATCGAACCCGGGCGTCGAAACAACGCGGAACAAGATGTCTGAAGGCCTGAAGTTTCAGAAATCTTACCGAGGTTTCCCTCAGCGTCGAGAGCATAGTAAGGGAGGATGGGGCGTATCCGGATCGTCCAAAGGGCGTAGAGAGCGTATAAAATTCGATAAAAATGTGATGCATGTCACAAAATACGCCCGAAAGACAGCGTCAGTGGATTACCAGTCAGGGCAGTAGCCGAAGTTCCCTTGCCTTTGCCAGCGCCTCGGTGCGGGAACCTACCGCAAGCTTGCCGTAAAGGTTGCGAATGTGGGCTTTTACGGTGGTAGGCGCCACCCTCATCGTGTTTGCAATGTCCTTGTTGGCGAGGCCCCGGTTGATTAAATCCAGCACTTCCAGTTCCCGCTGGCTGAGGGGGTCGGGGAGATCTGTGTTGCCAGAGGCCTCCCGCCTATCCGTCTGCGACTCTTCCGGCTCTGTTTCATCGGTCTCTGCCAGTTCAGAGAGCATGGCAGTGACCCTGCTGTTCCAGCGGCCCGGTGACTTGAGAATTGGGAGTGCCTTGCAAAGCTGGCGGATGGTTGGACTCTCCTCCGCGAGCAGGCGCATAAATCCGGCCTCCGAAGCCCGCTGGATGGCCTGGGCCAGCACCTGTTCTGCATCTTTCGTTTTTCCTTCGGCGAACAACGCCTCGCTGTAGACCAGCTGGATTTCCACCAGGTGGCGGTAGTGCTGATCCTGCTCTGCGCTGAGTCGAAGGGGGGCCAGCGTTGCCATGGCGTCGGCCGGGTGGCCCAGCGCCACCTGAACACGGGCGATGCTGATTTGGTTCTGCTCCCGGTTCAGCGGATTGGTGAACCGGTCAGTGCTCACCTGTTGCACCCATTTTTTCGCCAGATCCAGGTGACCGGTGGCGAGATAGCAACGAGCCAGCATGGCGGAGCAGGCGGGCGGCTCGAACAGGATGTGGTCCCGACGGCGTCTTGCCACGCTGGCCGCATCTTCCAGCGCTTCCATGGCCTCCTGGTAGCGCCCTTCACTGAAGGCCAGGTGGCCACGCACGTACTGTATAACCACGTGCTGCCCGGGTTCGGTGCCATTGTTGACGTGGTCCAGCAACGGGGCCAGGTAGGAGGCGGCCAACTGGGGTTCGTTGCGCTCCCGGTAGATCTCGATCAGGGCGCTGTTCTGCCAGCAGGAAATCAACATGGGTTGGCGGGGGTCGCTGTGGTGCTGGTCGACCCATTGCCGCACTCGGGTACAGGTATCCAGGGCTTCGTCGATATCTCCCCGATTGTACTGAATCCAGGCAAGCAGGCCGCCGCTTGAGAGCACGGTACTGGGTTTGCGTTCCAGTTCCCCATAACGCACAGCGGAGGTGAGGGCATCCTCGGCGGCCGCCAGGTCGCCCTTACCATAATAATCCAGTCCCACTCCATAGTAGGTCACGGATTTCAAGGGTATGCGGGTGTGGTCAATGTCACGCAATACCTGTTGGGTCAGATCGCTGGCGCTCTTATCGTCGCTTTTTGATCGCGCAAGGTAGGAGCGGATCAATGAAATTTCACTCTGCAGGCCCAGGGCACCCTCGGCATCGGGGTGGGAATCGGCCACCTGTTTGTCGAGCATGTCTTCCAGTTCGCCCAGGAGGGGCTCCAGCACGTCCACCCGGTTGGCGAAAAACAGCGCCCACACTCTCAGCATCAACAGTTGTGGACTGTCCTGCAAAGTGTTGGCGGGCAGGGAATCCAGCCAGCTCAGCACCGGCAGGTGAAAACCGCCGTGGATCAGGTTGTTGCCGTGTTCAGCCAGTACCTTTGCGAGCCAGGGCCAGTCCTGATGCTGGACAATCTGGGAAATGCCTTCCTGAACGTGGCCATGGATCAGCAACCAGTGGACTGCTCGCTGCCACTGCTTTTCGGTGTCTTCCGGCTTGAACTGTCTCACCCGTTGTAACAGCGCGTCCCGGAACAGGTCGTGATAACGGAACCATTCATTGTGGGTATCCAGTGGAATCAGGAACAGGTTTTCCCGCAGCAGCTGTTCCAGCAAGACCTGGCTGTTGGTAGTGCCGCGAACCGCATCGCAGAGTGAAGCACACAGGCGAGGGCAACAGGCGGTATCAAGCAGGAAGTCGCGCACCGGTGCAGGTTGCTGCTCCAGCACTTCGGTCAGCACATAATCGCTGATGCGGCGCTCGTCCAGGTCGATGCGTTGGTGGCCCGCCCCGGATTTCTGATCATCGATGCTACCGCCGGACAACGCGGACAATTGCATGGCGGCCACCCACCCCTCGGTCTTGCTGCAGATCCTGCGAATCTCCAGCTCGGATAGCTCGAGCCCCATGGTGTCGTGGAAAAAGTGCTGGCACTCCTCCTCGGAGAAGGCCAGCAGGCCCGGGTGTACGTCCTCCACCCAGCGGCGCACCCGCCAGCGTGAGAGTGGCAGGGCTGGTTCGGTGCGGGATGCCAGCGTCACCATGACCCCAGGTGGCAGGTAGTCCATGAAATATGACACCTGACGCTGTAATTGTGGGTCGCGAATAAAATGATAGTCGTCCAGGACCAGCGACCAGGGCGCTCCATCGGCGGCGAGAACGTTAATCAGCCCGGTTATGGGGCCTTCCAGTTCCTGGAGGCCGCAGTGGCTGAGTTGTTGACGGCATTGCTCCAGACCCACGAGACCGTTGTGCTCAAACGCCCCCACCACGTACTGCCAGAATCGACGGGGCTCGTCATCATGCTCATCCAGGGATAGCCAGGCAACGGTAGAAGGGGACTGGGAACACCATTGGCTAACCAGCGTGGTCTTGCCAAAACCCGCCGGCGCCACCACCAGATTCAACCGCTTGGCACCTTCTGGCTGCAGCAGAGCGCTCAGGCGTTCCCGTTGTACCGAACGGGGATCCGCAGTTGGTCTGAGGAACTTAGTGGTTAGCAGCATCGTTTCCCTGAATGCCGGTGAATGGCATGTGTCCCGTCTGGTTAACGAATTAACCAGACGGGACACCAGATAACGGATTGTGTGCTTTGTCACCGTTAAGTCAAGGGCCGCAAAGACAAATGACGCGGTCGTCATGCGGCGTTCTGGAGTTTTTGGTCTAAACTGTGTTGGATGGGATTCTGTATACTCAATAAGAATGAAAAATCACGTTTTTATGCGTATTCTTCTAATAAGACCAGCGTATACATGCCCGGTCTGTACCGGGCCTTATGGGGAGCGACAGGGTAGATGAAATTACAACAGTTGCGCTATATCTGGGAAGTTGCGCACCATGATCTCAACGTATCCGCCACTGCCCAGAGTCTGTTTACCTCGCAGCCGGGAATATCCAAACAGATCCGTCTCCTGGAAGACGAACTGGGCCTGGAAGTCTTCGCGCGCAGCGGCAAGCATCTCACTCGTATTACACCTGGCGGTGAAATTATTATTCGTGAGGCGGGTGAAATACTGCGCCGTGTGGAAGGTATCAAGAAGATCGCGCAGGAGTTCAGTAACCAGCGCAAGGGTGACCTGAGCATCGCCACCACCCATACCCAGGCCCGATATGCGCTGCCCCCGATTATACAGGGCTTCATCGAGTCTTACCCCGATGTGTCCCTGCACATGCATCAGGGCACTCCCATGCAGATTTCAGAAATGGCGGCCAACGGCGCGGTGGATTTCGCCATTGCCACCGAGGCCATGGAGTTGTTCAACGACCTGATCATGATGCCGTGCTATAAATGGAACCGCAGCATCATTGTGCCGAAAGATCACCCTTTGGCGCAGAAATCCGAGCTGACGCTGCCGGACCTTGCCGAATTTCCACTGGTCACCTACGTGTTTGGCTTTACCGGCCGTTCGAAGCTGGATGAAGCGTTCCAGGCTCACGGATTGACCCCGAAAGTGGTGTTTACGGCGGCCGATGCTGATGTGATCAAGACGTATGTGCGGTTGGGTCTTGGGGTTGGCATCATCGCCAGTATGGCGTTTGACGAGCAGAATGACCCTGATCTCGTCTGCCTGGATGCCAGTAAACTCTTCCGCCCGAGTGTGACCCGGATTGGCTTCCGTAAGGGAACCTTCCTGCGCGGTTATATGTACGACTTCATCCAGCGATTTGCGCCACACCTGACCCGTGAACGGGTGGATGAAGCTGTCACCCACCAGGGAAGCAGGGCGGAGATCGAGGAGCTGTTCAACGATATCGATCTGCCGACCTACTGACAGGCCTGGCTGGAAGGTTTATTCGCGGGCGATCAGGTTTCCGGCGTGTAAGCCGCATTCCTTCTGCGTGGCTTCTTCCCACCACCAGCGGCCCTCGCGCTCGTGCTGTCCTGGCAGGATAGGGCGTGTGCAGGGTTCGCAGCCGATGCTGACAAAGCCTTTTTCGTGCAGTTTGTTGTAGGGGGCCTCCGTCATCCGGATGTAGTCCCAGACTTCCTTCGAGCTCCAGTTCGCCAGCGGATTAAACTTCACCAGCGTTTTCTCGTCCGTAGAGAAGGCGTCGTCAATCTGCACCACAGGCACATCATTGCGGGTGCCGGGGCTCTGGTCTTTGCGCTGGCCGGTAATCCACGCATCAACGGTGGCCAGTTTCCGCCGCAACGGATTGACCTTGCGGATACCGCAGCATTCGCCATGGCCGTCTTGATAGAAGCTGAACATACCCTTGCGGGTAACCAGATCCTGCACTTCCGCAGCATCGGGGAACATCACCTCAATGTTAATGCCATAGTGCTCGCGGACCCGATCAATGAATTGATAGGTTTCCGGGTGCAGGCGCGCCGTGTCCAGGGTGAATACCTGAAGGTTGTCGGTCAGTTTGTGGGCCAACTCAATCAGTGCGACGTCTTCCGCACCGCTGAAGGAAATGGCAATGTTGTCGTACTTCGCCAGAGCAGCCTTGAGGATAGCCCTGGGGCTCGCGCCTTCAAGCTCGGCCTGTAACTGTGCAATGTCCGTCATTTGAAAGGATCACCTGGAATGTAAATGTGTGATAAATCTACCATTAACCGGCAGCAGTCTGAAGGAATGGGGGAGTATATCGTTATAGCCGCACAGATGTACGATGCATTCCGCCCCGGTTTTTCTTATCATACCGCCTGATTCCAATCCCCGGCGGTATTCGCCGGGCTGACCAGCGTTCAACTATCAGGAGACCATTGTGGAACTCGCGTGCCTTGACCTTGAAGGAGTACTGATCCCGGAAATCTGGATCGCGTTTGCGGAAAAAACCGGCATTGAGGAGCTCAAGGCGACCACCCGCGACATTCCCGATTACGACGTACTGATGCAGCAGCGCCTGAAACTGTTGGACCAGCACGGCTATGGTCTTCCGCAAATCCAGGAAGTGATTGGTGAACTGGACCCGCTGCCCGGCGCACGGGAATTCCTGGACTGGCTGCGGGAGCGGTTTCAGGTGGTGATTCTCTCCGACACCTTCTACGAGTTCGCTATGCCGTTGATGGCAAAACTGGGCTACCCGGCACTGCTGTGCCACAAGCTGGAAGTGAATGACGAAGGCAGGATCACCGATTACCTGCTGAGGCAGCGCGATCCCAAGCGCCAGTCAGTGCGTGCCTTCCAGCTGCTGAACTACCGTGTTATTGCGGCGGGTGATTCCTACAACGACACCACCATGCTGGGCCAGGCGGAAGCGGGCATCCTGTTCCACGCCCCGCAGAACGTGATCGAGGAGTTCCCCCAGTTCCCGGCGGTACATACCTTTGAAGAGCTGAAGGGTGAGTTCCTGAAGGCCAGCGCCATCCATAGCTGATTGTGCGAACCTTTGGCCGGGGCAGGTTCTCCGCCCCGGTTTTCCCTCCTAAAGAGCCTCTAGTACGTCCATCAGCTTCTGAACTTTGTCTACGGATTCGCAGTATTCGTCTTCCGGGTCTGAATCCGCAACGATCCCACACCCTGCCCAGCAGTGAATCCGGCCTTCCGAGTCTGTCATCAGGGTGCGGATCGCAATATTGCTCTCCAGATTATTGGAAAAATCCCAACGGAAGACCGAGCCGCAGTAGGGGCCGCGACGATGTGGTTCCAGGTCGTCGATAATCTCCATCGCCCTACGTTTGGGCGCGCCCGTGATCGAGCCGCCTGGGAAGGCAGAGAGAAGGGCTTTTAACGGTGTGTTTCCTGGCTGCAGCCGGCCTTCCACCGTGCTGACCAGTTGATGGACGTTTTCATAGCTTTCGATGCTGAAAAGCTGGGGCACCGAGACGGAGAAAGGCTCGCAGAATCGCGACAGGTCGTTGCGAATCAAGTCCACGATCATCAGGTTTTCGGCCCGGTCCTTTTCGGCGGCGGCCAGGGATTCAGCAATCCGCTGGTCATTCTCAGGCGAGTTCAAATCCCGGGGCCGGGTGCCCTTGATGGGTTTACTGATGACTCTGTTGCCATTTTCAATGCTCAGGAACAGTTCTGGTGAAATGCTGATGACCTGATAGGAACCAGCGTTCACATACGCACTATGAGGAACGGGAACAGCCTGACATAGCGCCCGGAACGCCGTGTACGGCTCGCCCTGATAGTCGCCGGTGTACTTATTGGACAGGTTGACCTGGTAGCAGTCCCCGGCATGAATGTAGCTCAGCACCTGGGATACGCCATTGCGGTAGTGTTCGGCGGGCTGGTCGGCGGTAAAAACCTGGCTGATGTGGAAAGGAGCAGGGCGCCCCGGCTTTTCGCCGGTAAGGTTCAGCACCCGTTCCCTGGTTCGGTCGTCACATTCTGGATGAAAATCGAGCCTGGGCGGATGGGCACCCGAAACATCCAGCGTCAGTTGCCAGAGGTAGAGCCCGACATAGCCATAATCCCCCGCACTGGCTCCGCCGGAGAATCCCGGCACCGTGTGGTTTCCAGCTTCGTAGAACAGCGTGCCCATGATGCCGCCTGCCGGTTCCCGTTCCTGCTCTTGAGCCAGTCCCGCCCACGCCTGTTCAAGCTCTTCCGTTAGGCATGAAAAAGCGAGTGCCTCCTTGGGTACCGGCCAATGCTTTACAGGGAACGCCGTGATGATCCGGCGTTGCCGGCCGGCGTCTGCGTAGTCGATAAACCCATGTTGGCTGCTGATCTGTGAAACGAGGCGTTCTGCCTCTTCCGCACTTAATGTTTTCACGATGTTACATACTTAACAAAATCTTGCATGGGTTCACGGTAGCCTGTGCGGCAAGTCACCTGATTTCGGGCTTGGGAAGGCCTGGGCCGGTGCATTCTAAACAATAATCCTGAGGGCAGTAACCAGTATGAAGACTTGTAACGGCATTGGTAAGCGATTTGTTTTGGCGATGATCGCAGGATTTGCGTTATCCACGGCGGCGTTGGCGCAGGATGCGATTGATCGGGAGGATCATGTGCTGTCGGATGGCAAGCTGGACGACAAGGATCTGGCGGCGGTCGTCGCGGTTGCGCAGCGACACCTCACGGAACTGACCGACTCGGTGGTTAAAAACGCCGGTACAGAACTTGAGGAAGCCGGCATTTTCCGTCCAATGGCGTTCATGGTGATGAAGTCCGACAAGGTCCAGCAAATGAGGCTGGAGGAAAAGGCTGAGGAAGCACCGGGGCAGGTCAAGGTACTGATGTATCGCGCAGGTCTGAAATCGATTGCCCGCCGCGGGGAAATCCATGCGTCTGCGATCGCATACCCAGGCAGCGTTGAGAAAGACGGAGAGACCATCCGTGCGTTGGTTCTTGAGCACGAACATCGTCTTGGTATTTCGGGTTTCAAGCTGATCCCCATCAACCTTGAAAACGGAAAAGCCAGCTTTGGAAAACCAATGTCGCAGGAAAAGCCGTTCCAGATATTTTACGACGACAAGGGTGACGGCGATTCTTCAACTAGCTGATATTAAAGAATATATAATCGGTTTATTACTGGGTGAGTTGTTTTGTGACAATTTGTGAATGCATTCACGGAACCGGACTGTAAAACAATCTTAAATGGAGTGGTGAGGTTGAGCCTCACAACAAGGTTAAAACGTTCAACCGGATAACAATAAGTTCAATCAAGGAGAACAATATGAAAGGCCTGAAGAAAATTGCACTGGCAACAGCCGTTGCCGCTGCGCCCTTCGCCGCTCAAGCCGAGCTGCAGGCGATGGACGACAGCATGATGGGTAACGTCACCGGTCAGGCCGGTGTGACCATCGAACTGGAAACCCAGGTAAGCATTGGTCAGTTCACCTACACGGACGAAGGCACCTTCGCCGTTAAGGACATTGAGCTGGGTGGTGCGTTGGCCAGTAGTTCACAGTCTGCTGCAGACTATGCTGCGGCTACCGGCGCCGGCGCCCTGTTGGACCAACTGAAAATTGACATCGACATCGCTGACGATGGCGACGCGATCATTCACGTTGGCTCTCTCCAAACTGATGGCAGTGGTAACCCGATTCCCATCGACTGGGGTATGACTGCTGGCTCCATGGAGCTTGAAGGTAACGGCGGCGAAAACACCGTTCTCGTTTCCAACATGGACGCATGGGGTCTTCTCGGCGCTCTGGACATCGTTGTCGACACTGACGACGTAGATGGCCAGGCTGGTACTGGTACTCTTAACATCGACGCTGCGTTCACCGTTGAAGAAATGAGCTTCGACGTTGACTTCCTGGGTGTCGGCATCGCAGGCATGACCATCAAGGGCTCTGAGTCCGGCGGTGAAGCACTTGGTGCAGCCGGCCTTGCTCAGATCTTTGGTGAAGATCCTGCCAACCTGACTCCGGAAGAGCAGCGTAAAGTTGGTCTGGCTCAGGCTGGCTTCGCGATTGTTGGTCTGGACATCTACAAAGGCAACGGCCTGGGTGCTTCCACAAAGACTGGCGTATTGCGTGTAGATGTTGATGACGTTCTGATGGACATCAACGTTGCCGAAACCAACATCGGCGGTGCAAACATCGGTACCATCGGTATCGACAACCTGCACATCAGCAACACCAAGCTGGCTGTATACGGTCACTAAGCTGATCGCGTAACACCTTTGGTGTGAACGCCCCGCCCTGCGGGGCGTTTTTTATGCCGGTTTAAAGTACTGGCAAAAAAAGAGCGGTGACTCGCAACGAGTCACCGCTCTTTGTGTTTCTGGCCTGTAGAGACAGCCTTAGCGATCCGGCACCGCTATGGACAGATCAAACCCGCCACCGGGCCGGGGCGTCAGTGTGATCGGGCCTTCGTTAATGCCATGTGGCACCTGGATCGTATCAACGCCCGGTGGGTTACCGATGGTGAAATTCAGGTTCTGGCCATCAAACCCAACCCCCAGTTGATCGTTCAGAAAGGTCTGGCTGAACGGTTCATCCGGTATTTGGGCCTGCTGCCCGAAAATAATGGGCGGAATGGTCGGGGTGAACTCCGCCGGTGGCTGCGCCCGGGCAAGTTCTTCCTGGGGTAGCAGCAGGGCACGGCGGAGGAATTCCTCCTCCGCGCTCTCGAGGGCGCCTTTCTTGCCTTCCCGTTCGAAGCGCTCAAGAGCTTCGCGATAGGCTTCTTCTTCCGCTTCCGTTAGCACCGGCTCACCCGGCGAAATGGTCAGTGAGCGGATGATCCGCTGCCGATCGGCGTCGGTTTTCCGCCGTTCCTTCGGAACCACGATGACAGCGGAATCCTTTACATAGGTTTCTACCATCTCATCCGACGTCAGGGCCTGTACCCCGGCCATTAACGGGGACGTAAATGAAGCAGCCAGGCTGGCGGTACCAGCCAGAGCAATGTACAGGGGTGCTCGGCGTGTCATGACGTAGCCTCTTGCCGTGTCCAAACGCGAAATGGAGGCGCTTCCAACACTGAACTGCTGTCAGTAGGCTCCTTACTGGCAGTATTCTGCGCAAAGAACCGGATTTCAAGGTGATTGTGTGGCGTTTGTGATCAGAATCGGACTATTGTCAGTATTCTTCTGTAAATCCAGACAAACGTGTTTATATAAAGGGCGTGATTCATTCAGGTTTGTAACAGGGCACTTATGTTCAAGGCATTTCGTTCGCGAGTACAGCGCTGGGTCAACCAGCGGATTCCGCGAGCCGATCAGCGGGTATTCGGTCAGCGTAATATTTTTATCCTCCCCACGGGCGCCGGTATGGTGTTTGCCGCTCTGCTGCTGATCATGCTGATAACCGGTATTAACTACCAGAACAGCCTGATTTACCTGCTCACATTCTTACTGGGCGCAGTGGTTGTTGCGGCCATGCACCAGACCCACCGAAACCTGTCGGGGCTGGAACTGACACTGATACAGGCCGGTGATGGCTTTGCCGGCGATACGATACCCTTCCGTTTACGGGCTGTGTCGCCCCGTCATGACTCGCTGGCGATATCCCTGTTCTGCGATGACAATCAGCTCGAAAATCAACACGTGCCAGCCGGGCAGCAGGAGGACATGACCCTGGCCATACCGTCCTGTCAACGTGGCTACCTGCAGCCGGAGCGTATCCGTGTGGAAACCCGCTTTCCTTTTGGCCTTTTCAAGGCCTGGTCCTGGCTGCGCCCGGTCTCGTCCGGCATTGTCTACCCAAGCCCGCTGGCTGCACCGGATGTGGCCAGCACGGTTCAGGATGGGGAGGAAGAATCGAAAGCCCGCTCGACGGATGGCAACGACCATGCGGACATTCGGCCCTGGCGGGAAGGGGATCTGAGCCAGAGGGTTCAGTGGAAACGATACGCGCGTACCGGTGAAATGGTGATTACCGACTGGGAGGGTGAGCAGGGCAGCCCCCACTGGCTGGACTATGACGCCTTTAGGGGCGTGGACCGTGAGCTGCGTCTGGGCTACCTGGCCCATCAGGTGATTGAGCGGGCCCGCAACAACAGCCGTTTCGGGCTGAACCTGCCGGGGCAGGTGATCGAACCGGACACCGGTGCCGCTCACGCCAATCGGTGCCTCAAGGCGCTGGCCATCTTTGGCCTTGAACAACCAAGGGAAGGTGGTCCTCTGCCCCATGGTACCCGCTCCGAAGAGGTTGGGAATCGGACCTCTGCGTCGTCTGTTTTCGGGGAGGGACGGGCATGATTTGCAGGTTTCTGAGTAATTCCCAGAGCTCAAGTTCGTTGCAGACTTCGGAATTGGTATCCGGCCGCGCGTTGATATGGCTGATCGCAGGCTTTGCCTTGTTATTGATTCCCCAGTGGGATCGATTACCGATCTGGCTGGTGGCCAGTTGCGCAGTACTTGCTGGCTGGCGCTGGCTGGCGCAATCCGGGCGGGTCAGGTTACCGGGAAGGTGGATGCGTACCGGGATCATGCTGGTACTGGTGGCTGTTTATCTTGCGACGGTGCAGGGGCGCTTCACGGTTGATACCGCCGCGTCGTTTTTTGTGCTGGCGGTGGGGCTTAAGTGGCTTGAAACCCGGTCCACCCGGGATTTCTATGTGCTGTTTTTTATCCTGGTGTACCTGGCGACGGTCAACTTTCTGTTTCATCAGGAGATTCACTGGAGTGTTATTAACATTGCGGGCGTAGCTTTATTGTTGATCGGGCTGCAGGTGGTGAATGCGCCCGACATTCCCGGTGCCATGAAAAAGGGATGGCGGCGTCTGGGGCTGATGCTGGTGAAGACCTTACCGATTGTGGTGCTCCTGTTCGTTTTCTTCCCTCGCATGGCGCCTCTCTGGAGCGTGCCGCTGGTTTCAGGGGAAGCTCGAACCGGTATCAGCGACACCATGACTCCCGGCGATATTTCCAGCCTCGCCCAGAGCAGTGAACGAGCCTTTCGCGTCACGTTTGGTGGCGAGTTGCCGGCATACCGTGATCGTTACTGGCGTGGGCTTATCCTGGATCGCCTGGACGGTGAGACCTGGCAACAGGGATTTGCTCAGCCGTTTCGTCGCCCGGGACGGGTTGCCGTGGACGGCGGCGTGGGGCCGCTCGGGCCCAGCCAGTATGACGTGTTATTGGAGCCCACGGACCAGACCTGGGCCTTTGCCCTGGAGGACTCCAGGGCGGTCTCCAAAAATGTAGAGCGAACGGACGAGGGTTTGTTCCGGTTTGACCGGCCGGCTGACAGTGCAGTCCGTTACCGAATGGAGTTGGTCGGGAACCAGCCAACGGAGGGCGCCAGTGCGGAGACCGATAACCTTCAGCGTTATCTACAGTTACCGCAAAGCGGCAACCCGAGGGCAAGGGCGTTTGGGCAGCAACTGGCAGATCAACATGACAACAACCCTCAGGCAGTGGTGCAACAGCTTTTGACCCGCTTTCGGGAGCAGCCCTATTTCTATACTCTGCGCCCACCCGCCATGCCCGTGGACGGCATCGACAGCCTGTTGTTCGATGAGAAACGGGGCTTCTGTGCCCACTACGCCGGGGCTACCACGTTTGTGTTGCGGGCAGCGGGTATTCCGGCACGAGTGGTGGTCGGTTACCAGGGCGGGTCGCCCGGCGCAGATGACGAATACCTGATCGTGCGGCAGTACGATGCCCATGCCTGGGTGGAAGCGTGGTTCCCCGGCCAGGGTTGGGTGCGGGTGGACCCAACGGCAGCGATAGCTCCCGAGCGTATCGAGTTTGGTCTGCGGGAGGCGGTGGCTGAGGAAGGCTCGTTCCTTGAGAACGATTGGGCATCGCCGCAGCGCTACGGCGATGTGGCGGTGCTGCAGTGGGCTTCCCTGCAGCTCGATAAGATCAATTACCACTGGCAGCGTTGGGTTGTCGGATATCAGGGTCAGTCACAGATGGACCTGATGTCGCGTTTGCCTGGGGGGATAGGAATGCGGGAGCTTGGCTATATCACCGCGGGAATTGTCGGCGTGGCGCTGTTACTGGCGGGTTTGGTTACCGCCTGGCAGTACCGCCGAGTGGAAAGCAGGGATCCGCTCGGCCGTCTCGTCAGCCGCTGGTACCGGTTGTGTGATCGTGCGGGAGTGCCGGTGCGTCACGGTGAAACGCCCGCCCAACTGGCCTCCAGGCTCGCCCAGGCAAAACCTGCAGCGGCCGGCACGGCAACGGCTTTTGCCCGATTGATCAACAAACATTACTATGGCCGGGATTCCGAAACCGGTCATCATGGCGAACTGGCGAAAATGAAGCGGTTGCTGGCCACGATGAAACGACAGGCGGATCGACCGTCAACCAGTTCATCAAAGGGGTGAATACGTGAACGCATCCATAGCAACCATGACATGGCTGGAAGATGCCTGGAGCCGACTCCTTGGGCGCATCGCCGGCAACCGGATGCCCCACGCCCTGATGGTGACGGGCGAGAACGGTGTGGGTAAGCGGTTGTTTGCCAACGCTTTGGCTGGCCTAATGGTCTGTGAGAGAGCGGATATGGCCACAGGAACCCCTTGTGGCACGTGTAAGCAGTGTGAACTGGCCGCCGCCGGTACCCATCCGGATATCCGGCTTTATACGCCGGAAAAGTCACGGATGATCAAGATTGACCAGATTCGTGCGCTGTCCGCATTCGCCGTCGGCTCTCCCCAGGTGGCCTCCTGCAAGGTCGCCATCATTGATCGGGCGGATCAGTTGAATATCAACTCCGCCAATGCGTTGCTGAAAACCCTGGAAGAGCCCGCTGAGGATGTGGTGCTTCTGCTACTGCAGGAAAGTGGCCGACCGGTTTTGCCGACCATCCGTTCCCGCTGCCAGAGTTTGCTGATTGCCACGCCGAACGAGGATCGGGCCGCGGGCTGGCTGGCGACGGCGGTCGAAGCGATGGATGGTGACGACAGGCCAACACCGGAGCAATGCGCCAAGGCGCTGGTACTGGCAGCCAATGCGCCGCGGCTGGCCCTGGAATACGCTACCGGAGAGTTTATTAGCCTGCGGGATGAAGCGTTGGACAATTTTCGCCGTTTCATGAAGGGGCAGCTCACCCTTTCCGAGGCCGCAAAACCGTTCAAGGCAATGGGGCTTGAGAGCGCTCTATGGTTATTTGAAGGCTGGGCCGGTGACCTGGCTCGCATTGGTGCCGGCGGACAGCCTAGGGATGCCGAGGCGTCGGACATGTTAACCTTCCTTGCCAGAAACAATCCGTCCTGGCGGGCGCATGAGCTCCTGGATGCTATCCACGAGTCCAGGTCGGCCGGCGTGTATAACGTAAACCCCGAGCTGGAAGCCGGCCGGTTGCTGATTGCGTGGCAAAAACTCATGCCGCGTCGCAGGCGATCTCCGGGATAGCCGGAGCGGACAATAGCGCGGCAGGATAGGGCAGTGATTAACAACTACTGCTATGATTGCGGAATATCAGGAGTTTATTGACTCCGGTTGCTATCAATCCGGTTGCTATCTATACAGAGCTATCAATACAGAGAAAGGTGTTTACTATGGGGCCTGGTTTTGGCGCACGCAGTGGCATTCTCACGCTGACCATCAAGGACAAGGCGGTACTCTACGCGGCCTACATGCCTTACATCCGGCAGGGGGGGTTGTTTATTCCCACGCAAAAACAGTATCAATTGGGCGATGAGGTGTTCCTGTTGCTCAATCTGATGGATGAGGCGGAAAAGATCCCGGTGGCGGGCAAGGTAATCTGGATTACCCCCAAGGGTGCCCAGGGTAACCGTGCTGCTGGCATTGGCGTGCAGTTCGACGGTGAAGACGAAACCGCGCGTACCAAAATCGAGTCCTATCTGGCGGGTTCATTGAGCTCGGATCGACCCACCCACACCATGTAAGCGCTTCAATGAATGACACCATTCTGGAAACCCCGCCTGATACGACATCGACGTGTCGGGAAATCAATTGGCCCCTTAAACACATTGGCCTTGCCGGCCTGCACTGGCCGGCTGCCATAGCTTCTGACACCCGCCCGGTACTGATGATCCATGGCTGGCTGGATAACGCCCTGTCGTTTGCCAGGTTGGCCCCGGCAGTGGCAGGCAATCGCGACGTCTACTCCCTCGATATGGCCGGGCATGGGCACTCCGGACACAGGCCTGAAGGCCAGGGTTACCAGTTGATGGATTACGTGGCAGACCTGGCGGAACTGGTTGAAACCCATTTCAAAAACTCGCCGGGAGGGCAGGTTGACCTGGTGGGCCATTCACTCGGTGGGATTGTCAGCGTGCTATACGCTGCGGCATTTCCGGAAAGGGTGCACCGGTTGGTCATGATCGACAGCATAGGGCCGATCAGCCGTAAACCGGATGAGGTGATCGAGCAGATGCGCAAGTCGATCATCAAACGAATGACGGGTTCCGGAAAAGCGGTCGTATACCCTGATATAGAGTTGGCAGCCAAGGCTCGGGAAGGCGGTATGATCCCTCTGTCGCCGGAAGCTGCGAGGATGCTGGTTGCGCGTAGCATGAAACCCTCCGGAGAGGGTTTTGTATGGCAAACCGATCCGCGTTTGCGTCACCCTTCGATGATGATGATGGACGAAGCGCAAGTGAGCGCTTGCCTGAAAAAGGTGGTCACGCCAACGCGTTTCCTGCGTGCGACGCAGGGGCTTCTGGCCAGCCGCCCCGAGCTCGATTCACGCTTGGATGCCATCGCGAACCTGGATGTGGTGGCCGTCCCCGGAGGCCACCATTGCCACCTGGACGGAGATGTTGAGCCCGTCATTGATGCAGTCAGAGGCTTTTTAGACGATGCAGAATAAGCGCTTGTCGCCGTTAGCAATATGGGTCACCGCCGTTTTGATGGGGTTTTCGGCCATGGTGTCGGCGCAGATGCCGCCGCCGGAACCGTTTCCGGAGGCGCGTCTTGATCTGGAGATCAACATCAAGTCGCCGGGGCACCTGGTATTGTTCAGTCCGGTCCGTGAGGTGAATAACGAAATTCGCTCCGCCTCCATGGCCCGGCTCCCGGTCAAGGGTCTCGGGCAGTTGTTCGAAGTCCAGGGTGGCGCCAATCGTGAAGAGGCTCGCGATCACTATCTAAGGGAGTTACAGACACGCGGCGCCCAGATATTGTTTGAGTGTTCTGGACGGAACTGTGGCCGCAGCAATGTATGGGCTAATCAGATTTTCGATCAATCCAGTCTTTATGGGCGTGACAACAATCAGGACTATCTTGTCGCCGGTTCGCTCGATGAGAACGGTCAGCCGTGGCTGACGCTGGTGTATACGGTTACCCGCGCCAACCAGCGCCAGTTTGTCTGGGTTGAACATCTGGTGGCCCCTCAGGGAACCGAGATTCCCGGAATGGGCAACGAGAGCGCGAGAATCAAGGGGCCGGTGATTGTGCCCTGGCAGGGTGGCATCACCTACCGCTTTGAGTGGAGTGGGGCCGATCGTCGCATCATCAATGACTGGGCCGGCGAGGCCGATGCCCGGGTAATACTGACGGCCTATTCCCAGTTAAAGGAAAATGAAACCCTGGAAGCGTCTATGGAGCGGGCGGAAGCGGCTGCGCAGTCACTCTCCCAGGTATTGGCCAAAAGTGGCGTTTCAGAAAGCCGCCAGATGATCATCACGGTTGGCCCCACGGTTGTGATACCAAATCCCGACCGTCAAGGTGACCGGGTTGAAGTGATGGTGATTACGAGGTGATGGGGATGAACGGGCCATCCGAGACCGAGCTTCAGGATGAAGAGCAGAAGCCAGCAGACGATATCTCCCAGATTGTCACGAGCACCGGTATATCTGCTGCTCAGTCGACGTCCGAGAAAGGCGATCTCCGGCCGGCTGCCCCCGGTAAGGGCAAGACCGTTGCACTAACGCTTGGCAGCGGCGGGGCCAGAGGCTATGCCCATATAGGCGCGATTGAGATATTGGTGGAAAGGGGCTACGACATTGTCGCCATTTCCGGCTGTTCCATGGGAGCCTTGATCGGCGGCGTGTTTGCAGCCGGCAAGATGAAGGATTACAAGGACTGGGTAACCGGTCTGGGTCAGTTCGATGTGCTGAAACTGCTGGATGTGACCTTCAGCTCCGTCGGCGCCATTCGTGGAGAAAAGATATTCTCCGTGGTGCGGGAAATGATTGGAGATACCCGAATTGAAGACCTTCCGATCGCCTATACGGCTGTGGCGACGGATCTCCTTGCTCACAAGGAAATCTGGTTTCAGGAAGGGCCGCTGGATCAGGCCATCCGGGCATCGGTTGCCATACCCAGTGTGGTGACGCCTTTGGTGTTGAACGGCCGCGTGCTGGTGGACGGCGCCTTGCTCAACCCACTGCCGATCATTCCAACCATTTCCTCTCATGCCGATATGATTGTGGCTGTAAACCTCAGTGGCGAAGATGACCGCGGGCGTCGATTGCCGGATGCGGCGTTCGAAAACCCCGAGGATGACGGTGATACCGAGGAATGGGTTGAAAAAATCCGTGACAAGGCCTCCCGCTGGTTTGATTGGGACGCCCTGAAGACCTTCAGCACCAAGAAAGAGGGTGGTTCGTCGACTTCACCGGAAGAGAAAATCAGCAAGGCGGTGGCGAAGAACGAGCACAATAAAAAGACGCCCGCGATAAAATCGGAACCGAAGAAACATCAGGATGATCACGAGACCATTGACTGGGATAAGCTGGGTATTGGCAAGTTCGATGTCATGAACCTGACCGTCGAAACCATGCAAAGCGCCTTGGTACAATACAAGATAGCTGGGTATCCACCCGATTTGCTGGTGAACATTCCCAAGAATGCCAGCCGCAGCTATGACTACCACAAGGCGCCGGAATTGATTCAGCTTGGACGGGAACGCATGGCCGCCGCGTTGGACCGATACGAAGAGAACCAGAACAGCTCTGGCCCGATGGCGATATGACCCGGTAAACCGCAATTGCGACGGTGGGCTGCAGCCTGTGCTGGAAAGAGCGTATAATTCAACGCTTTGATCATTTCCGAACAGGACGAGCGTGCGTGAGTAACCCGATTGATGACCTGCATACCGTCAGAGACTACCTGAGGTATGTTTCTTCTCGCTTTGCCGATTCGCCGCTTTACTTCGGCCATGGCACGGACAACGTGTGGGATGAGTCCGTCCAGCTGGTTATGCGCAGCCTCCATTTGCCTCTGGAAAACAATACCCTGTTTCTGGATGCGCGGCTGACCCGTGAAGAACGTGCGCTGATCCTTGATCGCATGCAACGGCGTATTGACGACAGGGTTCCCCTGGCTTATCTGTTGGGGGAAGCCTGGTTTATGGGGCTGCCATTTCATGTGGATGAGCGCGTGCTGGTGCCGCGCTCACCACTGGGAGAGCTGATTCAAGGCGGGTTGCAGCCCTGGCTGGGCAACAAACCCGTGGGCAGAATCCTGGACTTGTGCACTGGCAGTGGCTGTATTGGCATTGCAGCCGCGAGCGTCTTCGAGGATGCCGAGGTGGACCTTGCGGATATCTCTACCGACGCCCTCGACGTGGCGGCGGTCAACATCGACTACCACGAGGTCGGTGACCGGGTAAGCACCGTAAGATCCGATGTGTTCGATGGGCTCGAAGGTCGATACGATGTCATCCTCAGCAATCCTCCCTATGTGGACGCTGACGATATTGCGGATATGCCGGCGGAGTATGGCCACGAACCGGAACTTGGCCTTGCTGCCGGGGGAGATGGGCTGGACATCGCCCATCGGATACTCGCGAGGGCAGCCGACTACCTGAACCCTGGTGGCCTCTTGATTGTTGAGGTCGGGAATAGCTGGGTGGCGTTGCAGGAAGCCTATCCGGATATGCCGTTTACCTGGCTGGAATTTGAGAATGGCGGCGACGGTGTGTTTCTGTTGACTGCTGAAGACCTACATTAAATACCCTGGATAAGATACTGAATCATGTCGGGAAATAGCTTCGGAAAATTATTTACGGTGACCAGCTTCGGCGAGAGCCACGGCGCTGCGCTCGGGTGCATTATTGATGGTTGTCCTCCGGGGCTTGAACTGTCTGAAGCAGATATGCAGCGGGATCTGGACCGTCGCAAGCCTGGCACATCGCGGCATACCACCCAGCGCCGGGAAGCGGACGAGGTGAAGATCCTCTCAGGGGTTTTCGAAGGCAGGACCACCGGCACCCCCATCGGCTTGATGATCGAAAATACCGATCAGCGCTCTAAGGATTACTCCAAGATCGCGGAGCAGTTCCGTCCTGCCCATGCCGACTATACCTACATGCACAAGTACGGCGTTCGGGATTATCGGGGGGGAGGCCGGTCTTCTGCACGCGAGACAGCGATGCGGGTCGCCGCCGGTGCCGTTGCGCGGAAGTTTCTGGAGCAGCGCCTTGGCATTACGATCCGGGGCTATCTCTCCCAGTTAGGTCCGATCCGCGTTGAGAAGATCGATTGGGATCAGGTTCACCAGAATCCGTTTTTCTGCCCGGATGCCGATAAGGTGCCGGAAATGGAAGCCTACATGGATGCCCTGCGCAAGGAGGGCAATTCCATCGGTGCCCGTATCAATGTGGTCGCAGAGGGTGTTCCTCCTGGCTTGGGCGAGCCGATTTTTGACCGTCTGGACGCGGACCTGGCTCATGCGTTGATGAGCATTAATGCCGTGAAGGGTGTTGAGATTGGCGCCGGCTTTGGGTGTGTTGACCAGAAAGGCACGGAGCACCGGGATGAGTTAACCCCTGAAGGGTTCCTGTCGAACCACGCCGGTGGTGTTCTCGGCGGAATTTCGTCGGGGCAGCCGATTCTGGCCAGTATTGCATTGAAGCCGACGTCCAGTTTGCGGTTGCCGGGGCGGAGTATTGATGTGCATGGCAATCCTGTGGAGGTGGTTACCACGGGGCGGCATGATCCCTGTGTGGGTATTCGTGCGACGCCGATTGCGGAGGCAATGATGGCCATTGTGTTGATGGATCATTACCTGCGCCATCGTGGTCAGAATGGGGATGTCACTGTGTCTACGCCTAATATTGGGCAGGCCTGACAGTACCATCGACTGACCTGCCAGAACTGGCCAAACGGTGCCTGCCCCGGAGAATAGGGCTATTCAAAACACGCCCGTGAATACGTCCCTGTAGGGCTCGGTCGCGCCATCCCTGGCGCTCCACGGTTTTGAATAGCCCTATTCTCCGGAGCGATTGAGCATTTGTGATAACTCTCTGGAGAGATCCGTATTTACTGGCGCCTTTCAAACCTCTACTTCTGGTTTTTCGCTCTCCTCGGCGGCTTGTTGCCGTATTGGTCCCTGTATCTGGAAGACAGGGGCTTCTCCTACCTTGAGATCGCCACCCTGATGGCGACGATTCAATTGACCAAGATAGTGGCACCCAGTGTGTGGGGATGGCTCGGAGATCGGACTGGCCAGCGGGTACGGCTGGTTCGGTTTGGTGCCATTACAGGGTCGCTGTTCTTCGCCGGCGTGTTCATGGAGCCCGGGTTTTACGGCCTGTTGCTGGTGATGCTGGCGTTTACATTCTTCTGGAATGCGATTTTGCCGCTTTATGAGGTGATCACCCTGCGGTCACTGGGAACGCAGCGTGAAAAATACGGCAAGGTGCGGTTGTGGGGATCGGTAGGGTTTATTGGTGCGGTAGCGCTTGTGGGCGGGATTCTTGAGCTCATCCCGATCACTCTGTTGCCGTGGCTGTTGTTGCCGGTATTTGCCGGCATTGCAGTGTCGGCGTTTCTGGTGCCGTCGGAGCGGGGAGAGCGTAAGCCGCCGGCGCCCAAGGGCAGTCTGAAGGCGATTGTGACGCACCCGGCGGTGGTAACGTTCTTTCTGATGAACTTTCTGCTGCAGGTGTCCCATGGGGCGTACTACACGTTTTTCAGTATTCACCTGGAGCAGCATGGGTACGGTAAGTTGGCGATTGGGTTGTTGTGGTCGCTAGGGGTGCTTGCGGAGATTGGTTTGTTCCTGGTGATGCACCGGCTGACTCGCAATTTCACAGTGCGGCAGATTGCGATTGCGGCTCTGGCGCTGACAATGATCCGCTGGGTGTTGATCGCGGAAGTGACGGATGTGGTGGCAGTGCTGATTTTCGCGCAGTTGCTGCATGCGGCCTCATACGGCGCCCTGCACGCTATTTCGGTGCAGTATATCCAGGGTTTCTTCGGTCAGCATCATCACGGCCAGGGGCAGGCGCTCTACAGCGGGCTGACCTTCGGTGCCGGTGGCGCACTGGGTGCCTGGTTGTCGGGCTTTCTGGTGGACGGTTTCAGTACCTCGGCCGCGTTCTGGGGCGGGGCGGCGGCCATGGCCATTGCTATTGTCATCACCTGGCGGGGCCTGAGGCCGCCTCCCGAGCACGGATCGGTGCCGCTGTGAGTGTTGCTGCGGGTTTTACTGAAGGGCTGCAGCGATATCCAGTAGCGCCTTAGCCTGGGGGCTCAGCGACCGGCCTTTTAGGCCAATACCGCCGAGGATGCGACTTACTGAATGGGGTACGGAAAGCACGGTGAGCGAGTTGTCGACCATGCTTACCGGCAGCACGCTCCAACCGAGCCCAACACTGGCCATCATTTTAATGGTTTCCAGGTAGTTGGTTGGCATCTGGATTTTCAGGGGTAGGCTCGCGTCAAGAAACAGCCGGCTGATGGATCGGTAGGTGGCAGTGCCGGCTTCCGGGAGCAGGGCGTCGTATCGAGACAGGTCTTCCAACCCTGGGTTGCCCAGTGTCGCCAGGGGGTGCTCCGGCGATACCACGAAGGCCATGGCATCTTCCCAACGCACGTGCACGTCGAACGCCTGGTCCATGCTTTCACTGAGCGTTACGAAAGCCAATTCAGCCGTACGTTTACGCATCTGCCCGAAAGCACTTTCAGAATCCATGAACTGCAACTCCAGTGACACCTCCGGATAATCCCGGTTCAGCCGCCGCAACCAGGCAGGAAGGTGGTGCAGTCCAATGTGGTGGCTGGCGATCACTGATAGCTGTCCTGAAACCGATCCCTCGCGATCTGACAGAGCCTGTCGGGCATTGTGCACTTCATCCAGAATTCGCCGGGCATGGGGCAGCAGGCGTGCCCCTGCGTCCGTTAAGCGGACCTGTCTATTGCTCCGGTCGATCAGCTTCGTTCCCAACTGGTTCTCCAGCGCTGCCAGTCGTTTGCTGATTGCTGGCTGCGTCAAATGTAGCAGTTCCGCAGCTTCGGAGAATGACTCCTGGTCCACTATTGTCAGGAATGCTTTCAGGGAGTTCGCATCCATTGTGGTTACCTCTTTGACTGCGGCCCTTGGTGAAGGTCACACGCCGGGAAGACCGTTCCAAAAAACGCCCGTGAATACGTCCCTGTAGGGCTCGGTCGCGCCATCCCTGGCGCTCCACGTTTTTGGGAGGCTATTGCCACTACGCGACCCGCGCCCAGCATGCAGGCCCGGCTTTAAGGCACGTCCCAGCAAATCCTAATATTCTAAATTGGAATGCACAACATAAAAAACATGAATTGAGGTTATCCAAGGCTAGGCGTTAAGATGGAGCCATACTGAAAAAACAGAAACCCCCAGAGAGTGAGAGAGACCATGGCGGGCAAGACCTTATACGACAAATTGTGGGACGACCATCTCGTCAAACAGCGGGATGACGGCTCCGCGCTGATTTACATCGACCGGCATCTGCTGCACGAAGTCACCTCGCCGCAGGCCTTCGAGGGCCTTCGTCTGGCCGGACGTAAGCCCTGGCGGCTGGACGCCAACCTGGCGACGCCGGATCACAACGTACCCACCACCGACCGTGCCCGGGGCATTGAAGGCATTGTTGACCCGGTATCGCGGATTCAGGTGGAAACCCTGGATAAGAACTGCGACGAGTTCGGCATCCTGGAGTTCAAGATCAAGGACCAACGCCAGGGCATCGTGCATGTGATCGGGCCAGAGCAGGGCGCGACACTGCCCGGCATGAGCATTGTTTGTGGCGATTCCCACACCTCCACCCACGGTGCATTCGGCTGCCTGGCCCATGGTATCGGCACGTCAGAGGTCGAGCACGTGCTCGCCACCCAGTGTCTGGTTCAGCAGAAAATGAAAAACATGCTGGTGAAGGTGAATGGCAAGCTTGGGCCCGGCGTTACCGGGAAAGACGTTGTCCTCGCCATCATCGGGAAGATCGGTACCGCTGGCGGCACGGGCTGTGCGATTGAATTTGGCGGTGAAGCGATTCGTGGTCTCTCGATGGAGGCCCGAATGACCATCTGCAACATGTCCATCGAGGCCGGTGCGCGGGTGGGCATGGTCGCGGTCGACCAGACCACCATTGATTACGTCAAGGATCGCCCGTTTGCGCCCAAGGGCGAGATGCGCGAGAAAGCGATTGAATACTGGAAGACGTTGCACAGCGATGACGATGCAGTGTTCGATAAGGTTGTTGAACTCGACGGTTCCGAAATCATGCCGCAGGTGAGCTGGGGGACGTCTCCCGAGATGGTCGCCGGCGTTGGCGGCAATGTGCCGGACCCGGAGGCGGAAGCCGATCCGATCAAGCGTGAGGGAATTGTTCGTGCCTTGAAGTACATGGGCCTGAAGCCCAACATGCCGATCACTGAGATAAAGCTGGATCGCGTGTTTATTGGCTCCTGTACGAACAGCCGCATTGAGGATCTTCGTGAAGCAGCTGCGGTCGTGAAGGGTCGGAAGGTGTCGTCATCGCTCAAGCAGGCGATGGTGGTGCCCGGTTCCGGTCTGGTGAAGGTGCAGGCGGAACAGGAAGGGCTGGACAAGATCTTTATTGACGCCGGTCTTGAGTGGCGTGATCCGGGCTGCTCCATGTGTCTGGCCATGAACGCCGACAAACTGGGGCAGGGAGAGCACTGCGCCTCCACTTCCAATCGTAACTTCGAGGGCCGCCAGGGCTTCGGCGGGCGTACCCACCTGGTCAGTCCGGCCATGGCAGCTGCAGCGGCGATCAACGGCCACTTCGTTGATGTCCGCGAGATGATGAACTGATCCACAGGAGACACACCATGCGAGCATTAAAGCAACACCAGGGCATCGTTGCCCCCATGGACCGGTCCAATGTGGATACGGACATGATCATTCCCAAGCAGTTTCTGAAGTCCATCAAGCGTACCGGCTTCGGGCCGAACCTGTTTGACGAACTGCGTTACCTGGATGAAGGCAAGCCGGACCAGGACTGTTCACAGCGGCCGATCAATCCTGATTTCATGCTTAATCAGGATCGTTACAAGAATGCAAGCGTGCTTCTGGCGCGGCGCAACTTTGGTTGTGGTTCCAGCCGCGAGCACGCCCCCTGGGCGCTTGAGGATTTTGGGTTCCACGTTATCATTGCACCCAGTTTCGCCGACATTTTCTATAACAACTGTTTTAAGAATGGCTTGTTGCCGATTGTTTTAGAAGAAAAAATTGTGGACCGGCTGTTTCACGAAACCGAGGCGGAAGAGGGATACCAGCTGGCGATCGATCTCGAAGCCAAAACCGTTACCACGCCGTCTGGCGAATCGTTCAGTTTTGAGGTCGATGATTTCCGTCGACATTGCCTGCTGAACGGCCTGGATGATATCGGTGTCACGCTTGAAGACGCGGAGGTCATAACGGCCTACGAAGCGTCGAGACGCAAGACTGCACCTTGGTTATTTGATGCCGGTCGCTGATTCGCCCTGTATTCCCAAAACAAATTGACCTTCAAGGAATCACTATGTCCCGATCTATCCTGATGCTCCCTGGCGATGGCATTGGCCCGGAAATTGTTGCCGAAGCGGAAAAGGTTCTGCGTAAGATAAACGAGCAATTCGGTCTGGAGCTGCACTTCGAGTCCGCCCTGGTTGGCGGTGCGGCCATCGACGAAACGGATACGCCACTTCCGGACGATACCCTGGACAAGGCTCGTAAAGCAGATGCCATCCTGCTGGGCGCCGTGGGCGGCCCCCAGTGGGACAAGCGCCCCATGGCCAGCCGTCCGGAAAAGGGGCTGCTCGGGCTGCGCTCCAACCTTGAGTTGTTTGCCAATCTGCGCCCGGCCATTCTGTATCCCCAGCTTGCTTCTGCGTCTTCACTGAAACCAGAGGTGGTCTCGGGCCTCGATATCATGATTGTGCGGGAGTTAACCGGCGGCATCTATTTTGGCCAGCCACGAGGTGTGCGTGATCTGGAAAGTGGAGAGCGTCAGGGCTACAACACGTATGCCTACACGGAATCGGAAATTCGTCGTATTGGCCGTGTCGCCTTTGAAGCGGCACAGCAGCGTGGCAAAAAGCTCTGCTCTGTCGACAAGGCGAACGTGCTGGAAGTGACTGTTCTGTGGCGGGAAATCATGGAAGACCTGCGCCGGGAATACCCGGATGTTGAGCTCTCCCATATGTACGTGGACAACGCTGCCATGCAGCTGGTCCGGGCACCCAAGCAATTTGATGTGATTGTGACTGGCAACATGTTTGGTGATATTCTTTCTGACGAAGCGGCTATGTTGACGGGTTCGATCGGGATGTTGCCCTCTGCGTCTCTTAACTCTGAGAAGCAGGGTATGTACGAGCCCTGTCATGGGTCTGCACCCGATATTGCAGGTAAGGGCATAGCCAATCCGCTGGCTACGATCCTCAGTGGCGCAATGATGTTGCGGTACAGCCTTGGCGAGGAAAAGGCCGCTGAGGCGATAGAGGCGGCCGTCAGCAAAGTGCTGGATCAGGGCCTGAGGACAGCGGATATCATGTCTGCTGACGGCCGGAAAGTATCGACCCGAGAGATGGGCGATGCCGTTCTGGCGGCACTCTGAGGCTGGCAATCTGAGGCCGGCAAGTTTTTGAGACCCGACGGCAGCGCGATGCGGTTGTCGCGGGATCATCCATCCTGTCCCTGCCAGCGATACAGGTAGCGGGCGGGCATAAAACGAGGTTCAAAGGTCGCACATGAAGCGAGTTGGACTTATTGGCTGGCGCGGTATGGTGGGCTCTGTCCTCATGCAGCGCATGCGTGAAGAAAACGATTTTGCAGATATCGAACCGATCTTCTTTACCACCTCCCAGGCTGGAAAACCGGCACCGGACGTCGGCAAAGAGGGCGTACCTACACTGCAGGATGCCTTCGATATCGATACCCTGAAAACGCTGGACGTGGTGGTTACCTGTCAGGGCGGAGATTACACCGGCGCTGTGTACCAGAAACTCCGCGATGCCGGATGGCAGGGGTACTGGATTGACGCCGCATCCACGCTGCGAATGGTCGATCATTCCGTCATCGTTCTCGATCCTGTCAACCGCAACGTGATTGACGATGCGCTGGCAAAGGGTGTGAAGGACTATGTTGGTGGTAACTGTACGGTCAGTCTGATGATGCTGGCCCTTGGTGGCTTGCTGGAGCAGGACCTGATTGAATGGGTATCTCCCATGACCTATCAGGCGGCATCAGGTTCGGGTGCCCAGAACATGCGGGAACTGCTCAATCAGATGGGTGAGCTGAAGGGCAGCGTGAGTGATGGGCTGGCAGATCCGTCCTCGGCTATCCTCGATATCGATCGCAAGGTAACCGAAACCATGCGTTCGGACGGTTTCCCCACCGAGCACTTCGAAGTGCCGCTGGCAGGTAGCCTGATTCCGTTTATCGACAAGCAGCTTGATAACGGCATGAGCAAGGAGGAATGGAAAGCGGGCGTCGAAACCAATAAGATTCTCGGTCGCAGCAGCAATCCGATTCCCATCGATGGCATCTGCGTTCGTATCGGTGCTATGCGTTCCCACAGCCAGGCCTTGACCATCAAGTTGAAGAAGGACCTTCCGGTTTCCGAGATTGAGTCCATCCTGGCGAAAGCCAACGACTGGGTGAAGGTGATTCCCAATGAGCGCGATGCCACTCTTAGGGAACTTACCCCGGCGAAGGTCACGGGTACTTTGAGTGTTCCCATTGGCCGTATCCGGAAGCTGACCATGGGGCCTGAGTATATCTCAGCGTTCACGGTCGGTGATCAGTTGCTGTGGGGCGCCGCGGAACCGCTTCGGCGGATGCTTCGCATACTGCAGGAGCAGTAACTTAGTCCCACAGTGGGCAAGATTATGCCAACTGTGTCCGGTTTCAGAGAACCGGCTGGGGGCGGAGGCTGAAATACGCCTCCGCCCCTGTTATTTTCAGAAGGGTTTTTGCACATGTATGGGTGCTTGGGGGCTGGACTTTGGCCATTCAGGGATACCGGATCATCGTTCGGTAACAATATGTTCCCGACCATTTATGAAAAAATGGTGCAAGGACTGCGGCTGATTGATTGATAAAAGAGGTTTTATCAACAATACTTGCCGGGCTGAATATTAAAAACTTTACATAATAACGATAGTAATCAAGACGGAAGTCATCCAACCTCGTCCGATTCTGTTTGAAAAAAACAGTAACGAATAACGGAGACTGGTAAGGAAAAAGCATGAAGGTACGCAAGCTTGCGGTTGCTCTGGCTCTGGCGGGAGGGCTCGGTTCTGGCATCGCACAGGCCCTGGGTCTGGGTGAGATTGAATTACAGTCCTATCTGAATGAGCCTCTGGACGCAGATATCAGTCTGCGTAAAAGCGAGGGCGTTGACCCTGGTGATGTATTTGTAAACATCGCCCCCGATTCGGCCTATGAACGGGTGGGTATCGATCGGAACTATTTCCTTACCAAACTTGATTTCCGCGTCACCACCGCCAGCGATGGCAGTCTGGTGGTGAACGTTTCGTCCCGTGAGCCATTGCGGGAGCCCTACCTGAATTTCCTTCTCGAAGTAACGTGGCCCAATGGGCGGCTTATGCGGGAATACGCGGTGCTGGTTGATCCCCCGGTGTATGCCGAGGAGTCCGGTGTGCAGGAAGAGGTTGCCGCTCCGGCTACCCCCCAGGCTTCAGAGCCTGCGCGCCAACAGCAGGCCAGGTCGACATCCCAGGAACCCCGGCGCACAACTACCCAACGTGCGAGGACTCTCGGGCCCACCGGGTCTTCCGATACCCTCTGGAATATTGCTGAGAGCATTCGCCCGGATAGCAGTGTGTCCGTGCAACAGGTCATGCTCGCACTCCAGGACCTGAATCCCGACGCGTTTATTGCGGGCAACATCAACCGACTAAAGCGTGGTGAAGTGCTGCGGGTGCCGGATATCGAACAGATCCGCAGTCGCTCTCCGGCCGAGGCCAACCGGCAGGTGGCCGCGCAGAACGATGCGTTATCGACTCCACAGCGCACCGTGGATGCCACCGATTCCGAAGTTGCCTCTGGGCAGAGTGGTGGTGAGCAGGCCGGTGGTGATGAACTGAGGTTGCTGGCAAGCGAAGATAGCGGCACTCGTGATGCTGAAGACGGTGGTTCTGCTGGCGGTGGCGGCGATACGGCCGGCGGCGTGGACGCAGGCTCCGCCGTTGCCATGGAAGAGCTCGAAAGTGCCCGACGAGAAAACGAAGAGCTGAGTGGTCGGGTTGATGACCTCCAGGACCAGGTAGAAACACTTCAGCGCCTGCTCGAACTGAAAAATACCCAGCTTGCCGAAATGCAGCAGGCTGAAGGCGACAGCGGCGATCCTGCAGGTGCGCCGCAATCGGAGGCATTGCCTGAGCAGGTAGCCCAGGAGGATTCAGAAATGTCCTCCGATGGCGACGCTGCTGATATGGTTGAAGAAGGTGCGGATGTTGCGGGCAATATGGCTGCTGACCAAGAAGTGGTTGATCCAGCAGCAACCGATATGGATGAAGCAACCGTCGCGGAGGCTGAAGAAGGTTCCGGCGCACCTGCGATGGGTGATGATGCTGGCATGACAGAGGACGACGTGGCGTCCGATGGCATGGATGCCGGATCCACCACTGAGGGAGAGGCCGGTCAGCAGGGCGCAGAGGTAGCAGCGCCAGCGTCCGAGCAGCCGGCCAGCGAGGCATCGGCATCGCCGGCGGAGCCCGACAAAGGCTTCCCGGACAACATCATTAGCGCGATTACCAACAATCCGATGTATCAGATAGCCCTCGGCGGCGGTTTGGTTGTTCTGTTGCTGTTACTGCTGTTGCTGGCGCGTCGCAATGCCAATCGTGAGAAGTCGTTTTACGACCAGCTGAACAGTGAAACGGATGCGGAGGCGGATACCTTCGATCTCACCCTGGATGACGAAGACGGTGGGGAAGCGCCGGAAGGTGATCCTCTGGCGGAAGCCGACGCCTACATCGCATATGGCCGTATGGATCAGGCCGCACAATCTCTGGAAACCGCGATTTCCCGCGAACCCAGCCGAACAGACCTGCGCCTGAAGCTGCTTGGTGTCTATGCGGATACCCAGGACCGGCAATCCTTTGAGAAGCAGCTTGGTGAGGTTGAAGCCCTGGGCGACGACCAGGCTATCGCCGAAGCGCACGAGATGCGGGCACGTTTGGAAGAGGCTGAATCAATGCCTAGCATTGATGATCTCGAATCGCAGTTGAGATCGGACTCTTTCGATACCGATTCAAGTGAAGCGGATCCGGTATTCGATGAATCTGCTTCAGAGCGCTCTGACTCTTCAGCGGGTGATGAGCTTGAGGATGAGTTCGGCAGCCTGGAAACGGAACTCTCTGATCTGGATGATACTGAAGAGGCCTACTCAGAGGGTTCCGAAAGGGAGTCAGGGCCAGATGACCTGATTGAATATGACCTGTCTGGCATTGAAAACACGTCCGATAAGGAAGAAGGGGCTGTTGAAGAGGCTGAGAGTAAGACTGACGACGCTTTCGATTTCTCACTTGAGGATGAGTCAATCGAGGAGTTGGAAACTTCCGATGACGGCGATGATCTGAGTCTTGATTTCGCGGATGAGGAACTGGATTCCGGCGAAGCGCTCGAAGAATCGGATGAGTTCGACTCATTGGGGCTGGATGACGACGAGCTGGAAACAACCCGCACTGATGATCGGGCGGACCAGGACTCGGTAAGCGAGTCTCTGGAAGACGGAGACCTGGAGGAAGGAAATCTTGAGGAAGAGGGAGACCTGGATTCCCTGGACGAATCCTTCCTGGACGAGCTGGATGCCGAGCTGGATAAGGTCGCCGGCGAAGATGAAACGCCTGCCGATGACGAACAAAGTGAACTTGACGACCTTGAGCTTGATGTTTCCGATGAGGACCTTGCACTGATGGAAGAGTTTGCTGATTCGGGCGATTCCGCCGGTACCGATGCGAGCGCCAATCCTCAGAAGGACGATTCCACGCCTCTGGATGAGGAGCTCGGTCTTGAGGACGGCTTGACTGGCGAGGAGCCTGCGGATCCGGAAGAGGTCGTCGCAGGCGTCGAGGAAGTGGAAGACGAGCTTCCCGAGCTCAGCGATGATGATCTTGCTGCCGCTGAGTCCGCGGAGGATGAATCAGGAGAACCTCCTGTGGCGTCCGACTCCGCATCCTCAAAGGCTGGTTCCAGTGCGGGTGACATCGATGAAGCCGATCTTGGCGACGACGATGACTTCGATTTCCTGACAGGCACCGATGAAGCGTCAACCAAACTTGACCTTGCCAGAGCCTACGTGGAAATGGGCGACGTTGACGGAGCCAGGGATATCCTTGAGGAAGTGGCTCTGGAAGGAAATGAGGAGCAAAAAGCGGAAGCGCAGGATCTCCTTAAAAATCTGTCCTGATTCGATATAATCAGCACAGGGAACACAAAACGCCGGCTACCGGGCTGCCCGGAATTAAAGCCGGCGTTTTGTTTTATGTTATCAGCATGCCAATCCGGACACTTCATTGTTTGTAACGCCACAACCACTGACCACTAACGGCGCCATCGGGGCGGGGCGAGTCGCTCTTGCCTTCGAATACGATGGCCGGGGGTTCCACGGCTGGCAATATCAGAAATCGGGCGTGCGGTCGGTTCAGGGAGAGCTGACTCAGGCGGTTTCAAAGGTTGCTGACCATCCTGTTGAGCTTGTATGTGCGGGCCGCACGGATGCGGGCGTGCACGCCAGTTACCAGATTGCGCATTTCGAGACACCCTCGGTGCGTAATCCCAGGTCCTGGGTCATGGGCATCAACACCTCATTACCGCAGGATATCGCGGTTCATTGGGCCGGTAATGGGGTGGATGATTTCCACGCCCGTTTTTCTGCAACCTATCGCCGATATCGTTATGTGGTCTATAACCATGCGGTAAGGCCGGGCATCCTTCATGGTCAGGTGAGCTGGACGTTTCGCCCACTGGACGCGACGCTGATGCATCAGGCTGCCCAGTTTCTTTGCGGTGAGCACGACTTCTCCTCATTTCGCGCGGCTGGCTGCCAGTCGAGATCGCCCATTCGGTTCCTTGAAGCCATTGATGTAACCCGAAAAGGAGACTTCGTCGTAATAGATGTGCAGGCAAATGCGTTCCTGCATCATATGGTTCGCAATATCGCCGGTGCACTGATGTCCGTGGGTACGGGGAAGCAGCGGCCGGAATGGATTCGTGAGATACTTGAGACCAGGGACCGGACTGTTGCAGGCGTAACGGCACCGCCCCATGGGCTGTATCTGGTGGATGTAGGGTATCCGGAAGGGTTCTCTATCCCGGCAGCGCAGTGCGGGCCAGGGTTCGTCGCACCCTGGTTTGAGGCCGATGAAAACCGACCACGCAGTCCGACTCACATACACCGAAAACAACGATAGACGGCTTATGAGAACCCGGGTCAAGATCTGTGGTATTACCCGAAAGCAGGACGTTATTGCCGCTGTCAACGCTGGAGCGGATGCCTTGGGCTTCGTATTCTACGAGCCCAGCCCGAGGTATGTGACTCCTGATGCGGCCAGGGGGCTGGTTGATGCGGTTCCTCCCTTTGTAACGGCAACGGGGCTGTTTGTTAACCCTGACGCGTCTTACGTCCGGGAGGTGCTGTCACAGTTGCCGCTGGGCCTTCTCCAGTTCCATGGCGATGAATCTCCGGAATTTTGCAACAGTTTCGGTGTTCGCTGGATTAAGGCCGTGCGGGTGCGCGAAACGGATGATATTGAACATGCCTTTGAGCGTTACCGTAATGCGAGCGGTTTGCTGGTGGATGCATGGGATCCGCATAAATACGGCGGTACCGGACAGTCCTTTAACTGGTCATTGATACCGTCCAGGCGCCCATTGCCTCTCATATTGGCCGGCGGCCTGGCTTCTGATAATGTATCCCGCGCTGTTGCGCAGGTGCGCCCCTGGGCCGTCGATGTCAGTGGTGGTGTGGAGAGCAGCAAAGGCATCAAAGACGACGAAAAGATCACTGATTTTATAAACGAGGTTCACCGTGTCGATGAAACTGACTGAAGAAATGCTCAAGGCGCTTCCGGATGCACGGGGTCACTTCGGCGCCTACGGCGGAAGATTTGTCTCCGAAACCCTGTTCGATTCACTGATGACCCTCGAGCGTGAGTACAAAAGGCTAAAGGACGATCCGGAGTTTCAGGCGGAGTTTGATCGGGACCTTGCGCATTATGTCGGCCGGCCCAGCCCGCTGTACTTTGCTGAAAGACTGAGCCGGGAAACCGGTGGTGCTCAAATCTGGTTGAAGCGTGAAGACCTTAACCACACGGGCGCGCACAAGGTAAATAACACCATCGGTCAGGCGCTGCTGGCGAGTTTCCTGGGCAAGAAACGGGTCATTGCTGAAACCGGTGCTGGGCAGCATGGTGTCGCCACGGCGACTGTGTGCGCGCGCCTGGGCCTTGAGTGCCACGTGTTCATGGGCGCCGAGGATGTAAAGCGGCAGTCCCTGAACGTTTACCGGATGAAACTGCTCGGCGCTGAGGTTCACTCGGTCCAGAGCGGAACGCGCACCCTCAAGGACGCTATGAACGACGCCATGCGTGACTGGGTGGCGAACGTTGACGACACCTTTTACATCATTGGCACGGTTGCCGGGCCTCACCCTTATCCGCTGCTGGTACGTGATTTCCAGTCAGTGATCGGGCGCGAAACCCGTGAACAGTCCCTGGCCCAGGCGGGTAAACTGCCGGATGCGCTGGTGGCTTGTGTCGGCGGTGGTTCCAACGCCATCGGTATGTTCTACCCGTTCCTGACCGACGAGAGCGTGGAGATGTATGGTGTGGAAGCCGGTGGCCTGGGTATTGAGACAGGAAAGCATGCGGCGCCGCTGAGTGCGGGACGTCCGGGTGTGCTTCACGGTAACCGGACTTACCTGATGGAAGACGAGAACGGCCAGATTGCGGGCACCCATTCGGTCAGTGCCGGCCTGGATTATCCGGGCGTCGGGCCTGAACACAGTTGGCTCAAGGACATTGGCCGCGCCCACTATGTCTCGGTGACCGACGATGAGGCCCTGGATGGTTTCCGGAAGCTGACACGGGTGGAGGGTATTATGCCAGCGCTTGAGACCGCCCATGCAGTGGCCTACGCTATCAAGCTCGCTGCCACGATGGATAAGGACCAGGTGGTGGTGATCAACGTCTCCGGTCGCGGTGACAAGGACATACACACCATCGCTCAACTGGATGGCATCGAGGTTTAAGCAGTTGCCCGGTATCTGACGGCAGGCGCCGGGCCAGTACGGACTGCAGTGCAGGATAATCACAGGAGCAGGCATGAGTCGAATTGAAGGGGTGCTGAAAGCCTTGAAAGGGCAGGGTCGCAAGGCGCTGATTCCGTACATTACCGCTGGCGATCCCCATCCGGATCTTACCGTTGACCTGATGCACACGCTGGTGTCGGCGGGTGCCGATATCATCGAGCTGGGCGTGCCTTTCTCCGACCCAATGGCGGACGGCCCGGTGATTCAACAGGCGTGTGAGAGAGCGCTGGTGCATGGCACGTCATTGCGGCAGGTTCTGGGAATGGTGAAAACGTTCCGCGAGAAAGATAATGCCACACCGGTGGTGCTGATGGGCTACCTTAATCCCATGGAAGCCATGGGCCAGGAAAAGTTCGCCGATGCGGCTGTTGAGGCAGGGGTTGACGGTATCCTGACGGTGGATTTACCGCCGGAAGAGGCGGACGAAGTGGCACCATTGTTTACGGCCCGGAACCTTGACGCGATTTTTCTGTTGGCACCAACCACGACGGACGACCGGATTCGTGCAATCAGTGAGCACAGTTCGGGCTATGTGTACTATGTTTCATTCAAGGGTGTTACGGGCGCCGGTAAGATCGATGTGGATGAAGTGGCCTCGAAGGTTTCCCATATTCACGAACTGACTGCGCTTCCGGTGGGAGTTGGGTTTGGTATTCGTGATGCCGAAACAGCGGCAGCGGTCGGTCGGGTATCCGATGGTGTAATTGTCGGAAGTGTACTGGTCGATACAATAGCCCGAAATCAGGCAGATCCTGATCAGCTCAAACGGGCGTTGTCGGATCTGCTTCACCCGATGCGAGAAGCACTGGACAGCCTGGCTTCCTGACAGTCAGGTTACCGCAGGCATCAAAGGACAGGATGAGATCATGAGTAACTGGCTGGACAAGATCATGCCGAGCAAAATCCGCTCGGAATCCAAACAACGGACCGGAGTTCCTGAAGGTCTGTGGAAGAAGTGTCCCAAGTGCGGGGCGTTTTTGTACAAGCCGGAGCTGGACAAGAATCTGGATGTGTGTCCGAAGTGTCAACATCACCTGAGAGTGACCGCTCGTCGTCGCCTTGATGTTTTCCTGGACGCTGACGGCCGGCAGGAAATTTCCGCGGATCTGGAGCCTTGGGATCGACTGAAGTTCAAGGACAGCAAACGGTACAAGGATCGCTTGAGCCAGAACCAGAAAGCCACTGGTGAAAAGGATGCCCTGGTTGCCATGCGTGGTGCCTGCCTGGATATTCCGCTGGTGGCGGTGGCCTTTGAGTTCAACTTCCTTGGCGGCTCGATGGGGCAGGTCGTGGGTGAAAAGTTCGTTCAGGCGGCCAATGTGTGCCTGGAGGAGCGGATTCCTTTGGTGTGTTTCTCCGCCAGCGGCGGCGCACGGATGCAGGAGGCGATTCTTTCGCTGATGCAGATGTCCAAAACGGCTGCCGTGCTTGAGCGCATGAAGCAGGAGGGTATTCCCTATATTTCGGTCATGACCGACCCAGTATTCGGAGGCGTATCCGCAAGTCTTGCCATGCTGGGAGATCTGAATATTGCAGAACCCTACGCTCTGATCGGCTTTGCCGGCCCTCGTGTTATCGAGCAAACCGTTCGTGAAAAACTGCCTGAAGGCTTCCAGCGCAGCGAGTTCCTACTGGAGCACGGTGCCATCGATATGATTCTCCATCGCCATCAGATGCGCGAGCGAATTGCTGCCGTGTTGGCCAAGTTTACCGATCTGGACCAGCCAGCCACGGAAGCGCCCATCGAGTTTGAAGTCTCGGAACGACCTGAAACCGATGTCCCCGCAGAATAGTTACTCCGCCCGGCGCCTTCCCGTGCCGGGCGTCGAAGCCACGCTTGATCAGTGGCTTGATTACCTGGAGTCGATCCACCCTTCTGAAATCGATCTCGGTCTTGACCGGGTACTACTGGTGCTGCGGCGGTTGTTTCGGCGAAATCCGTCAGGGCGAATCATCACCATTGCAGGTACCAATGGAAAGGGCAGTGCCGTAGCGGCACTTGAGAGGCTGTTAATGGCTTCGGGGCGATCGACCGGGGCCTATACGTCTCCCCACCTTCAGAGCTATAACGAGCGGGTACGTATCAATGGGGTGGATGCCAGCGACGACCAGTTGGTTCGTGCTTTTTCCCGGGTAGAGATAGCGCGCCGTGATACCACGCTGACGTATTTCGAGTTCGGAACCCTTGCCGCGTTTGTGTTGTTCGAAGAGGCGGGCGTCGAGGATTGGGTTCTCGAAGTTGGGCTGGGTGGGCGCCTGGATGCCGTCAATGTGCTGGATCCAGAGCTGGCCATTATTACCTCGGTTGATATCGATCACGTTGCCTTCCTCGGAGACAACCGTGAGGTCATCGGTTTTGAGAAGGCTGGCATTCTTCGCCCCGGAATACCCGCTGTTTATGCGGATATCGATCCACCTTCCTCGGTGTTGCAGCAGACAGCCGCACAGAAGGTTCAGCTTGAACGGCCAGGTAAAACTTATCAGCTGGTACCGTGTGGTTCGGAGTTTGCGCCAGTTGGCAGCATGTGGCTGGAGCAGGCGCGCTACGGCGATCGGGTATTGCTTCCCGACAACGGACTTCCCGTCCACAGTCTTGCTGCGGCGGTTGTTGCGGTAAGACAACTGGAGCCGGAGTTAGAGCCCGGGGCCATTGAGCAGGTTATCGCCCAGCTGACGTTGCCAGGTCGCTATGAAGTGTTGCAGCAGCAACCTAAGGTTGTGGTTGATGTTGGCCATAATCCCCATGCCGCCAGGTGGCTTGCGGCCCGCATCGGGCGGCGGGAGTCTGGGCCTGGTCGCGTTGTTGCTGTCTACGCCGCCCTCGCGGACAAGGATGTGGAAGGGGTGGCCGGTGCGATGGCTTCGGTGGTTGACGAGTGGCATCTCGCAGGCCTGGGCGTTCATCGTGGGTTGTCCGGTTTTGAGCTGGTTGATCGTTTAGGTGGACAGCTTCGGAAGCCTGCAGCCACAGTTTCCGACTCAGTCGAGGTGGCCCTGGAGAATGCTCTGGATGGCGCCGGCCCGGAGGATATGGTGATTGTATTCGGGTCCTTCTACACGGTAGCGCAGGCCCGGATTGCCCTGGGGAAAGCGGCGTCTTAAATATCCTTCATTCCGTCGTCGAAGCTTTGAGTTATCCGCATTGGGCGGTTAGTATCGGGCACAGAAAGTCGTCAATGATGGCGGGGCAGGAACAAACAGGGGACAACCTAACGTGGACGGACTGAAACAAAGAATCATCGGGGCTCTTGTACTGGTGTCACTTGCCGTAATCTTTGTACCGATGATGTTCGATGAGCCACACTCTGAACGCGAATCCACCACGATCAAGATTCCGGAAGAACCGCCATTCCCCGAGGTAGATGCGCCCGAGCCGGAGCTTTCCGATGCCCCGGCATACCGGCTTGAGGAAAGTGATGCCTCTGGCGAGCCGGACCAGGCTCCCCAACTGTCAAATGACCAGCCAGCAAGCGATGCCGAGATGGCGAATACTGAGCCACAGCCAGCCGCTGCTGACCCCGTCGAAGAACTACAGAATCCACCAGAACCACCTCCAGAACCATCATCATCTGACAGCACTGGCTCCGAAGGCCCGGTCGCCGACACCGATTCGGCAGAGTACGCCCGCTCCCTTGAGGGTGCCTGGGTTGTCCAGTTAGGCAGCTTTGGCAGTGGGGACAACGCCAGGCGGTTGCGTGACGAAGTGCGTGACAAGGGTTACAGCTCCCATCTGCAACAGGTTACGCGCGGTGATACCGAACTGACCCGTGTTTTCAGTGGCCCTTTCGCGGAAAAGGATGAGGCTGAAAGGGCAAAACAGGCGCTCGACAAAGCCTTTGGTCTCAACAGCCTGGTTACCTCGGGCGGCAAATAACCCGGGCTTCTCCTGTTACTTATGCGCACAGGGCGGTTTGGTCGGGTGACGTTTCCTGATAGAATTCGCGCTTCCTTATTTCCACCGGGTTTTCCATGGATGCGCTGATCTGGATTGACTGGGTCATCATTGCCCTGATAACGGTTTCCACCCTAATCAGCCTGAAGCGTGGCTTTGTGAAAGAAGCGCTCTCGCTGATCACGTGGGTGGGGGCGTTTATCCTTGCCCGTACATTCCACCCTCAGATGCAATCTCTCCTTGAGAGTACCGTTGAAACGCCGCTTGTGCGGCTTGTCGCTGCCTTCGCGATTCTGTTCTTTGGTACCCTTATCGTTGGTGCCATAATCAATAACATGATCGGTCACCTGGTCAGGGCGACCGGCCTTTCCGCCACTGACAGAGTGCTCGGCATGGGATTCGGCCTTTTACGGGGCGTCGTGGTGGTGATTGTCGGGATTGCGCTTACCCGCTACACGCCGCTTTCGGAAGACACCTGGTGGCGTACGTCCGTCATGATAGACCGTCTGGCCGTGGTGGAGGATTGGTCAAGAAGAACCCTCGGAGATGAATTTGCCCGCTTTCTCGGGCCGGCAGGCGGGGAAAAGGATAACCCCTCCGGTTCTCAGCAGGAAGACAACGTGGAACCCGCTTCCGCGTCCCGCTAACATTCAGTATTAACGCTTCGGAGATTACCGTATCCATGTGTGGCATTGTCGGCATAGTCAGTACTTCCAACGTGAATCAGTCGCTTTACGACGCGCTGACCGTATTACAACACCGGGGCCAGGATGCAGCGGGAATTGTTACGTTTCAGGATGAGCGCTTTTACCTGCGCAAGGACAACGGGCTGGTCCGCGACGTGTTCCGTACCCGTCACATGCGCCGGCTGGTGGGTAATGTTGGTATCGGCCACGTTCGGTATCCCACGGCTGGCAGTTCCAGTTCTGCCGAGGCGCAACCATTCTATGTCAACAGTCCGTACGGCATTACGCTGGCCCATAACGGCAACCTGACTAACGCCGACGACCTTAGTCGTGACCTGTTTCGTACCGATCTCCGTCACATCAATACCAATTCTGATTCTGAAGTCCTGCTGAACGTGTTTGCCCATGAGCTTCAGAAGTTGGGTAAACTCGACCCGACCAAGGAAGAGATTTTTGCGGCCGTACGGGCCGTGCACAAACGCTGCCGCGGCGCCTATGCGGTTATCGCCATGATCACCGGGTACGGCATTGTTGGTTTCCGTGACCCCAACGGCATTCGTCCGGCCTGTTATGGCGTGCGCAAGACTGAAGAGGGTGAGGAGTACATGATTGCCTCCGAGAGCGTGGCGCTGAGTGCCGCGGGCTTCAAACTGGTGCGGGACATCGCGCCGGGTGAGGCGGTGTACATTGAAACCGATGGTACTCTCTATACTCAGCAGTGCGCGGAGGAAGCCCATCTTTATCCCTGTATATTCGAGCACGTGTACTTTGCCCGGCCGGACTCCATTATCGACAAGGTGTCGGTGTACAAGGCACGGCTGCGGATGGGGGAAACCCTGGCTGAGAAAGTTCTGCGGGAGCGTCCGGACCATGATATTGATGTGGTGATGCCGATCCCGGATACCAGTCGCACTTCTGCCATGCAGATGGCGCATCGGCTGGGGGTGAAGTTCCGTGAAGGCTTTATCAAGAATCGCTACATTGGCCGAACGTTTATCATGCCGGGCCAGAAGATGCGGAAGAAGTCTGTACGCCAGAAGCTGAACCCGATCGATCTGGAGTTCCGGGGCAAGAACGTCATGCTGGTGGACGATTCCATCGTACGGGGAACCACTTGCAAGGAAATTGTACAGATGGCAAGGGACGCCGGTGCCCGCAAAGTCTATTTTGCCTCGGCAGCGCCCCCGGTTCGCTACCCCAATGTCTACGGCATTGATATGCCGTCGGTTAATGAGTTGATCGCGCACGATCGAAGTGTCCAGGAGATCGGCGAGCTCATCGGCGCGGATTGGTTGTTGTACCAGGATCTGGATGACCTCATTACCTGCGTTAATGACGTTAATCCGGAGATTGAGGGTTGGGAGTGTTCCGTCTTTACCGGCAATTACATCACCGGTGATGTGGACGAAGCCTACCTCAACAAACTGGAGGCCGCTCGCAACGACGAAAACCGCTTCCAGGCCGGTGCCGGGGATTCTTCCGACAACGGCATTATTGATCTGTATAACGACGAAGACTGATCCATCATGGCCATAAACAGGAGTTTGTCATGACCTATCGCCGCGAAGAGCATGTTCTGATCCCCGAGTCGGATCTTGAGGGCATGGCGGTGGACACCCTCGCGGTCCGTGCCGGTCAGATCCGTACTGGCCAACTGGAGCACAGCGACGCGATATTCCCAACGTCGAGTTTCGTTTATGGCAGTGCCGCCCAGGCTGCAGCGCGGTTTGGTGGTGAAGAGCCTGGCAATATCTACTCTCGCTTTACAAATCCGACGGTTCAGGCGTTTGAGTCCCGTATCGCGGCGATGGAAGGTGGTGAGCGTGCGGTCGCGACATCGTCCGGCATGGCGGCCATCCTCGCGACCTGCATGGCGTTGTTGAAAGCGGGTGATCACGTGATTTGCTCACGGGGGGTGTTTGGTACCACCAATGTCCTGTTCCAGAAGTACCTGGCGAAATTTGGTGTGGATACCACCTTTGTGAGTCTGACGGATATGTCGCAATGGCAGGCTGCGGTGCGTCCTGAGACCCGGATGCTTTTCATCGAAACGCCAACGAACCCGTTGTGCGAAGTTGCTGATATGGAGGCGCTGTCCGGATTGGCCCGGGCGAATGACGCCTTGTTTGTCGTGGACAACTGTTTTTGTACACCCGTGCTGCAGCGCCCATTTGAGCATGGTGCCGATATCATCATTCACTCCGCCACCAAGTATCTGGATGGCCAGGGGCGCTGTGTCGGCGGTGTGGTTGTTGGTCCCGACAAGTTGATGGAGGAGGTTTACGGTTTCCTTCGTTCTGCCGGTCCCACCCTGAGCCCATTCAACGCGTGGGTTTTCCTTAAGGGCCTGGAAACCTTACCAATCCGTATGCGCGCCCATTGTGACAATGCGTTAGAGTTGGCAACGTGGCTTGAAGGACAGGGCGCGGTGGACCAGGTATTCTATGCCGGTTTGCCTGACCATCCACAGCATGAACTGGCGAAACGCCAGCAAAGCGGGTTTGGTGGTGTCCTTGCCTTTACTGTCAAAGGTGGCCGGGAACAGGCATGGGCGTTCATCGATGCAACCCGGATGATCTCCATTACCGCCAATCTTGGCGACGTAAAAACCACGATTACCCATCCGGCTACAACCACGCACGGCCGCCTGTCCCCCGAAGACAAGCAACAGGCGGGCATTACCGAAAATCTGGTAAGGATCTCGGTGGGTATTGAAGCCATTGAGGATCTCAAGACCGATCTGCAACGCGGGTTTGAGGCTCTTGAAAATTACCGTCAGGGAACTGTCTGAGCATTCATGGCTGAGAGCGTAAAAGCAAAAAAATCCGGCGAACTGACCGAAAAACAGGAACGGTTCCGTCGCTTCCTGGCCCAGGGGGCCAGGGAAGGCGCGGTAATCGCCCTAATCGCCCTGTGCATTTATCTGGGAATGGCGCTAGTTACCTTCAGCCTTTCGGACCCTGGTTGGGCCAGCATCGGGCACGACACCAGTGTGCAGAATTACGCAGGCAGAACCGGTGCCTGGTTGGCCAGTCTTCTGCGTGACTTTTTTGGCCACGTCGCCTTTCTGTTTCCCGTGATGATCGCCGGCTATGCGTTAATGCTGATCCGCCGCCGCAATGATTCCATCGACATGCACATGCCGCTGTTCCTGCTGCGGTTCGGCGGTTTCCTGCTGATTCTTCTGTCGGCCACCAGTCTATTGTCGCTCTATTCGGTGTTCGGGCTGGGCGTGACGTCCGGCGGGGTGCTGGGCGCTGCGGTGTCCGAAGCTATGGTGCGCTTTTTCAACCTGCCGGCCACGACCCTGCTGCTCATCGCAATTTTCCTGTTTGCGCTGACGGTTAGCACCGGGCTGTCCTGGTTCTGGTTGATGGATCAGGTCGGCAACCTGACGCTCCGTACCGTTAACAGCATCAAAAATCTGTTCTCCTCTTCCGGCAAGGAAAAGCCGAAGCCAGCGGCTAAAGCCCCGGCTGCGCCCGAACCCGCGAAGAAGCCACCAGAGCCACCCACGGTGCGGGACAGGGTGGTAACCCAAAAATCTCCTGCGACCGGAAAATCCTGGTGGCGGCGCCTGCTGGGCCTTGGGCCCCGAGCTGATAAGGACAAAGCGTCAACACCCCGCCCGGAGCGAAAAGAGCCGGGCCTGGAAGGAATACTGCCAGTTGATGATGCCGAACCAGCGCGACTGGAAAGCTTCAGCTCCCATGACGACACGACACCGGTGGCCAAACCATCGGCAAAGGGGAACTCCAAGCCGGCCGGAAAATCCCTGAAGATATCGCCCTTCAAGCGCGATGATCCGTCCTCAGGCAGCACCAATGGCGCCAAAAGCAAGCAGGCGTCTCTGCTGGAAGACATTGAAAGCACGATTCCGCCCATTACCCTGCTGGACCCACCGGAGGAGCATAAGGAAAAGGGCTATTCCGAGGAATCGCTTCAACATATGTCGCGTCTTCTGGAAGAAAAACTGGCGGATTTTGGCGTTACCGTCGAAGTGGTTGAGGTTAATCCCGGGCCGGTTATTACCCGGTTTGAGATAAAACCCGCACCCGGCGTCAAGGTCAGCAAGATTTCCAATCTGGCGAAGGACCTCGCCCGCTCCCTGGCGGTTCTCAGTGTTCGCGTGGTTGAAGTGATTCCGGGCAAGTCGGTAGTGGGTATCGAGATACCAAACGAAGAACGGGAAATGGTCCGGCTCAGTGAGGTACTTAACGCTCGGGTGTTCCAGGACTCTTCGTCTGCGCTGACCCTGGCGTTGGGCAACGACATTGGCGGCAACCCAATGGTGGCTAATCTGGCGAAGATGCCGCATCTGCTGGTCGCGGGTACCACTGGTTCCGGTAAGTCGGTGGGTGTTAACGCCATGTTGCTGAGCATGCTGTTGAAAGCCACTCCGGAAGAAGTCCGTTTCATCATGGTCGACCCCAAGATGCTCGAATTGAGCATCTACGACGGCATTCCGCATCTGCTGGCTCCGGTGGTCACCGATATGAAAGACGCCGCTAATGCGCTGCGCTGGTGTGTGGCGGAGATGGAACGCAGATACCGGCTGCTGGCAAGCCTGGGTGTGCGTAACCTGGCGGGCTACAACCGTAAGGTTAAGGATGCAGCCGCAGCAGGTGAACCACTGCTCGATCCAACTTGGAAACCGGATGAGTATCTGGCGGACGACGAGCAGGAACGCCCGGAACTGGAAACCCTGCCGTTCATCGTGGTGGTCATCGACGAATTTGCTGACATGATGATGATCGTCGGCAAAAAGGTCGAGGAATTGATTGCCCGGATTGCCCAGAAGGCCCGTGCTGCAGGCATCCACCTGATCCTCGCGACGCAACGGCCGTCAGTGGACGTCATCACTGGTCTGATCAAGGCTAATATCCCCACGCGCATGTCATTCCAGGTATCGTCCAAGATCGATTCCCGCACGGTACTGGACCAGGGCGGGGCGGAGCAGCTTCTGGGGCATGGTGACATGCTCTACCTGCCTCCGGGCTCTGGTCTGCCGGTGCGGGTGCATGGGGCCTTTGTCGACGATGACGAAGTCCACCGGGTTGTCAGTGCCTGGAAAGCTCGTGGGGAGCCCGTTTATGTGGACGATGTACTGAATGGGGCAGAAGGCGAGAACCTGCCTGGCGTGCCTAACCTGAGCGAAGGCGGGGGCGACAGCGAGGGAGATGCGCTGTTCGATGAGGCGGTTGCCTTCGTTACCGAAGGTAGGCGGGTGTCAATTTCATCCGTACAGCGTAAATTCAAGATCGGCTATAACCGGGCCGCCAACCTGGTCGACGCCATGGAAGCATCCGGTGTGGTCAGCGCAGCCGGGCACAATGGCGCCCGGGAAGTTCTGGCACCACCGCCACCGAGAGATTAGGAGTAGCGATTCATGAGAGTTTCAGCAAAAGCCGTTTGGTTGATCACAGCGTTTTCCGCCCTGATATCGGTGATCACGCCAGCCATGGCGGACGATGCCAGTGCAAAGGCCGCAGCGGATCTGTCTTCGTTGCTCAAGAATTACGAATCCTTCCAGTCCGACTTTATTCAGATTGTGGTTAATGAAAATGGCAATCGCGTTCAGGAGAGCCGGGGTTCCCTGAAGGCCAAACGTCCTGGGTTGTTCTACTGGGAAACTCGTGAACCCCATTCCCAGTTTGTAGTCAGCAACGGCGAAACGGTGGAGGTCTACGATCCGGACCTCGAACAGGTCACCATCCACAACCTGGACGAGCGTGTTCAGACAACACCGGCCCTTCTGCTCAGTGGTGAGGTTGATAACCTCAATGAGACCTACCGCGTGTCCTCCCGCTCACCCGGAGAGAGCACCCGAGAGTTCACACTGGAACCGAGAAGCGAGGATTCCCTGTTCGTGTCCCTGAGACTGACCTTCCATAACGGTGAGCTTCAGGAAATGCGCATGCAGGATTCGCTGGCGCAGCTGAGCGTTCTCAGTTTTGAGGACATTCGCCTGAACGCTCCGGTGGAGGACAACGCGTTTACCCTGAATTACCCTGACAGCGTGGATGTGATCCGGGACGGGGCCTGATGCAGGATAGCCTGTTCGCGGAACAGCAGGGTTTCCGCCCGCTGGCTGCGCGAATGCGCCCGGCGAGCCTGGATGAATACGTCGGCCAGGCGCACCTGGTGGGCGAGGGCAAACCGCTCCGCCGGGCTGTTGAGCAGGGACAGCTCCATTCCATGATCCTGTGGGGGCCTCCGGGTGTTGGTAAGACCACCTTTGCACGCCTGCTCGCCAACCTCAGTGATCTGAGCTTTGAGACAGTCTCGGCCGTTCTCAGTGGCGTAAAGGATATTCGCCTCATCGTGGAGCGGGCGAAAGAACGCAAGCGCAGCGAAGGTCGCGATACCCTGCTGTTTGTCGATGAAGTTCACCGTTTCAATAAGAGCCAGCAGGATGCGTTTCTTCCACACATTGAAGACGGCACCTTTATCTTTGTCGGTGCGACCACGGAAAATCCTTCCTTTGAACTGAACAGTGCGTTGCTGTCCCGTACCCGCGTCTACGTACTGAAGAACCTTGAAGAAACCGACATTCTGGAACTGCTTGAGCGGTCGCTGTCCTCGCCGGAGGGTTTGGCAGGGCGATTCACCGTCGAAAAGAGTGTCCTGGAGCTGATGGCAACCGCGTCGGGCGGCGATGCCCGACGTGCGCTGAACATTCTGGAAGTGGCAACGGATCTTGCCGAGCCCGATGAAGACGATGCCGCCAGAATTACGTCTGATCATCTGGAACAGGTGCTGCAAACCAGTCTTAGGCGTTTCGATAAAGGTGGCGATGTTTTCTATGACCAGATATCGGCTCTGCACAAGTCGGTACGGGGTTCCGACCCCGATGGCTCCCTGTACTGGCTATGTCGTATGCTGGATGGCGGTTGCGACCCGTTGTACGTAGCCAGACGCCTGGCGCGGATTGCCAGCGAGGACATTGGCAATGCCGACCCCAGGGCGCTGCAGATTGCCATGGACGCCTGGGAGGCCCAGGAGCGATTGGGTTCCCCCGAGGGTGAGCTGGCGCTTGCCCAGGCAGTTACCTATCTTGCTCTTTCGCCCAAGAGCAACGCGGTCTATTCCGCCTTCAACCAGTGTATGGCCGACATCCGCAATGATCCTGACTACGAGGTGCCCGTTCACCTGCGTAATGCTCCCACCAAACTGTTGAAGTCCATGGGACATGGTGATGAATACCGCTATGCCCATGACGAGCCGGAAGCGTTCGCCGCCGGGGAATCCTATCTCCCTGAGGCCATTCATCAGCGCCGTTACTATGAGCCCGTCCATCGTGGCCTGGAAATCAAACTCGCCGAAAAACGCGACCGGCTCGATAATTGGAACCGCAACAGCGACCGCAAACGCTACCCGCAACGCTGAAATCTGCCACACGCTCCCGCCCGCTGTGGTCATAGCTCGCCGCGCAGGTATAATGCCCAGTTAATCGTGAACAACAGAAACAGGATAATCATGCTCGATCCCAAACGTGTCCGCACCCAGACTGAAGAGATCGCCCGTCGCCTTGCCATCAAGGGGTACGCCTTTGACAAAGCCACTTTCGATCAGCTTGAGGAGCGCCGTCGCGCGATCCAGCTGAAAACGGAAACTTTGCAGGGGGAGCAGAACCGCCGGTCAAAATCCATTGGCAAAGCCAAGGCGGCCGGTGAAGACATCCAACCGTTACTGGACGAAGTGGAAGACCTGAAGAAACAGAAGTCGGAAGCGGAAGACGGGCTGCGGGTACTACAGGAGGAACTGAACGACTTCCTCGCCGGCATACCGAACCTGCCTGACGATACCGTGCCAGCCGGAGACAGCGAAGACGACAACGTTGAGGTTCGTCGCTGGGGCACCCCCAAGCGTTTCGATTTTGAACCAAAGGACCACGTTGCATTGGGAGAAGCGCTGGGTGGCCTGGATTTCGAGACCGCCACTCGGTTGGCCCATTCCCGTTTCGCGGTAATGCGCGGCCCGGTTGCGCGCCTGCACCGGGCGCTTGCCCAGTTCATGATCAACCTTCACACGGACGAGCATGCGTATACGGAAGCCTACGTGCCGTACCTGGTAAACGCAGACACGCTCTTTGGTACAGGCCAGCTTCCCAAGTTCGAGGAAGACCTTTTTCGCATGGACGGGGAGAAGCCGTTGTACCTGATTCCGACGGCGGAGGTTCCGGCTACCAACCTGGTTAGCAATACCATTCTTGATCCGTCCGAACTGCCCCTGAAACTGGTCTGCCACACCCCCTGTTTCCGTAGCGAAGCCGGCTCTTACGGCCGTGATACCCGCGGTATGATCCGCCAGCACCAGTTTGACAAGGTGGAGTTGGTGCAGGTTGTTCGGCCCGAGGATTCCGAAGCGGCGCTCGAGGCGCTGACCGGACACGCCGAAAAAGTGCTGCAGCTCCTCGAACTACCGTATCGGCTGGTTGACCTCTGCGGCGGCGACATGGGGTTTGCGGCCGCACGTACCTACGACCTCGAAGTCTGGTTGCCGGGCCAGGACAAATTCCGTGAAATTTCCTCCTGTTCCAACGCCCGGGATTTTCAGGCACGGCGCATGCATGCACGCTGGCGTAACCCGGAAACCAATAAGCCGGAACCCGTTCATACGCTGAACGGCTCCGGACTTGCCGTTGGCCGCGCACTGATTGCGGTGATGGAGAATTATCAACAGGAAGACGGCAGCATCCTGGTTCCCGAGGTCCTTAAACCGTATATGGGAGGCGTAGACAGAATACAATGAGTGACAGACTCGACGATGCACCATGGAAGGGCGTTGGTGCAAAGCCTGCACCAGTTCGGTACCACAAGAACCCGGTAACGGAAAACCCGAATAGCTCCGAAGGAGAGGTCGCACTGGTTGGTGCCGGCCCTGGTGATCCGGAGTTACTGACGTTGAAGGCGTGGCGCCTCATCCAGTCAGCAGAAGTGGTTTTGTACGACCGCCTGGTGTCGCCGGAAATCCTGTCACTTATTCCCGAATCCGCCGAACGTATTCATGTGGGCAAGCAGCGTGCTAACCACACCTTGCCTCAGGATCAGATCAACAGCCGCCTGGTGGAGCTCGCCCGTGGGGGACGCAAGGTGGTGCGACTCAAGGGCGGTGACCCCTTTATTTTTGGCCGTGGCGGCGAGGAGATTGAAACCCTCGCAGCGGCCGGCGTGCGCTTCCAGGTGGTGCCCGGGATTACCGCAGCTTCCGGATGCGCGGCCTACGCTGGCATTCCGCTCACGCACCGGGACCACGCCCAGTCGGTTCGGTTTGTGACTGGCCACCTGAAGAACGACACCTGTGACCTGCCTTGGAAGGATTTCGTTCAGAATAACCAGACCCTGGTGTTCTACATGGGCCTGGTGGGGCTACCGATTATCTGCCAACAACTGGTTGCCCACGGTATGTCTCCGGAGATGCCGGTAGCGCTCGTTTCAAGGGGAACAACGCCGCACCAGCAGGTGGTGACGGGGGACCTGACAAACATCGTGGAAAGGGTGGAGAAGAATGCCGTGCCTGCCCCCACGCTGGTCATCATCGGCAACGTGGTGACCTTGAGAAGCAGGCTCGACTGGGTCGGGGGCTGAAATCAGCCCCGACGCTTCGGCAGAACGTCCTTCAGCTTTTCCCGCATATCGCGCAGGGCCTTTTCAGTGCTCTCCCAGTCAATGCAGGCGTCGGTCACGGACACACCGTATTTTAGGTCAGCCAGGTTTTCGGGAATCGACTGATTGCCCCAGTTCAGATTACTTTCCACCATCAAGCCCTGGATGGACTGGTTGCCCTCAACGATCTGGTGGGTAATGTCCTGCAGGACCAGCGGCTGGATGGCTGGGTCCTTGCTGGAATTGGCGTGGCTACAATCCACCATGATCGACTGGCGCAGTTTGGATTTCTCCAATGCCTGCTCACACAGGGCAACGCTGACTGAGTCATAGTTGGGCTTGCCACCGCCGCCGCGCAGAACCACGTGGCCGTAGTTGTTGCCCCGGGTACGGATGACTGCGACTTTGCCCTGCTGGTCAATACCCAGGAAGCTGTGGGGATGAGAGACCGATTTCATGGCATTAACCGCAACATCCAGGCTGCCGTCGGTACCGTTCTTGAAGCCAATGGCCATGGAAAGGCCGCTGCTCATCTCCCGGTGTGTCTGGGATTCAGTGGTGCGCGCGCCAATGGCGGACCAGGAGATCGTATCCTGCAGGTATTGCGGGGAGATAGGGTCCAACGCTTCCGTGGCGGTTGGCAGTCCCAGCTCGGAGATGTCGAGAAGCAGACGACGACCAATGTGCAGGCCCTGCTCGATGTCAAAGGTGTCGTTGAGGTGCGGGTCGTTAATCAGGCCCTTCCAACCTACGGTGGTGCGGGGCTTTTCGAAATATACCCGCATAACGATGAGCAGGGTATCGCTGACTTCGTCTGCAAGTTTCTTCAGCTTGGCGGCGTATTCCCGGGCAGCTTCGACATCATGAATGGAGCAGGGGCCCACCACCACAAACAGGCGATGGTCCTTGCCGTCCATGATGTCATAGATGGCCTTTCGGCCTTTCTCCACGGTTTCCGCGGCCTTGCCGGAAAGTGGCATCTCCTGCTTGAGCGCTTCAGGGGTAATTAAAGGTTCCTGACTCGCCACATTCAGATTCTCTAGTTTGGTGCCCGACATTCTGTTGTCATCCCCGTCGCATAAAACATGACTGGCCGGCGCTTAGTTGCGGTAAACCCCGGCGAGTTGGTTATACTGCGTTATTTGATGAACCTTTTCAACGCTTCTGACGCGCGGGGAACGGATGCAGCAGAGCACGCAGACAAAGCGCAAGGTACTGTCCCGGAAACAGGTCGTAAAGAGGATTGGGGACGTGCTCTCAGGCATTCGTGTACCCGATCTTCCCTATCCTGCAGGCAAGGTAGCTGCAGACACGGCCAGCGACTGGCGGCCACTGTTGCTGTCCTGCTGGACGGAGCAGCGGGATGAGCCCGTCACCCGCGTTATCCGCTCGGTCTCTTTGACCTGGTCGGTCAGGCAGATTAATTCCGCCTATGTGGCGGACCGAATTATGGATGTGTTTCTCCAAACCAGCGGTCTCCATCCCGAACTGGCCCTGCGAATTGCCCGCCTTCGGTTCTTTTTCGCCTGGCGAATGAACCTGGAGGGTGCCGAAGCGCTCAACGATACCATCGTGCACTGGCTTGATAGCCTGCAGAACTGTAGGGGATGGAGTGGTTCTGGCGGGCGCTCAGGGAGAGCCCTTCTGGACCAGCTGGATTCGCTGACCATAGCGGTTTCAGGCTGTTTTGATTCCGGGGACGTCGGGCCGGTTATCGAGTTCTGCCGTCAGTGGGAAGAGGATGCCGGAAAGCGTGAACAGCAGAATGAGCGTTTACGTCAGCGGTTATTGGAAACAGAACAGGGAGCCGCCCGCCAAAGGAAGGCGGAACAGACGGCGAGGGCGCTGGTGGGCCGAGCCCTCCAGAATCGTCAACTGCCGCAAGCCGTGGTTCGGTTTATCTTTGATCACTGGTTTGCCCTGATCAAACAGATCGTCTGGCAGGAAGGCAGCGAGGGCGACAATTGGCGGCATGCCAGCAAACTATTGGAATGGCTGGTCTGGATCGGCGATCCGGCACTTTCCGACAAGGACAGGAACCGCCTTTACACGGTAGGGGAGCAGATTGGCGACCGGATCAGCGATGTCTGGAATCGCGTCAATGGAAAACCCCTGGATGATGTGGCGCTGCAGGGCGTCCAGTCGGTTATGGTGGATCGTCTGAGGGGCGAAACACCCGAGTTGGTGTCCGCATTGCCGGAGGACGATCGTTTCTCATGGGATTCTTCCTGGTTGTCGCTTTCCACACCGCCTGAAACCGAGTTTGAGCCCTTGCTGGGGGACTGGTTTGTGGAAGGCGAGGGCGCCGCGGAGCGACGTCGGTTTTTCTTCGCCCTGCTGCCGGATACCTGCGAAGTGCTTTGGACCAATGGTGCCGGGGTCAAGCTGGGGCTGATGCCCTGGTCAAGGTTCTCCGCGGCTCTCGATAGCGGCACCCTGCGACCAATGCCACCTTTAACCCCTTTTGGGCAGGTACTGGCAGAAACCATTACCTCGTTATCCGTGGTGCTTGAACGTCAGACGTTGCAGCGGGAAGAAGCCGCCAGGGAGGCGAGAGCGCGGGCAGAATCCTTGCGTCGGGAAAAGGCAGAAGCAGAGCAATTGCGCCAACAGGAGGAAGCCGCCAGGCTGGCCGAACTCGCGAGGCAGAAGAAAGAGGCGGACGATCGACGCGTCGCTGACAAAGAAGCCGAACAGCAGCGCCTGTTGCTAGAGCGGGAAACCGCTGCGAGGGAACTGGTAGAAGGCATCAAGCTGGGCGGTTGGATCGTCGAGGAAAGCACTGGTGAGGGCAAGGACGCCGCTCGCCTGAAGCTGGCTGTACGGATCAATGCATCCCGTAAGTTGGTGTTTGTGGACCGGCTGGGACTTAATCGTCGCGAATTCCTGGTGGATGAGCTTGTGGATCACGTGGTGATGGGCCGGGTACGCGTTCTGGGAAGCTCCGCAGATTTTGATGACGCCCTGTCACGGGTGGTCGGCCGAATCAGGGTTGGTCGAAACTGATCGGATAAAACAGTATCGGATAAATGATCATGAGCGATATCGATTACAGGTTTGGCGACTATGACGATGCTCCGGAATCCGGGGATAATCGTTCTGAATACCGGCTGACGGCGAGTGCAAGTGTGACCCTGGAGCTGGAATCACCGATTCCGGAGGCCCAAGGTGATCAGTCTGGACGGACGCTGGTATCACGCACCCGCGATGTCTCCGCCCGTGGAATCCGGTTGACGACCGCAGAACCGGTAATCCGAGGTGCGCTGCTTCCCGCCTGGGTCACCCTGGACGATGATAATGAGCCGTTCGGTCTGATGGCGGAGGTTGTCTGGTGTCGAGCAAGCACTGAAACCAGTTGGTTGGTGGGACTTCAGATACTGGAGTCGGATGACACATCGTTTCTGGAGTGGGTGGAAGCTGTCGCAAAGGCGATGTCAGAGGGGTGAATCGCCCCGGCAAGGCCCGCAAGCCCTGCCGGGAAAAGCTGGTGGGTTCAGTCTTCCAGCTCGCCCATGCCGGTAATGTTGAAGCCGGCGTCAACGTACATGATTTCACCGGTAATGCCGCTGGCCATGTCGGAACACATGAAAGCAGCGGCGTTACCCACTTCGTCAGTGGTCACGTTGCGGCGAAGCGGTGCCCGCCTGGCGTTCTCGGCCAGCATACGGCGGAAACTCTTGATACCAGAGGCCGCCAGAGTCTTGATCGGCCCCGCTGAGATGGCATTCACCCGAATACCATCACGTCCCAGGCTGCCGGCCATATAGCGAACGTTCGCCTCGAGGGAAGCCTTGGCCAGGCCCATGACGTTGTAGTTCTGCAGCACTTTTTCGGCACCCAGGTAGCTGAGGGTCAGCAGGGAGCTGTTTTCATGCATCATCTTGCGACCAGCCTGGGCCAGGGCAACAAAGCTGTAAGAGCTGATGTCGTGGGCGATGCGGAAGCCTTCCCGCGTGGTGACGTCCACATAGTTGCCATCCAGCTCGTTGGCTGGGGCGTAGCCCACAGAATGGACAATAATATCGATATCGTCCCAGTGCTTGCCCAGCTCAGTAAACACGGCTTCTATTTCGTCATCGCTGGCGACATCGCATGGAAAAATCAGCGAACTGCCCCAGCCTTCGGCAAATTTCTCTACCCGGGACTTGAGCTTTTCATTCTGGTAGGTGAATGCCAACTCGGCGCCCTGCTTGGCAAAGGCTTCCGCGATGCCATAAGCGATGGAGTGTTTGCTTGCAACGCCGACAATCAGTGCTTTTTTGCCACTGAGTAATCCCATAACGATTCTCCCTGTGTTTCAGTTTAAGGCATTATCCATGAACCGCAGCGGTGCGGGTAACGCTCAATTGGTCGTAGTGATCGGGCGTGGCCTGTAGCTGCCCTCTATTGGCTGTAGAACAGGGCCGCCCCAAGCAGTTCACGGGTGTAATCGTGCTTTGGTGTATTGAATATCTCGGCGGCATCGCCGTATTCCACGACCCGACCGTTCTTCAGTACCAGCAATTTATGGCTCAGCGCCCGGACCACGGCCAGATCGTGGCTGATAAACACATAGCTTAGACCATATTTGTCCTGTAGATCCCGTAGCAGGTTAATCACCTGCTTTTGCACGGTCCGGTCCAGGGCAGAGGTGGGTTCGTCCAGAATGATGAGCTCGGGCTGCAGTACCAGCGCCCGGGCAATGGCGATGCGTTGGCGCTGGCCACCCGAGAATTCATGGGGATAGCGGTGACGGGCCTGTGGGTCGAGGCCGACGTCTGTGAGCGCCTGTATCACTCTCCGGTCCTGTTCTTCGGGTGTCGCCGGTACGTGTATCTCCAAGCCTTCCCGCACTATTTCGGCGACTGACATCCGCGGGCTAAGGCTGCCGAACGGGTCCTGGAAAACGATCTGGATACGGCTGCGCCATGGCCGGAACTGTTTCTGGTCGAGCGCGCCAAGTTCTTCACCGCTAAGCCGAATGCTGCCGCGACTGGAGGTGAGTTTCAGCAGGGCGTGGCCGATGGTGGTCTTGCCGCTTCCGCTTTCACCAACAATACCCAGGGTTTCGCCTTCGGAGAGCGAGAAGCTGACGTCGTCGACCGCCTGAAACCACGACTGAGGCCGACCAAGCAGGCTTTTGCGGGTGACGAAGCGAACATCAAGATTGCTCACATCCAGCAGCGACCTGTTGTCGACCATGATGCCCGACGGCGAGGCCGGAGGTTCTGCGTCCAGCAAGCGCCGGGTATAGGCATGCTGTGGGGCTTCAAACAGCTGCGCTGTCGGCGCCTCCTCGATCAGTTGGCCCTGTCCCATCACCACGACATGGTCTGCGTAGCGCCGAACGATGGATAAGTCGTGGGTAATCAGCAAAATCGCCATGCCCAGTTTGTGTTGCAGGTCTTTCAACAACTCCAGTACCTGCTTCTGGACGGTGACATCAAGGGCTGTTGTGGGCTCGTCTGCGATCAGCAGGTCCGGCTCGTTGGCGAGGGCCATGGCAATCATCACCCGCTGCTTCTGGCCGCCGGAGAGCTGATGAGGGTAGCTCGTCAACCGCTCCTCAGGCGAGGGAATGCCGACCAGTTCCAATAGCTCCACGCAACGGTCACGGGCCTGTGGGCCGCGCAGCCCCTTATGCAGGGCGAGGGTTTCGCTGATCTGCTTTTCCACTGTGTGCAGCGGATTGAGCGAGGTCATTGGCTCCTGGAAAATCATGCTGACATGACGACCGCGGATCTGTCGAAGGCGTTTCTGACTGGCCTTCAACATGTTCTCTCCCTGGAAAAGGATGGCGCCGGACGGATAGCTGGCGTGGCGTTCGTCGAGCAGCCGGAGAATAGACAGGGCGGATACGGACTTCCCGGAACCGCTTTCTCCCACCAGAGCGACAGTTTCACCATTGTCGATGCTCAGCGATAATTGATCCACAGCCTGAATGGTGTCATCAAAACGTATGGACAGATCCCGGATTTCCAGCAGTTTCGACATATCAGTTCTTTCTCGGATCGAAGGCATCACGCACGGCTTCACCGACAAACACCAGCAGCGTCAACATGATGGACAGGGACACAAACGCCGATATACCCAGCCACGGGGCATGGAGGTTGGATTTCCCCTGCGCGATCAGCTCGCCCAGGGAGGGTGACCCGGACGGTAGGCCAAAGCCCAGGAAGTCCAGCGACGTCAGCCCGGTAATCGCGCCGGTCAGGATGAACGGTAGAAAGGTGAGGGTGGCCACCATGGCATTGGGGAGGATATGGCGGAACATGATTTTTCGGTTACCCAGCCCCAGGGCCCTCGCAGCCTTCACGTATTCGAAATTACGGGCGCGCAGGAATTCCGCGCGAACCACGTCCACCAACCCCATCCAACTGAACAACAGCATGATGCCCAGCAGCCACCAGAAATTGGGTTGCACGATACTGGACAGGATAATCAGCAGGTAGAGCACTGGAAGCCCGGACCAGACTTCGATAAACCGCTGCCCCAGTAGATCAACCTTGCCGCCGTAGTAGCCCTGGATAGCACCCACAACCACACCCACGATGCAGCTGAGAATGGTTAGTACGAGCCCAAAGAGTACGGAAATGCGGAAACCATAAATCACCCGCGCGGCCACATCCCGGCCCTGGTCATCGGTGCCGATCCAGTTTTCAGCGCTGGGGGGGGCCGGCGACGGTACCTCAAGGTTATAGTTCGTGGTGTTGTAACTAAAACGAATGGGTGGCCAGATCATCCAGCCGTTTGCCTCGATTTCATCGGCAATAAACGAATCGCGATAGTCCGCTTCGGTGGGCAGAAACCCGCCGAACGTTTCCTCGGGCACACTTTCCACGATCGGAAAGTAAACATCCCCTTTGTAATAGGCAACCAGCGGTACGTCATTCGCAATCACCTCGGCGATGAGCGAGAGCCCGAAGAGGGCCAGGAATATCCACAGGGACCAAAAACCACGACGGTTATTGCGGAAGTTGCGAAGCCGCCTATGCTGGATAGGAGAGAGCGTTACCATGCCTACGACCCCTCTCGGCTTTCGAAATCAATGCGGGGGTCCACCAGAACGTATGTGATATCGCTGATCAGTTTCAGTACCAATCCCATAAGCGTAAAGATATAGAGGGTGCCGAATATCACCGGATAATCCCGATTCAAGGCCGCCTCAAAGCCCAGTAGTCCAAGGCCATCCAGGGAGAAAATCACTTCAATCAGCAACGAGCCAGTGAAGAATAACGACACAAGCACGCCGGGAAGGCTGGCAATGACAATCAGCATGGCGTTGCGGAACACATGCCCGTAAAGCACCTGTTTCTCTTCCAGACCCTTGGCTCTGGCGGTCACCACATACTGCTTGCTGATCTCATCAAGGAAGGAATTCTTGGTCAGCAGGGTGAGGGTGGCGAAGCCGCCGATGACATTGGCCGTGACAGGCAACGCCAGGTGCCAGAAATAATCACCGATTTTCTGGTACCAGTTGAGTTCACCGAAGTTGGACGAGGTCAGCCCCCGTAGCGGAAACCAGTCCAGATAACTGCCCCCAGCGAACAGGACAATCAACAGTATCGCAAACAGGAAGCCTGGTATGGCGTAGCCCACCACGATGGCGGAACTGCTCCAGACATCGAATCGCGATCCGTCGGTGACGGCCTTGCGGATACCGAGGGGGATCGAGATCAGGTAGATAATCAGGGTAGACCACAATCCCAGGGAGATGGACACCGGCATTTTGTCCAGAATCAATTCGATCACCGAGCGGTCCCGAAAAAAGGACTCGCCAAAATCAAAGGTGGCATAATCGCCGAGCATTTTCAGGAATCGCTCATGGGCCGGCTTGTCGAAGCCGTACATAACCTCTATCTCTTTGAGAAGCTCGTCCGGCAGGCCTCGGGAACCGCGGCTGTCGCCACTTGATGAAGTAACCTCGCCACCGGAACCGCCGCCGCTGGCCCTGGCGAGGGCACCGCCACCGTGCCCTTCCGTTTCGGCAATCAACTGCTCAACGGGACCGCCAGGGGCGGCCTGAACAATCACGAAGTTGAGCAGCATGATCCCGAGTAACGTGGGGATAATCAGCGCCAGGCGCCTGAGGATATAACTGCCCATTCAGCGGAACTCCGTCAAGGTTGTGTCAGAGATCTGCGTCATTGGTCAGTGCTTTCTACCCACCAGTTGTTAACGTCCACACCGTTTTTGGGAACCGTCTCCGGCCGCTGCAGGAACGACCAGTAGGCGATCCGATCCTTGGGCAGGTACCAGTTTGGCACCACGTAGTGTCCGTGCAGCAGAACCCGGTCCAGCGCACGCGTACGGTGAACAAGCTCCTCCCGGGTAGGCGCCTGAATCACCAGGTTGACCAATTCATCAACCACCGGGCTGTTGACCCCCATATAGTTGCGCGAGCCCTTCACATCGACATTGGAGGAATGCCAGTATTCACGCTGCTCGTTGCCGGGGGAGTCGGACTGGCCGATGCCCTGGACCGTCATGTCGTAGTCGAACTCGCGAAGGCGCTGTATGTACTGGTTGGTATCCACCAGACGCACGGACACATCGATGCCCAGCCTCTCGAGGTTGTTCTTGAAGGGCAGCACCACCCGTTCGAAGGTTTTCTGAAAGAGCAGGATCTCGAACGCCAGGGGGGCCCCGGTTTCCCGATTCACCATGGTGCCATCCCTGACCTCGTAACCAGCCTCTCGTAATAACGTCAGCGCTTTACGGAGATTGTCGCGGAGCCCACCTTTACCCGCCGTGGAAGGCGGCTGATACGCTTCATTGAAAACGTCGTCGGGCAATTGATCGCGATAGGGTTCGAGGATCTCCAGTTCGCGTCCTTCGGGCAGGCCGGACGACGCCAGTTCGCTGTTCTCGAAGTAGCTTGAGGTGCGGGTGTATTGCCCGAAGAAAAGGTTTTTGTTGGCCCATTCAAAGTCGAACGCGTAAGCCAGCGCCTCCCTTACACCAGGGTCACTGAAAACCTGGCGGCGGGTGTTCATTGCGAAGGCCTGCATGCCGGCGGGACGGCCATGCTCGACGGCCTCGGTTTTCACCTTGCCGGAGTCGAACTGGGTGCCGGTGTAGGCCGTGGCCCAGTTCTTGGCCGAGGATTCTACTCGAAAATCGAAATTACCGGCACGGAAGGATTCAAGGGCGACGGTGTCGTCTTTGTAGTAGTCATAGTGTATTTCATCGAAATTAAACCGTCCCTTGCGTACTCCGATGTTCCTGGCCCAGTAATCCTCCACCCGTTTGAAGGTGATGGAGCGACCCGCCTCGAAGTCGCCAATGCGATACGGACCGCTGCCAACGGGCGGTGTCAGACCGTTGTCGCCAAATTCGCGATCTTTCCAGTAATGGCTTGGAAGCACGGGCAGTTGGCCGAGAATCAGTGGCAGTTCGCGGTTGTTGGTGTCACCAAACTCGAAGCGGATAGTTTGGTCGTCTTCGATGATTACCTCGGACACGTCTGCATAATAGTTGCGATAGAAAGGGTGGCCTTCGGTGGTCAGGACATCGAACGAGAACTTCACGTCCTTCGCGGTAATGGGTTCACCATCCTGGAACCGGGCTTCATCACGGAGATGAAAGGTAACGTAACTGCGGTCTTCCGGGGTTTCAATGGACTCGGCAATCAGGCCATACGCGGAAAAAGGTTCGTCCGCCGACGGTTCCATCAGCGTATCGTATAGGTATGTGTTAATGCCCGCCGCGGCTACACCGCGAATAACGAAAGGGTTAAAGGTGTCGAATCCATTGGCCACCACGGCCATTCGAAGGACGCCGCCCTTGGGTGCCCCGGGGTTAACGTAGTCAAAGTGTGGGAAACCTTCGGCGTATTGGGTGTCGCCGTGCATGGCAATGCCGTGTCTCGCCTCCGGCTCGGCTGAAGCAGATTGCCATGGAAGGAGAGCCATGGCGGTAACGGTAAAAACACTAATGAGGGATGAGGCTTTCCGTGTTCTTGTCATAGATCTCGCACGTTTCCGGTTCAGACTCAGGGGCTGTTTCTTATGTCGACATAGAGTACCAGACTTTGCCCGGGCTGAAGATAACGGGAGGTGTTGAGGTCGTTCCAGCTTGCGATGTCTCTCACATTAACTGCAAAGCGGCTGGCGATGGTTGACAGGGAATCGCCTTTGCGGACCTGATAGCCCACTTTGCGCACCATGCCTTTGCCACGATTGTTGCTGGCCAGCATGGCAGGCTGCTTGGATTTCGACCAGATGACCAGTTTCTTGCCGGGCATCAGCGGGTCACCGGGGGCCATGCCGTTCCAGGACGCCAACTGACGGACGGACACCCGGTGTTCGCGGGCGATGTCCCAGAAGGTGTCCCCGGAGCGGACCGTGTAGTCAACCCGAGTACCGTTGCTGCTCTTGCCGCTCCGTTCCTGTTTCCTGGCGAGTCGTTCACTGGCGCTCAGGGAATAAGTGCCCGCCTGTTCGGCAGCGGAGGGAATCATCAGCCGTTGGCCGATGCGGATGATGTGACTGTCGAGGTTGTTGACCTGTTGTATCACCGACGGCGTGGTGGAATAACGTCTGGCAATGGTGCTCAGCGTATCGCCGGATTTCACCTTGTAGTTTCGCCAGGAAACGCGTTTCGCCGGATCCATACCCTTGAGGGCCGTGGCGAAGTTTTCAGCGTGCTCACGGGGGATTAGCAGCCGGTGGGGGCCATCCGGTGACGTCGCCCAGCGATTGTAAGAGGGGTTGAGCAGGTAAATCTCGTCGATATCGACACCAGCCAGTTCCGCTGCCTGTGCCAGATCGAGCTGTGAACCGGTGTCCACTACTTCAAAGTAGGGCTCGTCGTCCAGCGGAGGCAGCTCAATGCCATAAGCCTGTGGATCATCGAAAATCTTCGCCAGGGCGATCAGTTTGGGGACGTAATGGCGGGTCTCCCGAGGCAGGTCGAGGGACCAGTAATCCGTTGGCTCATTACGCTTACGGTTGCGGCGCATGGCGCTGGAAACCGTGCCGCCACCGCTGTTATAGGCCGCAAGCGCCAGCATGTAGTCGCCATCGAATCGCGTTGCCAGTCGATCAAGGTAGGTCAGCGCCGCATCGGTGGCGGCAACGATATCGCGGCGATCATCATGCCACCAGCTTTGGCTCAGACCAAAATACTTGCCTGTTGAGGGAATGAATTGCCACAGGCCAGCAGCACGACCGTGAGAGTAGGCAAACGGATCAAAGGCACTCTCCACCACTGGCAGCAGAGCCAGTTCCGTGGGTAGTCCGCGTTTTTCGGCTTCGGACAGAATATAGTGCAAGTAGCGGCTGCCACGATCAACGACTCGATCAATGTACCGTGGATGCTTTTTGTACCAGTTCAATTGCGCCTGGACCCTGGGCTCGCTGGCGTCATGATCCAGCTCAAATCCTGCCCGCAGGCGGTGCCACAGGTCGGGAGTAGCATCATTCTCTTCCGCGATCTTCTGGTCGGGCTCGTCCAGCTTTTCTCTGGCGTCTTCCGCGGTTTTCTTGAGCGTTGGGTCGATGGCGTCGTCGAGCTTTGTTCGGGACGCGCGGCCCGTTGGGTCGTCATCAGGTGAGGACTCTATCGCCTCTTTTAGCTCGTCGTCTCCGGCCGCCACGGTCAGTTTTTCCGAGGCGAGTACGTCACTTGATGAAGACTCTGTAAAAGGATCAAGAGCGCTGCAGCCACTGGCAAGTGCGCCAAGGAGAAACAGGGTGGAGAATCGCGAGACCGTCATATGACTACTTCCGGTGGCTGGTCGAAGCCGGGATGGACTGTATGAAAACCCGGCATATTTAATGAGTTATGACACAAAAGTTACACGGATTCTATTGGAACGCTTTTCAGAGGGTCAACAAGACTCGCGTTACGTCATTGATAGAAATTGTTACCTACCTCTAGCGCGTTTCCTTTAAAACGTATCCTTGCCGTGCCTTGTTGCTGCGAACACGTCGTTGTCCGATTCAACGGCCAGGCCCGCTTTCTGTGCATATTGGTGCGCGGCGGCGACTACTGCCTCATCGTCCCAGCGCAGGAATGGGTTCAGTCGCTTCTCTTCACCGAGGATGGATGGAACGGTGGGCATGCCATCGTCCCGACGTTTCTGGCAGCGGGCCTCGAATTCCCTGAGCAGCTCGTCGTCCGGTAGCCAGTGACGAGCGAATTTGAGGTTGGCCAGAGTGTATTCATGAGCACAGTACACGGCCGTGTCGTCTGGCAGGCCCCGCAGGCTTTCCAGTGAGCGTTTCATTTGCTCCGGAGACCCTTCGAACAGGCGCCCGCAACCGCATACAAACAGGGTGTCGCCACAAAACAGGACCGGACGGTCGTTGACACGCACGTCGGTGTAATAGGCAATATGGTCAAGTGTGTGCCCGGGTACACCGAGCACATCGAATGTGAGCTGTTGCCAGACCACCTCATCGCCGGGGTGTACTTCGCTGGTGGCGCCCTTGAAGGGAGAATTCGCCGGGCCGATGATCCTGCATTCGGATACTGTTCCGGCAAGTTTGCTCACGCCGCCCACGTGATCGGGGTGGTGGTGGGTCACCAGGATGGTGTCCAGTTGCAGTCCGTTGTCTGCCAGGAATTCGATGACCGGCTCCGCCTGCCCGGGGTCCACGATCAATGCCTTGCGGTCCTCACTGTTGGACAGGCACCAGATGTAGTTGTCATTGAAGGCTGGAATAGCGTTAATGGTCAGCATAGGCTCCACATGTGCGATACGAGTGTGACTGTTATCATAGTGTATTAATCCCGGTGTCCCAACACCGGAGAAACAAGCCAGGGGAACGCAGCAATGAGCCCAGCAGGTGACGTTGACTATTCTGCCCGACATGGCAGCTTCGAGAGCTGGTTCCAGACGCCCCTGGGCCGTTCGCTATTGGCCGATCAGCGTGCATGCGTTGAACACCATGTTCGCGCCCTGTCCGGAGCGAGGCAGTTGCAGGTTGCAGTCAGCCATCGCCTGCCACTGGCCAGCGGAACTGATTTTGCCCAACGTGTTCTGACGACGCCGAACTGGCAGTCATCCATTCCCGACGGTGTGGCGGTCTGCGATGCCGACGAGTTACCTTTTCCCGGTGATTCCATGGATCTGGTAATCCTCCACCACACGGCAGATTTCTCACCGCATCCCCACCAGGCGCTGCGGGAGGCCTCCAGGGTGCTTAGAGGGGAGGGCATGATGGTTCTGATCGGATTCAATCCGTTTAGTCTATGGGGCCTACGGAAATTGGTTTCCAGGCATAGTGAGGGCCCCTGGGGTGGTCGTTTTTTGATGAAGGGGCGCATGGAAGACTGGCTCCGACTACTGGATTTTTCCGTCGAGTCATCGGGTTCCTCGTTTTTCCAGGTTCCGCTTCAACGGGCGGTTCTCGCGGAGCGCAGGGGCCTGATGGAAAGGTTGTGCGGAAACCGTTTCCTGCCGGTGGGGGCTTATTACTGTATCCTTGCCAAAAAGCGCGTTTATTCCAGATTACAACGTCGGCCAACCTGGCAAGGACAGAAAGTCACCGCCCTGCCAGGAAGGGGCGCAGTGGGGGCATCGCGTGGCTACCCGGGGCACCCCGAAAATGGTCGGTGCGCCATATTGAAACACAAGCATGTCGAGGAGTATTGATGGCCGGAAAGGTTGTTCTCTATACCGATGGGGCCTGCAAGGGTAACCCCGGACCAGGAGGCTGGGGCGTTGTTCTGCGGTACGGCGATGCCAACAAGATGCTGCACGGCGGTGAGGCGAATACCACCAACAATCGCATGGAGTTGATGGCTGCAATACAGGGTTTGAAAGCACTCAGGCGCGCTTGCGACGTAGAGCTCTATACCGATTCCCAGTATGTCCGCAAGGGCATCACCGAATGGATGACGGGCTGGAAACGAAATGGCTGGAAAACAGCCGCGAAAAAACCGGTCAAGAATGAAGATCTGTGGCGGGAGCTGGACGACGAGGTGGCTCGCCACAAGGTCAATTGGCACTGGGTGAAGGGGCACTCGGGCAATCCCGACAACGAGCTGGCTGACGAGCTCGCCAACCGCGGTGTGGAAGAACTGGCGAACGCCGGATAGCAACGGCGTGACCGATGGGTAACCAATGGGGTAACCGATAGGAAAACCATGAGACAGATTGTACTGGATACGGAAACCACCGGTATCGACCCGGCGGAAGGTCACCGGATTATCGAAATTGGCTGCGTTGAACTGATGGAGCGTCAGGTCACCGGTCGGCACTATCACGTCTACATTAACCCCGAGCGGGAAGTGGAGGCGGAAGCTATAACAGTTCACGGCATCACCAACGAGTTTCTGGCGGATAAACCAAAATTCGCCGAAATAGCCGACGAGTTCTTTGAGTTCATTAAAGGCGCCGAGCTGGTTATCCACAACGCGGCGTTCGATATCGGATTCATGGATTCCGAGTTCGCTCGCCTGAAGCCCGTTCGCAGGACGACGGAGCATTGCGGCGTAGTGGACTCCCTCGCCATCGCCCGCAAGAAGCATCCTGGCCAGAAGAACAATCTGGACGCGTTGTGCAAGCGCTACGGGATCGACAACAGCAACCGTGAGCTTCACGGTGCGCTGCTGGATGCGGAAATACTTGCTGATGTCTATCTTTTGCTGACAGGCGGTCAGACTGCACTTTCTCTGGATGCGGGCGGTGACGAAGCCGGGGGTGAGGGCGGTATCCGTCGCCTGGCAGAAGATCGCAATCCATTGCCTGTGCTCAGCGCCAGCGACGACGAGCGTGCCGCTCACGACGAATTCATGGCGTTGCTGGCGAAACAGGCTGGTGCGACCGTATGGGATAAGCTGTCCGCTGAAGAATAAGCTGAGCCGGATTATGTTTTGGCAGTGTGAACTGTGTGTCGCGCTGTACGTTTTGTTACATTCCTGCTTTCTTGAGCTACTTGAGTTTTATGTTATAAGTAATGATAAGTTCGCGAGTTTTCGCGAACTTTTTTGTTTTAGCCGGGAAGGGTAAATCTGGCTCATAAAGTGATTCTTCAAACAACCGACAAGATCACATTCCAAGAACAGGACGCGGTAGTTTCCGCATACATTACAGGAAGCGTTTATGGTTCAATCGTCTCTGGCGACGAAATCACAGTCATTTGATCTGGTCAAAAGTGAGATTGAGCAGACCATCAAACAGGCAGAGTCCAGCCTTGAACGCTTTCAGGAAAACCGTGAAAGCGGTGAGGATCTGCAGAACTGTGTGGATTTTCTGAATCAGCTCCGCGGTATTTTCATTCTTGTCGAACTGCGTGCCGGCACCCTCCTGTGCCAGGAAGCCGTCAGTATGGCCAATGATGTTCCCGTTGGCGCCAACGACGACAAGAATATCCTTCTGACGACCCTCAACAGCGCGCTGTTCATTCTGCGCCGTTACGTTGAATATTATCATCAGCAGCGAGCGGATCATCCGGAGTTGTTGCTGCCGGTTATCAATGATCTGCGCGAAGCCCGTAAGGAAAAACCTTACCCGGAATCCTGTTTCTTTGATGTGGACGTCAAGGAGCGGCCGGATTTCTGCTCGGGGCTTTCCCTCCAGGCGTTTGATGGTAACGAGGCGGACTACGAAATATTGGCCCGCCGTATGCGGCTGACATTCCAGGTTGCACTGCTGGGTGTGCTTCGCGAAAAGAGCGATGTGGTCAGCAAGAAACTTTTTGGCCGGGCAGCGCGTGGATTTGCTCGGCTTTGTCAGGGGCAGCCCATGGGGCAGATGTGGTGTCTGGTTGCCATTGTGGCGGATACCATGCTTGATCGTGTCATGGGGTTCAGCAAGGCCCGAAAGCGCATGTTCATGCGTATCGAGAAATATTCCCGGGAAGTCGTGTACGTTGGTAAGGTGGCTACGGCCAAGGATGCGCCGGACTCTCTCATTCGTGATCTGGTGTATCTGCTCTATAGGAGTGGATCGGCAAATCCCGAGGTGACCTCTGTACTGTCAGCTTATCGGCTGACGCCTGCGGAATTCCCGGACTCCATGCTTGATGCCCATGCCCGTCGCCTTTATGGCCCGGGCACCGATGTTCTCAAGTCATTGTCGACGGCATTGCAGGACGAACTGAATCAGCTCAAGGACAAGCTCGACATTGTTGAGCGTGGCATCGAGCCGGACCTGGCGGAGCTGTCCTCCATTGCAGGCGCCCTGGAGCGTCTGGCCAACACGCTGGTCATGCTGGATCTCAACCAGTTGGGAACCATGGCTCGGGGGGAAGCCGCGAAGTTGCGCACCTGGGAGGAAGAGAATCGTCTGCCAGAGGACGATGAACTCTACAAGCTGGCGGATTCCGTATTGGGTATCGAGGATGCCGTGATGCAAATTGTGGTCCGTGGTATTACCTCGGAAACCGACGCCCTTGCGGGTGGTCAGCGTACCCGTGAAGAATCCCTTTACCTCCATGAGGCCACCTATGTGGTAGCCGACGAAGCGAAAAGTGCACTGACCCTCGCAAAACGCGCCATAACGGCGTTTATCGAGTCGGACTACGACAAGCTCCACCTCGCCAATCTGCCTACCACGTTGCACAGTATCTGGGGTGGGCTCCACATGCTGAACGATCCCGGAGCGGCCTCGGTGTTGGAACGCGTGGCAGCGTCCATTCAGGAGCGATTACTGGACGCCAGGGAGGCGCCTCAGGCTCAGGTGCTGGAAGCGCTGGCGGACGCATTAACGTCCCTCGAATACTACATCGAGAGCGTTGGCAGGCGGGAAGATCGCAATGCGGACTTGTTGAAACTGGCGGAATCCTCATTGGAGGACGTGGGGCTCTAGCCGTTGCGCGGTTCAAACCCAATAAAAAAAACCCTGCCGTGTGTGCAGGGTTTTTTATGGGCAGACAACGGACCATTCGCCCGTAGAGCGATCAGCCCATATTAAACAGCTCGCCCAGTTTGGTTGCCAGCATCATGTCGCCCTCAGCGCGCAGCTGACCGGCCATAAATGCCTGCATGCCATCGGTTTCGCCGGAAACGATGCCCTGCAGGGTTTCGGAGTTCATGATCAGGGTGACGGAAGGGTCGTCATGGGCGCCTTCAGCCATCTTGCAGGTGCCATCCTTGATAACCAGGTGATAGGTCTTGTCGTCCTCGATGTCGAACTGGAATACCAGATCCAGGCCTTCAGCTGCGTCCGCGTTAAAATTCTGTTCGAGTTTCTCGAATATCTGAGCTACAGACATTATTTTACCCTTATTGATGGTTGTCGTGGCGTATTGACGGCTTCTGGTTCCTTGCCTTTCGCCTGCATGGAAGCCCGGGTGAGCCGACGTAGCCATTCGACTTTAGGGTTAGACATTACTGGTGTCAAGCTCGATCGAACGCTTGTTTTAATTTGTTATTGGTTCTATGGCTTGTACCTCAGGGCACCTCGGTTACAATCGAGCGCTCAAGAATAATCCTGGAGAAGCAACTTGGAATTTCTGACAGAGTTTGGTTTGTTTATTGCGAAAACGGTCACCCTTGTGGTGGCACTTCTGGTCATTGTTTCAGTGGTTTTATCCGCTGCCCATAAGGACAAGGATGATCAGGGGAGTGATGGGGAGCTGCGGGTTCGCAAACTCAACGAGAAATACCGCAAGCTGAGGGAGTCACTTCAGGCCAAACTGCGCAGCGACTCGGAGCGCAAGGCTTTTGAAAAAGCCCGTAAAAAAGAAGATAAGGCCAAGCAGAAAGCCGAGAAGGCGAAGCGCAAATCCGGCGATGCTGAAGAAAAACCCCGCCCCAAGGTTTACGTGCTGGACTTTGATGGTGATATCAAGGCCAGCGATACGGACTCTTTACGCCGCTCGATCACAGCGGTGCTGAGCGTTGCGGAGCCCGAAACCGATGAAGTGATGATACGTCTTGAAAGTGGCGGCGGCCTGGTTCACTCATACGGACTTGCGGCTGCCCAGTTGGACCGTATTCGCGCCAAGGGTATCCGGCTTACGGCCTGCGTCGATAAAGTTGCCGCCAGTGGTGGTTACATGATGGCGTGTGTGGCTGACAGGATCGTCGCGTCGCCATTTGCGATTCTCGGATCCATTGGTGTTGTTGCCCAATTGCCCAACTTCCATCGTTTCCTCAAGAAAAACGACGTCGACTTCGAAATTCTGACGGCCGGTGAGCACAAGCGCACCATGACCGTATTCGGGGAGAACACGGATAAAGGTAGAACCAAGTTTCTTGAAGACCTGGAAGATACCCACGTGTTGTTCAAAGAATACGTGGGTGAACGCCGCCCGGAACTGGATATTGCCGCGGTTGCAAATGGCGATATCTGGTTTGGCAGGCGCGCCCTGGAGGTCAAACTGGTGGATGAGATAAAGACCTCAGACGAATTTCTCATTGAGGCCTGTGACAGGGCAGACGTAATCTCGGTAGGTTTCCAGCGCAAACGCACGTTGCCGGAAAAGCTCGGCCTGGCCACCAGCGCGGCACTTGAACACACCGTATGGCGGGTACTGGGCGCGTTCCGCAACCAGAAAATTCAGTAAACCTACAGTAACGGGAACAGAGTCATGACAAACAACACCGAGTTCAAGGCATGGCGCGTTCAGGAGCAGGGCGGCGAGTTCGCGGGTTCCGAGCAGACGCTGCACGTATCCGATTTGCCCGAAAACGACGTCCTTATCAAAGTCAGTCATTCGTCCCTGAACTACAAGGATGCCTTGTCCGCGTCCGGAAACAAGGGCGTTACACGTAACTTCCCCCACACTCCGGGCATCGATGCCGCCGGGGAAGTTGTAGAGGCCTCCTCCGGCTCTTTTTCCGCCGGCGACCAGGTGCTGGTAACCGGTTACGACCTGGGTATGAACACCGACGGTGGCTTCGGCGAATACATCCGGGTACCGGCCGAGTGGTGTGTGGCAATGCCCAAGGGCTGGAGCGCCCGCACCGCCATGATATACGGCACAGCCGGCCTCACGGCGGGCTTGTGCGTACAAAAGCTGTTGACCATGGGGGCTAGCCCCGAGCAGGGCAAAGTCGCCGTCAGTGGTGCCAGTGGCGCTGTCGGCAGCGTAGCGGTTGAGCTGCTTGCGAGCCTCGGCTTCGAAGTAGTGGCCATCAGTGGCAAACAAGACCATGCCGATACGCTGAAAAACCTTGGTGCTACGGAAGTGCTGGGGCGCGAAGCTCTGGCAGCCGAAAAGAAGCCAATGCTGAAACCGGTCTATGCCAATGCCGTCGATACCGTTGGCGGCGGCCCGTTGGCCGAGTTGCTGAAACAGATCCACCCAGGCGGTTCTGTCTCCTGCTGTGGTCTGGTCGCTGGGCCACAACTGGAAACCACCGTTCTGCCGTTTATCCTGCGGGGCAACAACCTGCTGGGCGTGGATTCGGTTGAAATTCCCCTGTCCGACAAACAGTCAGTCTGGGACAAGTTTGCCGGTGACTGGGCGTGCAAGAAAACGGAAGCGTCTGCCCGCGACATCGGGCGTAGTGAGCTGGATGGGGCTTTGAAGGCGTTCCTGAAAGGGGAGTCATCCGGGAAAATTGTTCTCGACCATTCCAAGTAAGGAACGACGAGACCTCTCAGAGGCGGGTTTCTAAAAAAGTCCGCCAGAACGAAGAGGGAGCTGATGACCAAAACTGTGCGGAGCCATGGATGGCGGAGCCCAAGCCGAACAGGACGTCTTGAGGCGTGTTTTGGTGATCAGCTCCCTCTTTGTTCGTCTGGGGAGTAAAAAGAATACTGAGAGTCAGGAAGCCCGACGGCGGAACAGCGGCTCGTCCGTATCCGTCGCAGCCTGATACCCCTGGGTAAAGAAGTTCAGGCAACGAGCTGCCTTGTTGATATCCTTGTCGGCGCGCAGTACGTACGTATCAAAACCGCACCGCTTCATAAACTGCAACTGATCAAGAAGCACGTCACCGACCGCACGAAGTTCGTTCCGGTAACTCAGGCGCTCCCGAAGCAGCCGTGCGATACTGTAACCGCGGCCATCGCTGAACTTCGGAAAGTTCACCGCAATCACCGGCAACTCATTCACCACGCCAGCCAGAATTTCCGGTTCCTCATGGCTGTCGAGCCACACACCGATATCGTCACGGTCTTCAAAGTGCTCCTTGCCCGCCAACCACAGATCGGCCGGAATCAGGGCAGGTTGCTCGGGAATATCCAGAGACTCCCCGTCTGCTGGCCTTGGCACAACAACCCAATCGTCAGGACGGATGCTTCCGTCACTGGTGATTACATCAGGCATAAACCCGCTCCTTGAATGGCTCAATGCCAATACGGCGATACGTATCCAGGAAAGGCTCTTCCTCAGTCCGGTTATCGACGTACACATTTATGATTTTCTGCATCACTTCCGGCATGTCTTCCCGGGCAAAAGAGGGTCCGAGAATCTTGCCAATCGCGGCATCGTGGTGAGAGGAGCCGCCCAGGCTGATCTGGTAGAACTCCTGACCCTTCTTATCAACACCAAGAACGCCGATGTTGCCCACGTGGTGGTGCCCACAGGCGTTCATGCAGCCCGAAATGTTCAGATCTATGTTGCCGATGTCGTACAGGTAGTCCATATCATCGAACTGGCGCTGAATGGACTCCGCCACGGGGATCGACTTGGCATTTGCCAAGGCACAGTAATCGCCACCGGGGCAGCAGATAACATCGGTCAGCGTATTCAGGTTCGCAGTGGCAAAGTCCATTGGTGTGATCGCTTGCCACAGCTCAAGCAGTTGATCCTTCCGGACATCCGCCAGAACCACGTTCTGCTGATGCGTAACCCGTACCTCGCCAAAGCTGTACTGATCCGCCAGGTCGGCAATCTGCTCGAGCTGACGATCACTGACATCGCCCGGCGGCGTACCGGTTTTCTTCATGGTCAGTGTCACAATGGCGTAACCCGGATTCTTGTGGGTGTCCACGTTGTGGCCAATCCATTGATCAAACTCGCGGTTCTCGAATCGTTGAGTCGCCAAGACGTCCTTCACATCCGGAACCTGCTGGTAGTCCGGCTCGGTGAAATACCCTTTGAACTGGTCAATGGCTTCACGGGTCAGGCGCGTAGGGGAGCCCTTGATGTGGGACCATTCCTCTTCCACCTTCGCCGCGAATCCTTCGGGCGTCAGCGCCTTCACCAGAATCTTGATGCGGGCCTTGAACTTGTTGTCGCGGCGACCGTAACGGTTGTAGACGCGCAGTACAGCCTCCAGATACGTGAGTAGATCCAGTTCCGGCAGGAAGTCACGGATAACAGGGCCAACCATCGGCGTACGTCCAAGACCACCGCCGACGTGAACACGGAAACCGAGTTCCCCCTGATCATTGCGCAACATCTGCAGGCCGATATCATGAACCTGGATAGCGGCACGATCGGACTGTTCAGACGCATTGACGGCCACTTTGAACTTGCGCGGCAAAAAGGCGAATTCCGGGTGGAAGGTGGACCACTGGCGGATGATCTCGCAGTAAGGGCGCGGGTCGGTAATTTCGTCAGCCTGCACACCGGAAAACTGATCCGTGGTGGTGTTGCGGATGCAGTTGCCGCTGGTCTGGTTGGCGTGCATTTCCACTTCCGCCAATTCGGCGAGGATATCCGGCACATCTTCGATTTCCGGCCAGTTGAGCTGAACATTCTGGCGGGTTGTAAAGTGCGCATAACCTTTGTCATAGTCACGGGTTATGCGTGCCAGGCGGCGAAGCTGAGCAGAACGGAGCATTCCGTACGGCACCGCGATGCGCAACATCGGGGCAAGCCGCTGTACATACAATCCGTTCTGAAGTCGCAGTGGAAGAAACTCGTCTTCGCTCAGCTCACCAGCCAGAGCTCTCTCGGTCTGGTCACGGAATTGTGCAACGCGCTCGGCAGCCATCTGCCGGTCGTGTTCGTCATAAACATACATAGTGGAACGTCCTGCTGAAACGCTGGAAATACGGCTTTAGTGCCATTTCTTGCGTGGGAGAATATCACCGTGTCATTATTCTTAAAATGATTATTTCCAAATATGTTTATCGACTTAGGTGATATAGAAAGCCAGATATTGCTGGACTGATTACAATTTCCCGCCTAGATTTATAGAGGCGTGTGCGACAAAACAGACAATAACGACATAGCGAGGAAAGAGTATGAAGAAGACCGCGAGAACCGACAGTCAGGCCGACGCCGTTGCCGCCGTTTTACTGGTAATGCTGGTCGTTGCCTTCGCCGTAGTCTGGGTATCCGGGCAGTAATCGCTACTGGCCGGCAAGCACCAGCTTGACGACCACCACGAGGGTGACGACGAAGCCGACCGTAAACAGAATTCCGGCGATGATGTATGGCCAGGGACTGTGGCTTGAGAAATCCTCCTCACGGCGCTTGTCGGACTGAACGCCGAGCGCGCCGGCAAGGATGCTCTGCATCACCTTGAAAATCCCCGGTCCTGTCTTTGCTGTCTTTGCCGGTTTGGCAGGCTCAGCAGACTTGTCGGGTGATTGCTCGTTTTCGTTCTTATCCGTCATGCTTGGTTTCCGCTAGTGTGTTAAGGCGGACCCCGGCGATGGTTATTCCGCCGGGTCGTACGCAAGGCTGGGCGCCAACCAGCGCTCCGCTTCGGCCTTGGATATTCCCTTTCGAGTTGCGTAGTCTTCAACCTGATCCACGCCAATCTTACCCACCGCAAAATACTTTGATTCAGGATGGGAGAAGTACCATCCGGAAACGGCCGCGGTCGGGAACATGGCGAAGTGTTCGGTCAGTTCCAGTCCAGCGTTTACCGGTGCGTCGAGCAGGTCGAACAGGGTGGCCTTTTCCGTGTGATCCGGGCAGGCGGGATAGCCGGGCGCTGGCCGGATACCTCGGTACCGTTCACGGATCAGGTCGTCGTTTCTGAGCGCCTCGTCTTCGGCATAACCCCAGAATTCCTTACGTACCCGTTCGTGCAAGTGTTCGGCAAAGGCTTCCGCAAGGCGGTCGGCCAGGGCCTTGACCATGATGGCGTTGTAATCGTCGTTGCGATCCTTGAATTCCAGCGAAAACTCCTCAGCGCCAATGCCGGTGGTCACGGCAAAGCCACCCACGTAGTCCACGGGGCCGTCACCTTCCGGTGCTACAAAATCCGACAGCGTCATCATCGGCTTGCCCGGCGCCTTGTCATCCTGCTGTCGCAGATGGTGAAGAGTGGTGAGCTCCTTTTCCCGGGTCTCGTCGGTATAGAGCACAATATCATCGCCGCGGCGGTTGGCGGGCCAGAAGCCGATCGCCGCCTTGGCGGAAACGCGTTTCTCGTCGATCATCTGCTGAAGGATTTTTTGACCGTCCTCAAACAGCGTCCTGGCGGCTTCACCCCGCTTCGGATCATCGAAAATGGCTGGGTATTTGCCAGACATGTCCCAGGAGATAAAGAAGGGCGTCCAGTCGATGTAGTCCACCAGTTCTTTCAGATCATAGGTTTCGAAGGACCGTACACCGGTGAAGGCTGGCTTCGGCGGCTGGTAGTCGTCGAACCGGATTTCCGGCGCGCGGTCCCGGGCTTCCTTCAATGAGACCAGCTTGGTGCGTTCCCCCCGGTTTTTACGGCGCTCCCGAATTTCGTCGTACTCCGTGCGTGCACCGTCCACCAATGAGGGTTTGGCGGTCTTGCTCAGCAACTGGGAGGCAACGTTCACGCAGCGTGAGGCATCGGAGACATACAGGGCGATGTCGTTCTTGTACTGAGGTTCGATCTTGACCGCCGTGTGAGCCTTGGAGGTGGTGGCGCCGCCAATCATCAACGGGATGTTGAAGTCCAGCCGTTGCATTTCCCTGGCGACGTGGACCATCTCATCCAGCGACGGTGTGATCAGACCACTGAGGCCGATGATGTCGACATTTTCCTTCTTTGCGACGTCCAGGATCTTGTCGCAGGGCACCATCACGCCGAGGTCGAGAACCTCATAGTTATTGCACTGCAACACCACGCCCACGATATTCTTGCCGATGTCGTGTACGTCGCCTTTGACGGTTGCCATCAGGATCTTGCCCTTGGCTTTCTGGCCTTCGGATTTCTCGGCCTCAATATACGGAATCAGATGTGCCACCGCCTGTTTCATGACGCGGGCGCTCTTGACCACTTGGGGCAGGAACATCTTGCCGTCGCCAAAGAGATCGCCAACCACGCCCATCCCGTCCATCAGAGGGCCTTCAATGACTTCGATCGGGCGTTCGGCACGCTGCCGACAGGCTTCCGTGTCTTCAATGATGTAGTTGGTGATACCCTTGACGAGGGCGTGCTCCACTCGCTTCTCAACCGGCCACTCGCGCCAGGCCAGATCTTCTTCCTGGGTTTTGCCGCCCTTGCTGCGATAGCGCTCAGCAATTTCCAGCAAGCGGTCGGTGGCGTCGTCGCGGCGGTTAAGCACCACGTCTTCCACCAACTCCTTCAACTCCGGATCGATTTCGTCGTAGATCACGAGCTGGCTGGGGTTGACGATGCCCATATTCATACCAGCCTTGATGGCGTGGTACAGGAATACCGAGTGGATGGCTTCGCGCACGGCATCGTTGCCACGGAACGAGAACGACACGTTGCTCACACCGCCGGAAATGGACGCGTGGGGCAGGTTGTCGCGAATCCAGCGGCTGGCGTTGATGAAATCCACCGCGTAATTGTTGTGTTCCTCGATGCCAGTGGCGATGGCGAAGATGTTGGGATCAAAAATGATATCGCCGGCAGTGAAACCGATACCAACGAGAAGATCGTAGGAGCGCTTACAGATCTCAGTCTTGCGTTCGAAGGTATCCGCCTGGCCATCCTCATCGAACGCCATGACTACAACAGCCGCACCGTAGCGCATGCAGTCCCGGGCGCGCTTGAGGAATTCCTCCTCGCCTTCCTTCAGGCTGATGGAGTTCACCACAGCTTTGCCCTGTATGCAGCGCAAGCCGGCTTCGATCACCTCCCACTTGGAGGAATCGATCATGATCGGAACGCGGGAAATGTCGGGTTCCGATGCAACCAGATTGAGGAACGTCACCATGACGTCCTTCGAGTCCAGCATGCCCTCATCCATGTTGATATCGATGATCTGGGCACCGTTTTCCACCTGGTCGCGGGCGACGCTGAGGGCCTCTTCGTACTGCTCCTCTTTAATCAGCCGCAGGAACCGCTTGGAACCCGTCACATTGGTACGCTCACCCACGTTGATGAACAGGGTGTTCTCGTCACCCGTAAACGGTTCAAGGCCGGACAGCCGCAGAGCGGGTTTCTGTTCTGGTATTTTTCGGGGCGGATACTTGGAAGCCGCCTCCGCGATGGCTTCGATATGGTCCGGGCGTGAGCCACAGCAACCGCCGATGATGTTCAGAAACCCGTCACGGGCAAAGCCTTCAATAATCTCCGCCATTTCTTCCGGCGTCTGGTCATACTCGCCGAACTCGTTCGGCAGCCCGGCATTGGGGTGAGCACTGACGTAGGTCGTTGATTTATTGGCCAGCTCTTCCACATAGGGGCGTAGGGCGTCAGCACCGAGGGCGCAGTTCAGACCGACCGAAACAGGCCTGGCGTGAGATACGGAATTCCAGAATGCCTCGGTGGTCTGGCCAGACAGGGTACGGCCTGAAGCGTCGGTAATAGTGCCGGAAATCATGATTGGCAACTCGATACCACTGTCGATGAAGTACTGCTGGGTGGCGTAGATCGCTGCCTTGGCGTTCAATGTATCGAAAATGGTCTCGATCAGGATCAGGTCAGAGCCGCCTTGAACAAGGCCTTCCACCGCTTCGTAATAATTGTCGACCAGGGTCTGGAAATCGACGTTGCGGTACCCCGGATTGTTCACGTCTGGTGAAATGGACGCAGTGCGGGACGTCGGACCAACCGCACCGGCCACGAAACGCGGCTTCTCCGGGTTGCGGGCGGTGAATTCGTCCGCAATCTGGCGCGCCAGTTTTGCGGCTTCAACATTCAATTCCTTCGCAATCGATTCGAGACCATAGTCGGCCTGCGACAGCCGGGTGGAATTGAAGGTGTTGGTTTCAATAATGTCAGCGCCGGCCTCAAGATAGTCCGCGTGTATATTGCGGAGCAGGGCGGGCTGGGTCAGGTTCAGCAAGTCGTTGTTGCCCTGTACCTCACGGTCATAATCTGCAAACCGGTCGCCACGGAACGCTGCCTCGTCCAGTTTCAGGTTCTGGATCATGGTGCCCATGCCACCATCGAGAACGATGATGCGTTCTTTCAGGGCGTTTTCAAGCTGTTCCAGGCGGTCCAGACGAGAGTTGCGGTCGGTCATATCAATTACTTCCGGAAGTCGTTTTTGTCTCAATGGCGCGCGATCATAGCAAAAATGGCGGTTGTCGTCCCACGACCTGATGATGTTGGTCAATGGAGCACTTAAAGTCTGACTATTTTACTTGGTCTTTCATGTTGCAGCGATCTCACTTAAAATAAGGGAACACTTTCAAACGGGTTGCAACTATGGCATTGGTTACGGTGACAGATCCCGCTCGGGATTACCTTGCACAACTTATTGAAAAACAGGATGTGGAGGGCATGGGTGTCCGTATTTTTGTAACCCAGCCCGGCACAAAGAACGCCGAGACCTGTCTTGCCTACTGCCCGCCGAACGAAATCGTGCCGACGGACGAGCAGGTTGATCTGGGCAAGTTTACGCTGTTTCTCGATCATAATTCGGTGCCGTTCCTGGAAGAGGCCTTTGTGGACTACTCCAAGGATCAGATGGGCGGGCAGCTGACCATCAAAGCACCTAACGCCAAGGTGCCTAACGTTGATGAGAACGCGCCTTTGCCTGACCGCATCCAGTATATTCTGGCATCGGAAATCAATCCCAACCTTGCGGCTCACGGCGGTGAAGTTTCGCTGGTGGAAGTGGCCGAAGAATCCATTGCGGTTCTGAGGTTTGGTGGGGGTTGCCAGGGTTGCAGTGCGGTGAGTCTCACGTTGAAGCAGGGTGTTGAATCGACGTTGAAAGAGCGTGTTCCTGAGATAACGGCCGTTCGCGACGTTACCGATCATACCTATACAGAAAATGCTTATTATCAGTAAGATAAGGCAGACTCTAAAAGTATGACATGAAGCCGGCTAATGCCGGCTTTTTTGTTTTCGGTGCGGGTATTTGTCAGTGCTATGCGTGCCGCGCTATCGTCGTTGCTGTGGCGGAACGGCCAATGTCGAATAATTCGATTTACTTCATTATCAGTCACATAATCTGAATCGAACGATGGGTGAGATACCTGTCATAAAAAATCACGGCGCGTCCTCACCACCGTGCCCGCCAATCACACACTGGGGTTTGTCTTGGTTGATGTAGCACTGTTCTCTGTGCCACTCATGGCAGCTGTTGTCGGCTGGTTTACCAATTGGCTGGCGATTCAGATGTCATTCAATCCCATACAGTTTGTGGGTATTGGCGTTATTGGCTGGCAGGGAGTGATTCCCCGCAAGGCTGAGAAGATGGCTCATATCTGTATTGACCGCACCCTACAGCAGTTTGGTGATCTGAACGCCGTCTATCAGCAGTTGGAGCCACAGCGAATCGTTGAGCAGGTGATATCCCAGGTGAATCCCCGCATGGACGAATACATTGACGAAGTGATGTATGAAATCCAACCGGTGCTCTGGGACAACCTCCCGCTGTTCATGAAGAACCGAATCTATCGGTGGGGTCGGGAACAGCTCCCGTCGAGGATAGAGTCTCTGGTGGAGGATTTTGGGGATGACCTCAACGACCTCATTGACCTGAAGGCATTACTGAGCCGGGAACTGAAAACCCATCCGGATCTGATGAACCGGATTTTCAGGGAAGCAGGCTCGGTCGAGCTTCGGTCGGTTATCAACCGAGGGGCAATCATTGGCGGCCTGTTGGGGGCCTTATTGGCCCCCGCCTGGGTACGCTACCCCGAACCATGGCTATTGCCGGTCGGTGGCTTTGTGGTGGGGTTTCTGACCAACTGGATTGCCATCAATCTGATTTTTCGCCCGCTCAAACCCAGACGCTTCCTGTTCTGGCGATTACAGGGCCTGTTCCTGCAGCGCCAGCCTGAGATTAGCGAGGTATGGGCCAGATTGGTGGCGGAGGAGTTGATCACCGTGGAGAAAGTGGCTGACGCCATGATCAACGGCAACCGTGGGGACCGTACACGGGCGATTATCCAGAAGCATCTGAGGCCATTGCTGGACAATTCGATGGTCATGAAGCTCGGCGCCCAGGTTACTGTTGGGATGACGGGGTACACCGAACTTAAAAAAGCCATGAACCATAAGGCGGTGCTGGCCACTCGTGATGTTTTCGGGGATCCCGCGTTTAACCGCGAACGGGCACCGGTGGTGGCCGGGGTGTTGGCCGGGCAGATGAAGTCGCTGGCGCCGGCGGAGTTTCAGGATATCCTGCGGCCGGCTTTTCGAGAGGAAGAGATTCAACTCATGCTGGTTGGGGGAGTATTGGGTTCCCTGGCGGGCGCGATTCAGTTTTTGATCATGAGCAACGTTTTGAATTAGGCGCTTGGAGCACTGTTCCTTGCGTAATGAGCTGACCAGGAGGGCAGTATGGATTTTGTATGGGCAGTCGCGATACAGGCCCTGGTAACAGGATGCGTCGTTCTTTCAGTGCTAGCAGGCTTCTGGCTCGGCTTTGTGCGACCACATCTTGATCGCAAGGTGGCGGAGCTTATCGACGCGTCGCGGGAGATAGAGCCCAGGGTCAGGCAGGGTGTACGGGAAGGTGTGGAAGAAACCCTTCGTGAATTGCCGGAAAGTACGGCGAAAGAGTCTACCCGCCAGTTTCTCAGGTTCGGTTCGGGGCTGTTCGAGAACGGCCTCAGTAGCTTTCTGGGCGAGGTGCCTGACCCCGGTAGAAAGCCCCGAAAGGAGTCATAGACAATTCGTTGGCCTTGGCAGGCCCGCTATGCGGCAGGCGGTTTTGGCCGGTGTACCGGGAAAGAGCTGCATCAGGTAGATGCTGTTGCCTTTCTCTTCGTCAAACGCCTCCCTGACCGCTTTTACAAACAACCTGTTTGAGGGTGGTGATATTTCATGTTGTTTGTAAAATTCCCGCAGGAATTCGATGATTTCCCAGTGATTATCGGTTAATTCAATGTTGTCGTCCGCTGCAATTTCACGGGCCACGTCAGGTGACCACGCCCAGGCGTTCTCCAGGAACCCTTCGTTGTTTCTCGTCGGAATAGTCATTACCAGCTGATCACTCTGGTTGCCTCGGTGGTCAGGGCCACCATTGTGTCAAAATCAATCGTTTGTACGTCAAGTCCATCGACGGTGATGGCTCTGGCTTGCAGGTCGGGGGCCAGCGCATAAACGGTGCCTTTTAGCACTGCTTCACGGTCCGCAAGGGCGAGTACACCTGATTCCGTCAGCAACAGGCCATCCTGGTCGGTGATGCTTGACAGGCACGCTCCAAACGCCGGGTGATCCGGCCGCTTGTTGACGATGTGCAGGGTATGGATGGTTGCCATCAATGTGCTCTCCGGGTGGGTAATTGCCTGTTCAACTCAGGTTGACCACGTGGGCGTAATGCTCAAGCAGGTCGGCACACAGATCTGCCACGGTAACGCCCGGCATCATATTCTCTTCGTCGAGGCCATAGCGCTCACAAGCCTTATGATCGGCCATCAGGGCGGAAACGCCGAAAATAGGCGCGGCTGACAGATTCTTCTCCACCGATTTCTGCTGCACGGCGTCCGCCTGCTGGGCCTTGCGAAGCCAGTTAACGCCCTCGCCGGTGAACAGCAACGTCACCGGCTGGTCAAATGCGGCCAGTGAAAAGGCCATGTCCAGCGACTCACGGCCGGCCCAGTCGCAATACGGCGCGTGGCTAATGATAACCAACGTCTCCATGTTTGGCTCAACCCCCGTTGTGAAAATAGATAACGCGATCAGAATGCGCCACGCTGTCCACCCACTCGCCCAAGCCGGCAATGGTGAACGGCGTGGCAAGGTTGTTGGCGGGCAGCTCATAGCGTTGTTGTTCGCTCTGATCCACAATGCCTCGCCGAAGCGCCGACGCAATACAGGCAAAGCCGGCAATATCGTGGCTTCCGAGGAAATCCTGCCAGGCTTGCGACCAGTTCACCTCATCCGAAGGCGGGCTGGTCAGTGCCGACGCCAGATGAACGCCATCACCGTAGAGGAATACCCGATCAATTCGATGGCCATTTGCCAGTGCTGCCCTGGCGAAGGCGAGCGCTGTTTGTGGTGCCTGGGATGAGTAGGGCGCCCCGGTAACGACCAGGGTGAAGGAGCAGGGTGTGTGCGGGCTCATATGCGCATGTTTGCCTGTTGGAGTTCAGAGAACAGTTTACCTCATGAATGAAAAAACCCCGACCGGGGCCGGGGTTTTCTGGCATTTACCTGTCACCAGAATGATATCGGGGTGATATCAAGGTGATCAGTCGTCGCCGCTGAACGCCATCATCAGGTGAAGCAGGCTGACGAACAGGTTGTAGATGGCCACATACAGGCCAACAGTGGCGATGATGTAGTTGCGCTCCCCGCCGTTGATGATCCGGCTGGTTTCAAACAGGATCATGATGGAAGCGAAGATGGTGAAGCCGGCAGACACCGCCAGATGCAGGATGGAGCTCTGCATGAAGAACGCCAGCAGCATCGCACCGATCAGCACGAAGGCGCCTGCTGTCAGAAAGCTGGACAGGAAGCTGAAGTCCTTCTTGGTGATAATGGCCGTTGCCGACAGACCCACAAACGCGGTCGCTGTCAGGGCCAGGGCATTCGCGACGATCTGGGAAGCGCCTGCGGCCACCATCTGACCAATGATCGGGCCAAGAGTGAAGCCCATGAAGCCGGTAAGGGCGAAGGTCGTTACGATACCCCAAGGGCTGTTTTTGAGCTTATAGGTCGCGAACAGCAGGCCGATATAGCCTACGATCGTGATCAGGAAGCCGGGATGTGTGCCGTTCATGTTCAGGAACGCGGTCAGTGCGGAGAATGCCAGAGTCATTCCCAGCAGCATGTAGGTATTGCGCAGCACATTCATGGCATCTGCGCTGATACCCGTCGCCTGACCTTTTTCTGTGGTCGAATAGGCTCCCTGGTTTTGCTGGACGCCAAATCGTCTGTCTTCCATTATCTTCTCCGTCTGTGTGTCACAACCGTTTGAATCTAACACTCATCATAATGCCAGATATACAACTTTCAATCATTTACGACAGAAAACGGCTCCGCGGATTCCATTAAATAGCGTTAATGTTGAAGCGGAGGGAAGACGATGTGGCCAGGGCGTTGACAGGAAAAGGAATTCCGGTATCATGCTCCCCGCTGTCGCAATGACGGCTGTGGAGAAAACGGTGGGCTGGCAGAGTGGCTGAATGCAGCGGTCTTGAAAACCGCCGAAGGTTAGTAGCCTTCCCGGGGTTCGAATCCCTGGCCCACCGCCATTTTTCTTAAATAATCAGTACGTTAAGTGCCAATGGTTTATGTAACCGCCTTCCTACCTATCAATAAGGAAATGGTTAAAATCCAGGCTTTCGCAGGCTGATTTGAGGCGATCAGGGGCTTCATAAACGCCGTCTACATGGCGAACCAATCGCTAAAAAAGCGTAATTTTTAATGCCGCAGGCCTCCCAATCCCCTCATAGCACGAAAAACTCCCTACTTTAATGTCTTCAATGTCTTGAAGTCGTGCCGGTTTGTGAAGGAGTTGCTGAGTCTTCAATCGCTCAGGCCCAGTCGGGCAGCATGTCGTCCAACCTCCTCAACTCCTCTATTTGAGCGTACTGAATATCGGTAGTCAGCCGTTGATGCTTTTCTTGCAATAGCTCAAATGTGCGATGGTGCATGCCCTTCGGACGCGTTCGATCTTTGGGAGCTGATTCGTTAGGCCGGCCGGTGTAGCTAGCTTCGATTGACCGTAGTTTGCGGAACATTCGCTGAATTCGATTTTCTCGTTGGCTCTGGTACGCGATCCCCGAGCACTGCCGACAGAGCATCGAATTAGGTCCATAGAGAATTGCCACTCTTCTACCACATTGGTCGCCCGGGCAGAGAAACCAGGGACGAGTTCCGCCAAAATGACAGTGGGTTCGAGTGATCTTAATAATTTGGGACGGAAGCTGGTTTACCTTGTGACTAAATGCGTTGTATTGCAGCTCAAGCCAGCCTTCGTGAACGACTATCGAAAATGTCCCCCACTTTTTACCCAGTTTGTACTGATGCAGGTCGTAAGCTTCACCGGGGTCGAGTCCATCGATTCTCTGAAGCTTTCGAATATCGAGTGCGGGGAACTGTTCCGGAAAAGGTTTTGCCGTTTTTGAAGGCTTTCTTCCGCTAAATATGCCTCCCATCCAACGCTCCTTTTTTTCGAAATCAATAGGGAACTTTCCGTTTTTTAACTATTAACCTATGCGGACCTTTCGCGTTTCTCGATATCTGAGCCTCAAAAATGAGCTACTAGCCTTGAGAACCGGAAACTTTTTTTGGCTACCAGATTTGGTAAACTCACCATTTATTCGTCAAACTTAGGGTATATATGTCCGCTGTAAAAAGTGATCTCGATTTGAGTAGGATTTTTGGTGAGTATGTATGTGACACCTACAAGACTGCAGTTGAGTTCATTGAAATACACCCTGACTATGCCCTCTTCAAATTCCGGTTGGTTCTATCGGCGCTTGTTTTAAAGGTAGCTGATGGCTTCAAAGTGGAGATCTCGACCCAAAAGCTACACGATCAAATCAACTATTTGTATGAATGCCAAGTTATATCTAGATCGCTAAAGAATCAACTTCACGAAGCTAGGAAGCTTGGAAACAAAGGCGTCCATACTGAAGACTCGAGTAAAATCGATCCTCAATTCATAGCTGAAAGAAAAAAGGATCTTATAGAAAAGGCGCGTCATGCAAGAGATCTTGTAATTGGTGTTTTTGAGGATCTTTTTTTGCTACTGGATATTGGAAAAACGTTGCCGAAAACAGAGAAATTAGAGATTAAGTCTCAAGAATATAAAGATATCATTTTTAATGGTCTCTTATCCGAAGAAAAACAACCGAAGCTTCAAGCAGGCATTATTTTAGAAAAGTTGGCAGAAGAGGCATCGCCTGATCAAATTGCAGTAGTCTCAAAGGCCTTCTCGTACCATCATGAATCGCTCTATAAGATTGCGGCTTCTCTGTATGAAGCCGCATACAAAATTAGTGCTGACGTTGATGGGCGCATACGGGGTTTAATGGTAAGTGGTGAAATCGAAGAATTAGAGACGTTCACAAAAAATCATGGAGATGTGGAACCTCTCTTTAGGTTCTCGATACTAACGAGTGAAGGATATTTAGGCGACGACCGTAAAGCCTCGGGGTATAACCTCATGAAAGTCGCTGCCAATAGGGGATATGCTCCTGCACAGGCGCTTTATGGAGCTTACTCCTACGTAGAATCACGATTTGATGAGGCCATAAGTTATCTCAAGGAAGCTGAGAAGCAAGATGAACCTTTAGCACTTAGATTTTTATTTAAATATTTTGCAGAAGGAAAGGCACGCCAGCCAGACATTGACCATGCATTGGAATATGTAAATAGGGGGATTAGTCTGGGATGTCCTGACTGCATTTCCGAATTAGGCGAAGCCTACCACAAGGGATTAGGCGTCCAAAAAGATGATCAGAGAGCGGAAAAGCTTCTAGTCGAAGCCATTGATGCTGGCAGCATAAGGGCTAGGGTTTATTATACCGTCGAGTTCCACGATTTGGCTTCGCATATGGCAGATTACTTTTATGAATTGGGTCAAAAACTTGAGAAAACTCTAAAAGAACAAAAAGTTGAGCCAAAGAGAGCCACTAAAAAAGTCGGAGTTAATGATCTATGTCCTTGTGGTTCAGGAAAAAAATATAAAAAATGTTGCCGGGATAAACCAATAAATTTCGCCTTAACTGATCTATGACTTGGTTCAATACTTATAATTTTGTGATTTCAGACAGAGATATTTTTCCTTCTAGTTGGGATGTCTCATAGGAATCAATTTCATTTTTCTTGTGAAATGATTCCGCAACCCAATGGAAAACTATCTCTCCTTCCTTTTTTTGGGCTGCAATTAGGTCAGATAAAAACGTTTTTTCAACCATTAAATAGGTTCCAATTCTAGGCTTCGCGCCAACCGGATAGCATGGCTCCCAATTATTTGTCCAATAGCCTCCAGAGCCAAGTAATTTTTTATCCTCGTAGAACTGAATACAGTCACGATGGGGGATAGCAGTTACGGTAGATGGAGCAATCGATGTGGGCGCGTATAGGCCTCTGAAATTTATATCCGCTTGAGCGTATCCACATCTCCAGGGGAAAATCAGATGCGTAATAGGTTTATAATCTGAGCGGCCGTGGATCGGTTCGTTCGAGGCCGGGTAGAGAATGGTTGACTCCAAATTAAGCGCTTCGCCGCTCAATAAATTAGGAATGGTGTTCCGGGGCGGTTTAGTCTTTGTTAGCTTGTTCTCAAGCCAGTAGAGCTTTATTTCGATTTCTACAAATTCATATTTTGAGTAAAACACGGGCCAAGAAATGGCTCCAAGTATCTGTTTACCGCTGACGGATGCGGTCAATAGCTGTCTAACGATCTCCTCAGGATCGGAATTGGCATCTGAACTTGCTAGTTGCGGAAGGGAAAACGGGGGGGCATTGCTACGCAGCCATGCTGTTGAAGGATCAAGAGGTAGAGTCATTATTGCTCTATCTTCGAGTTCTCGCGTCGAAAGCCAGTTGTGTTCATGCGAAACTGTGAGCGTTCTTAGAAAAGCAGATCGGGCTCGGGCGCTAACACTACTAAAAAATTGACCTGTAGTAGAGCCTGGTCGTCCTTCAAGAAAGTGATGCATCAAACTCCACCGTAAGGGTATCCTCGATTTGCTGTTTTCCCATTCATAAAAAAATTGGGCTTCAAATGGTTCGCCTGATGCGGCCTCCATGAGTCTTAAGGTATTCCTCAAGATGATGGGGAAGTGAACAGACTCAGCGTTCAATAGGTCAGATGGGACTTTGAAGCAATCTTGAATTGCTTTAAAAGGTGCTAGGTTCTTCCCGAATCGCTCTGTACCCGGGTTCAAACTCATGAGGAATTGATCGGATAACAGTGATCGAGCGTTGATCTCATCACCAATGCCGGGATCGATTGAGAATTTCGGGTCTTTGAGCCTGGCAAGCCAAAAGATCTGCAAGATTTCGACTATCTCAGTCTCAAATGCGCAGCCCCTCAACCTTTCTCGCAAAGATGCTTCTACAACGGAACGTCGGGCTTTGTTTAAAAGCAAATACGCTAACTCTGTAACCATCCCCTAAAATCGGTGCATGCGTAATTAGAGTTCTCCGGCCTACAATGAGGCAAACGGAGAGCGACATGAAAAAGTCACGGTACAGCGAGTCCCAGATCGTCAAGATCCTGAAAGAGGTTGAAGGCGGCAGAC